>DGUD01000199.1:0-6512 GCA_002393865.1 Treponema sp. UBA4319
GAATGGCACCGCCTGTATCTTTGCAATTTTGTTTTCAGCCTTGTGATTGTGATTCTTGCCTGCGCGGTGCTCACTACGCTCTACTTCATAAAATGCGACGAGGCATCCGTCCGGCACGCGCTGATTTTTTTTGTGACCTCGCTGACAGTTTACACCACGGTTCATTCCGCGAGCATTCAGACGGACAGGCTCGTGAAGAAAATTTTTGATTATATTTTTGCAGACGATGTGAGGATTTATTTTGTAAAAGATGCGCAAAAATTTCCCACGACGATGACCAACATTCACACCGTGGTGAAATTGCTTTTCAGGATTATCTTCGCGGCTGTCTTAGTTTTTATATTCATAAAAATAATCCCGACACTAAATTTCTCCCCGTACCTGATATGGGAACTGGCGACGGCATCTGTTTTGGGGAAGCTGTCGCTGTTCCTGCCGCTAAAAAACAAATTCCGCATTGCGGATGAGAATATTGAATTTGATTTGCAGAAGAAAAATGAAAAAGTTCATAATGAAACGCAGGAATAAAAACTATGAAAAAAAATTTCAGAAACAGGAACTTCACTAGCGTAAAGAATCATGTCCTCCCCGCAGACTGCCGCGAGCTTACCGAAGCCGAGCTGATTCTGGTGAACGGCGGTCAGCAGGTAAGTGATTCCAATGCGGCTGTTGCGGGTGCGCAAGCGGGAGACACCATAACAAGGGAAAACGGCCAGACGATTACTCTCAAACAAAGTGACATTGACTGGGTGAAGGCACACAGCGGGAACAGTTCGGACGAAGCGGGCACTTCCGACCTAGACGCAAGCGGTGCATCTGACAAAAAAGTCACACCTATACATGTGTACGGCGGAACAGGAAGGACTTCCGGCATGAACCTCAACGGCTATCCTGAATATGACCATGCGTCAATCAATACGGCGAAAGAATCTGAGCTCAGCGACGAGGGGAAGGAATTCATAAAGAAATATGAAGGCTACAAGGATAGTATCTATGATGCGAAGAATCCTGAGCATGAATACAAGCCGGGAGATAGTCAGGAGAACGGCGACTGGACTATAGGGTACGGGCACAAGCTGACTGCGCAGGAATTGAGTTCTGGAATTTTTGATGGGGGGATAACAGAGCCTCAGGCAGCGGAAATTTTTGAAAAAGATGTAAAGACAATAGAAAATGCCGCAAAAAGAAAAATAAACGATTACAATGCATTGAGCCAGAATAAATTCGATGCGCTTGTTTCCGTTTTTTACAATTCAGTGAAAGCCGATTCCTTCGGGAATGATTTTAATAAGCTTACAGAAATATATGGAGCCCCAATGGATTTAAGAAAAACGGATGAAGTTAAGAAAGAAATATCTGATTTGTTCAGAGAGTATTGTCCGCCTGCGGGCAGTCCGATTAGCAAAGGAATAAAAAACATAAGGTATAATGAAGCCCAGATGTTTTTGTATGGAGATTATGAGGTAGATGACACCCCCTCATATCTAATACCATGGCACGCAGGTACGACAGTTAAGGAGTAGATGATGAAGAAAAGGCTGATTTTTATTTTATACAATATATTTTTTTGCATATCCCTTCTTAATGCAAGGGAATTCGTGCACGATTCATATTCATATATAGGCGAATGGAAAATAACGGATGCGTTTATTGTTAATAAACGGTATACAAATAATATGGATGCCGCAATTTCAGCATATTCATTTATCTGTAAAAAAATTATATACAAAAAAGACGAAATCATCTTCAGGGGGCAAAACCACAAAATCCTGAACTATACGACAGAATATTTAAGTTCAGAAAGAATGAAGCATGTATCTTATATTCAGAAAGGATTCAAAGAATTGGGTTTACCAGATAAAACAAAAGAAGTCAGAAAGGTGTTCTTGCCAACGGATGAACAGCGAATAGATGGTAATTTTTCATTCGGGAGTGATGTTTATATAGTGGATAAGAACAATATCCTCATTTATTGGCGAGGCTGGATGTTCAAGGCTGAAAGAACTCAAAATAAATTGTTGTGGAATAATACACGGGAATTTGTACGCGATTCATATTCGTATATAGGCGAGTGGGAGATTACGGACGCATGCGAGGCGGACGCGTCGATTCTTAATGATATTTATGATCCGGCGGAAGCAAACAGACTGATAGGAGAAAGAATAGCATATACGAATGATGAAGTTCTTTTTAGAGAAGAAAAACGGAGAATCATAAAATTTTCTACGGAATATTTTACGTACGAGCAATTAGGATATGATTTAAGGAATAGCTTAATCAATCCACGGCTTGCTGGTGACTTTAAAGAAATCAGGCAAGTAAGCCTATTTATGGAAAGCAAAGAGCTGGAACCTATTATATTCCATCCGTTCGGTGAATACTTCTTTTTTGTGGACAACAGAACTCTTCTTATCCACTGGCGTGGCTGGATATTCAAGGCAGTGAGAATAAAGTAGAATCATGAAAGAACAAAAACTTTGCATTACAGAAAGACTTGTCCCTTCAGACTGCCGCGAGCTTACCGAGGCGGAGCTGATTCTGGTGAACGGAGGAAGGGAAGTAGAGAATTCCAACGCCGGAGTGGCGAACGCGCAGGTGGGAGATACTGTTCAGAATTCCGGCTCAATCGGGTATCAGCCACAAGGCAGTCAGGGCAATGGCGCAGGCGCAGGCTCTTCCAGCAATCCCGGATATTCGTATAACGGTGGCTACGGCAACTTGCCGGATTCCTTGAATCCGAACAGTCCGAGCTTCTCCGCGGCGGACATGGGGTATTACCAGAGCATGAATTCTATGGCGATGATGGAAAAGAATATGGATCAAAACTTCGTACCACCATCAATGGAATTTGCGGCTTATATTATGGGGGAGAAGCAGGAGCAGGCTTGTCTGCATCCATAGGATTTACGGGCGGAAACTATAAAAATCTTGATTCTGCAAAAGGTGCATATATTGAAACTGGTTTATCAGGTGGTTCATGTGGAATTTCAGTAGGACTTGATTTTGCTGCGGACTTGGAATATGAATATATAGGAAGCACAACGACAATAGGTTTTGGAGTCGGAACTCCTGTAGAGGCACACGGAAGGCTTGGCTATACAAAATTTTGTAACTTAGCGGGGAAAAGAAAATGATGAGTAAACGTCATGGATTAACGGCACTATATGCAATAATTTCATTATTCTGCTTTATTATGGGAGCAATCTTTATAAAAAAGAATCCGAATATGGATATTCAGCTGAAACTGTCTTTTATATTGATTGTTCTTATTTCAATCGCTGTCGTGATATCCAGTCTTTTCACATGCGATTTTTTTATTGAGGATGATTTTTTACTATTAAAATCAGATATTGCAATTAAAAAATATCTTATCAGTGAGCTAGAACTTAATGGCATCCAAATTTTCGGAAGACCGCATTTTATAATTACAATTGGTGATAGGAATTTCCGGGTTACTTATACGGTTGAGAATTTTAATGTATTAAAACAAATTGTACGGCGCTGTAAGTCATCAAAAGTTACAGAGCAAGAAATACGTCAGATTGAAAATACATTGCTGCATCCATTCTGATGAACTTTTCAAGAACATCATAGTTTATTGCCTTTGGACACCGAAGAATCATCATCTGTTCTATGTATCGTCTCAGACCATGCGCACGGATCGAATAAAAAAGGCGCCGCAGGGGAATTGTGTCCTGCGGCGCCTTCCGTGCACCGCGCAAACGGAGAGCGGGAAATCCTTCTTATCAGGCTTGCTGCAAAGCTTTACCAGCCGAGAGCCCGCTTGAGCTCCTGCACCAGCAGGGCAGAGGCGCGGCGGTGCGTCCCCGGCCCCGGATGCTGGCGGGAGCCTTTCTCCTCCTCCGTCTCGTCCGACATGGACGGGAGCGCAAGGAAGGTGACGGCCGTATCCCCGCTGGCTCGCGCGTAGTCCTCCACGGCGGCGCGGATACGCTCCCCAAGCTCAAAGCCGCACATGCCGTATGCCCAGACGATATGCGCCCGCGGGTTGCGGCTGCGGATTGCGGCAAGGAAATCCTTGATGCCCTGCTGCAAAAAGGCGATATCCTCCTCGTTCTGGCTGCCGTCATCGGAAACCCGCATTTTCCACACGGCGCCGCTCTGCGGGTCTGTGTGCGGGGGATTGCGGAACGCGCCGCAATCGTTGGTGCCGAGGTTCACCACAACGGCGTCCGGCTGCCAGCGGGAAAAGTCCCAGCGTTCCTGCGCGCCAAGCTGCGCGTTCTCCTGCCCCCCCGCCAGCGAGCAGATGCAGCCGTAGTGCTTGGGCAAGACACAATTGCGGTCGTTGTCCCAAGAGGTCACGACACCCCAGCCGCTCTGCGAGAGGATATGGAAATCCGCCCCGAAGGCCTTTGCCGTGCGCAGCGCGTAATTGTCCCGCAGCGCCATCCAGCCGCTTATCCAGTCCATCTCATCGACCGCACCGGCAAGCCCTTCGCCGGTGGTGATGCTGTCGCCGACAAATTCTATGCGGCGGCTCCGTGCCTGCAGCGGCAGGAACGGCTTGTCCGCGGCAGCGCGCGGCACGCCCAATGCATGTACCAGCAGCCGGTGCTGCGGGTCGCCGCTCATCGCCTGCGTCTCTTTGAGCAGCGCGATGCGGTGCGGCGTACCGGCGGGCAGACCGCGGAACAGGCAGTACCAGTGCCGCCCTTCCTCCGGCATAAAGCGGCTCACCTGCACGCCGTCAACCCAGACTCCGACCCAAGGCTCATACTGCGACCACGAGGCCTCAAGCTCAGTCCACAGGGCGCCCGCCCCGGTCTCCACAGCAAAACCGCTCGCCGTCCAGAACAGGGCGACGGCACCATCCTGAGCGGCACCAGTGCGCCCGTACCAATGGATGTGCTCTATTTCCTTGCAGCAAAAGCCGCAAATCTGTCCGTTATCTGTCATAATACACCTATCATAGCAGCTAAAAAGAGAAAGGTCGAGGGGGAACGGCAGCGCATGCGCTATCCCCGCCCCGCCAGCATCACACCTGCGCCAGCGCCTGCGTCAGGTCGGCGATAATGTCGCCCGCGTTCTCTATGCCGACCGACAGGCGTATCAAATCCGGGCTGACGCCGCAGGCAGCAAGCTCCGCGTCCGACAGCTGGCGGTGGGTAGAAGAGGCCGGATGCAGCACGCAGGTATGCGCGTCCGCCACATGGGTCGCAATCATCGCGACATGCAGGTGCCGCATGAATTCCTCCGCAGCGGCACGTCCGCCCTTCACGCCGAAGGAGACGACGCCGCAGGTGCCTGAGGGCATATATTTCTGCGCCAGCGCGTAGTATTTGTTGTCCTTCAGGCCGGGGTAGTTCACCCAGGCGACCTTCTCGTGACCTGACAGGAATTCCGCCACCTTCAGGGCATTCTCGCAATGGCGGGGCACACGGACGGCAAGCGACTCAAGCCCAAGGTTCAGCATATAGGCGTTCACCGGAGCCTGCACTGCCCCTAGGTCGCGCATCAGCTGGGCGGTCGCCTTGGTGATAAAGGCGCCTTCCCTGCCGAATTTCTCCGCGTAGGTGATGCCGTGATAGGATTCGTCCGGCGTGCACAGACCGGGGAAGCGCTCCTTGTGCGCCATCCAGTCAAAGCGGCCGCCGTCCACAATGGCACCGCCCACGGTGGCATCGTGGCCGTCCATATATTTTGTGGTGGAATGCGTCACGATGTCGGCGCCCCACTCGATGGGACGGCAGTTTATGGGCGTGGCAAAGGTATTGTCCACGATGAGCGGCACGCCGTGCGCGTGGGCGGCCTTGGCAAAGCGCTCGATGTCAAAAACGATGAGCGCGGGGTTCGCGATGGTCTCGCCGAACACAGCCTTGGTGTTGGGGCGGAAGGCGGCCTCCAGCTCGGCGTCCGTGCACTCTGGCGAGACGAAGGTAAAATCCACGCCCATCTTGCGCATCGTCACGTTGAACAGATTGAAGGTGCCCCCATAAATAGAAGAAGAAACGACCACGTGGTCGCCCTGCGCGGCAATATTGAAGACGGCAAAGAAATTGGCCGCCTGCCCGGACCCCGTGAGCATGGCCGCAGTGCCGCCCTCCAGCGCCGCGATTTTTGCCGCAACGTAATCGGATGTCGGATTCTGCAGGCGCGAATAGAAGTAGCCGCTCGCCTCCAGATCAAAAAGCCTGCCCATATCGGCGCTCGTATCGTACTTGAATGTCGTGCTCTGCACGATGGGAATCATACGCGGCTCGCCGTTGGCCGGCTGGTAGCCCGCCTGAATACATTTTGTCTCTTGTTCCATACCTGCACATCCTTTTAAAACAGTTTGAAAAGCGACCGCCGGGCGGTGCCTTTATCTAAGCGGAAACAGCAGACCCGTCCGGAGAGCTATGACATCCCCCGCTAGTCCAGCATTTTTTCAGGCAGAAGCCCTGCAAAAATGCGTTTTTTACGCCTGCTGATTCCCGAACAGCCTCAGTCTACACCTTCTTCCGCCCGCAATGCAAGGGCTCTGCCGCCGGAATCCAATGCCATCCCCG
>DGUD01000199.1:6588-18416 GCA_002393865.1 Treponema sp. UBA4319
CCGCCGGAATCCAATGCCATCCCCGGCGGAATCAGATACCGCTCCCGCCGGATTCCCCGGCTATTCCTGCGGCCCGTCGTCCCAGAACAAATCGTTCAGCGTCACGCCGAGCACCCGGCAGATTGCGACGCAGAGCCTGACGGTGGGATTGTAATCGCCCTTCTCAATCGCATTGATTGTCTGGCGGCTCACTCCGACCGCCTTCGCAAGCTCCTCCTGAGACATGTCCTTGAGCGCCCGCGCCGATTTCAGCCTGAGGTTCTTCACCGCGCCCCCTAGTCCCCGTCGCTGCCGGAGGCATCTCTGCGGGACAGCAGCGCCTTGACGAAAAGCCCGCCCATAATGGCCAGCCCGAACACGCCGACGGCAAGGCATATGACGCGCTGCCAGCTCTCCCTGGACAGCAGCCCCAGCAGGATGAACAGCCCCACCTGCAGAAGCATGATGGCGCACCAGCCGGACGTAAGCCGCAGGTTCAGCGGAAAATAGGCATCGCTGAATATCAGCACCTCGACGAAGACCAGCAGCGCGGCGAGCACTATCAGCAGGTGCAGCTCGCCGGGCGGAAGCAAAGCAAGCGTCCTGCCCGCCACGGACTCCGCAAGAAAGGCCGCGCAGCACAGCAGCAGAAAGGCAAAGAATCCAGCCCGGTATGCCCTGCCCCGCGCAAGCAGCTGGCGCTCATCATAATCCCGGCGCACACCGCCTTTCCTCCGGCGGGCAAGATACACCGCCATCACCGTGAGCACCCCGCCCACCATCCCTATTGCAGCAGCCTCAGACATATACACCTCCCGCGGGGACGCCCCGCAACAACAGACCTGTAAGGAAACCAGACGTCGCCTCTAGGGGCAATATACAACGAGACAGACTTTTTGTCAATAATATTTGACATTTTGATACCAAACCACACTCTTCCTTTCTTCATCACAAAAAAACGAATTATCCTATTGACAAAGTAGGAATTACAAAGTAAACTGAGTAAAAATAAAACCTACCATTCAAGTAGGAATAAAATCAAGGAGCCGATTATGAGTGATATCAAACAGAACGCATTGGAGCTGATTGGAAAAACACCGCTCCTCCAGCTGAACGGTTATGCAAAAAAAGCAGGCATCACTGACGCCACCATTCTTGCAAAGCTTGAATACCTGAATCCCGCGGGCAGCGTAAAAGACCGCGTCGCCCTCGCCATGATTGAGGATGCGGAGGCAAAAGGCATCCTGAAGCCGGGCGCGACAATCATCGAGCCGACGAGCGGAAACACAGGAATCGGCCTTGCGGCGGTAGCGGCGGCAAAGGGCTACCATGCGATACTCACGCTGCCGGAGACGATGAGCGTCGAGCGCCGCAACCTCCTGAAGGCATACGGCGCGGAGATTGTCCTCACTGAAGGCGCAAAAGGAATGAAGGGCGCAATCGCAAAGGCCGAGGAGCTCCAGAAATCCATTCCGGGCAGCATCATTCCGGGGCAGTTCGTGAACCCCGCAAACCCGGCAATCCATAAAAAGACGACCGGCCCTGAGATCTGGAACCAGACGGACGGAAAGGTAGACATATTCATCGCGGGCATCGGCACGGGCGGAACCATTACCGGCGTCGGCGAATACCTTAAGGAGAAGAAGCCCGGCGTCAAGGTTATCGCCGTGGAGCCCGCGAGCAGCCCCGTGCTCTCAAAAGGCGTGTCCGGCCCGCATAAAATCCAGGGCATCGGCGCAGGCTTTATCCCCGACGTGCTGAACACCAAAATCTACGATGAGATTCTGCCGGTTGAGAACGAGGACGCGTTCACCGAAGGGCGCGCATTCGCCCAGAGCGAAGGCATACTCGTGGGCATCTCCAGCGGAGCCGCGCTCAAGGCGGCAAAAATCATCGCGGGTCGCCCGGAGAACAAAGGCAAGACCATCGTCGTCCTGCTGCCGGATTCCGGAGACCGCTATCTCTCAACCCCGCTGTTCAGCAACAACTAAGCGGACTAGGCCGCGGCGGCAAGGCGGAACTTCCTCCCTGCCCGCTGCATTCCCCTGAAAGGGAGCAGCGCAGCCTATTTACATAGTAAAAAGATAGGAATACTATCTTAATAAAAGCAAAAGGAGCATGCAGAAATGGCAAAGAGCTTTTCAGAGATAGAGACAAAGCATCCGTGCTTTGGGAGAGGCAAGGCGGCAAGCGGAAGAATCCACCTGCCGGTCTGCCCCGGATGCAACATCGCCTGCCGTTTCTGCGAGCGCTCCATCAACACGGACGAGGACAGGCCGGGCGTGGCCGGAACAATCCTGCAGCCGGAGGAGACTATTCCGCTGGTGCGGAAAGCGCTGGAAATCAGCCCGGATATACAAGTCGCAGGCATTGCCGGCCCCGGCGACACGCTCGCCAGCGACAACGCGCTCAGGACATTCAGGCTGATCGGGCAGTCATTCCCGCAGCTCATCAAGTGCATGAGCACGAACGGCCTGCTGCTTTCCGAGCGCGCGGAAGAAATCATAGCCGCCGGGGTGGACACGCTCACCGTCACCGTAAATGCCGTCGATCCGGCAATAGAGGCGCAGCTGAACGATTACATTGTCTGGCACGGGAAAAAAATCGTGGGGGAAGAAGGCGCCCGTATCCTCATCAGGAACCAGCTTGAGGGCATCCGGAAAATAGCGGCGGCAGGAATCACGGTAAAGGTAAACACCGTCCTTGTCCCGCGCATAAACGGACAGCACATCGAGGCAGTGGCACAGGCGGTGGCGGCGGCTGGCGCAAGCCGCTACAACATCATCCCGCTCATTCCCTGCGCAATGCTCAAGGACGAAGCCGCCCCCACCTGCGCGGAAATCCATGCGGCTCGGGCGGCGGCGGCAAAGCACATAGACCTCTTCCTCCACTGCAACCATTGCCGCGCGGACGCAGTGGGCGTTCCTGGCCGGACAGAATTCTCCCGGCAGCTGTATGCGCAGTACGGCATTGCCACTGCCGCCAAGGAGCATTTCTCCCATGGCTGATACAGAAGCAGAAAGCGCGGTGTACAAAGTCGCGCTCGCGTCTTCGGACGGGACAATGGTCAACAGGCACTACGGAAAGGCCGGGCAGTTTTTCATCTACGCCGTCAACGATGACGAAGGCTATGAATTCGTGGAGGAGCGGAACGTGATTCCCGTCTGCACAGAGAACGGGCACCTGGAATCCGCCATGCAGGAAAGCACCGCGCGTTTTTCCGACTGCCGCTATGTGGTCGCATCCCGGATCGGGAGCGGCGCATGCGCAAGCCTTTCGGCACGGGGCATCACCGCGATGGAGCTGCCCGGCAGCATAGAAGAGGCAATCGTAAAGATATGGAAATATAACCGGATACAAGGTTTATTCAAATAAAACTGGTAAGGAGAAGCTCAATGGGAGACATAAGGCAGATTGCAATTTACGGCAAAGGCGGCATCGGGAAATCCACGACGACGCAGAACCTGACGGCGGGACTGGTGGAGCACGGCAAGAAAGTGATGGTCGTAGGATGCGACCCGAAGGCGGACTCAACGCGGCTCTTACTGGGCGGCCTCGCACAGAAGACGGTGCTTGATACCATCCGCGACGAAGGCGAGGACATCGCGCTTGACCGCATCATGCGCACAGGTTTTGGCGGGACGCGCTGCGTGGAATCCGGAGGACCGGAGCCGGGCGTCGGCTGCGCGGGGCGCGGCATCATCACATCCATCAACATGCTGGAGAACCTCGGTGCCTACACCGACGACCTTGACTTTGTGTTCTACGACGTATTGGGCGACGTTGTGTGCGGCGGATTCGCCATGCCGATCCGCGAGGGAAAGGCGAAGGAAATCTACATCGTGGCCAGCGGCGAGATGATGGCGCTCTACGCGGCGAACAACATCGCAAAGGGAATCAGCCGCTATGCCCGCGCGGGCGGCGTGCGGCTCGGCGGCATCATCTGCAACAGCCGCAACGTTGACCGCGAGCTTGACCTGCTCCGCGCCTTCGCAAAGGAGCTGGGCACGCAGCTGCTGTATTTTGTGCCGCGCGACAACATCGTACAGCGCGCGGAAATCAACCGCAAGACCGTCATCGAATACAAGCCGGATTCCGCGCAGGCAAACGAATACCGGAACCTTGCGCAGGCGGTCATAGACAACCAGATGTTCACGATTCCGACTCCCATGACGCAGGAGCGCCTTGAGCAGATTCTGCTTGAATACGGCCTCATGGACATGGCAGACGACTACAAGATCTAGCCCGCTCGGCGGCAGACATACGCGGACAACGCCCGGTCACGGCGCTGCCCGTTAGACTTTTATTTTTAGCGAGGACAAAGAAATGGCAAAGATTTACGATTCTATCACGCAGCTGGTCGGGCACACGCCGATTGTCGAATTCCACCGCCTTAAGGCGGCGCTCGGGCTGAAAGGCAGGATTGCGGGCAAGCTGGAGTACTTTAACCCCGCAGGCTCGCACAAAGACCGCATCGCCCTTGAAATCATCGAGGAGGCGGAAAAGCGCGGCGAGATAAGCCCCGGCAAGAACACGCTCATCGAATTCACCAGCGGCAACACCGGCATCGCGCTCGCGGCATTCGCGGCGGCAAAGGGATACAAGTTCAAAATCGGCATCCAGAACGGCGTGTCTGCCGAGCGCAAGAAGCTGCTCGAGGCATACAACGCGGAAATCGTCTCCGCGCCCAAGGAGCTCATCGACGGCGTGTTCGAGAAGGGCATAGCGGCGTTCAACGAGGTGCTCGACTACTTCCTTGAGCGGACGCCGGACGGATGGACGACGCGCCAGCTTTCCAACCCCGACAACGTGGCGGCGCATTACAGGCACACCGGCCCCGAAATCTGGGAGGACACGGACGGCAAGGTCGACATCTTTGTGGGCGGCGTCGGGACGGGCGGCTCAACCCACGGCGTGAGCAAGTTCCTGAAAGAGAAGAACAGCGGCATCAAGGTCGTCATCGTGCAGCCGGACAAGAAGGACGTGGAGAACCCGGTGGTAAAGGGCACCGAGGACGGCGGCTTCCACGGCATCCACGCGGTGCATGACGAGAAGGGGCTGAACCCGATGGCGCCCACCAACTTCAACGAGAAGTACGTGGACACATACGAGACCATCAGCTACGCCGAGACGCTGCGCGCCATCCACCTGCTTGCCCACTACGAGGGCATCTTTGTGGGCGCCTCAAGCGGCGCGAGCCTTGCGGTCGCAATCAAGCAGGCGCTCCGCGATGAGAACAAGGACAAGCTGATTGTGCCGCTGCTGCCGGACAACGGTGAGCGCTACCTTTCAGAGGACTTGCAGCGGGTGCGCCCCGACATCGAGTCAAAGGCCGGCTTCTAAAAGACACAAAGCATCGGGTTCCCCGCAGCACGCAAGAACTGCGGGAGAGCAAAGCACGGAAAGGGTTGGTTGCCGCCGCTCATGGCAATCAGCCCTTTCATCATACGCCTGACAGGAGACTAAATTATGGCTGTGAATTTAAACTCTTCAAATGTAGCGACACGGGAAAACAGGATTGGTTCGATTACTGGGTATATCGGGGACTTAAAGGATCTGGCGGAAAAATCAGAATGCGGCACGCTCAAGGGCTGCTCGCGCTGCTTCTCCCAGTCTAGCACCTGCCTTTCAAGCTGCGCGCTCGGCCAGCTTTCCGCAATCCGCGACGTCGCGGTAATCCACCACGGGCCGGCGGGCTGCTCCGTGGCAAGCGCAGGTTCATACTATATCGACAAAGTGATGGCAAAGAAGCGCGGGGTCACTAACAACACCGTGTACGTGGGCACGGACATGAACGAGAAGGACACCATCTTCGGCTCCACCGAGCAGCTGCGCAAGATTATACTCGAAGTGAACCGCCGCTATTCGCCCAAGGCGATTTTCGTCACCAGCTCGTGCGCGACCGGCATCATCGGCGAGGACATCGACAGCGTGGTGGACGACCTGAAGGCGGAAATCAGCGTGCCGATTGTGGCGGTGCACTGCGAAGGCTTCAAGTCACGCATCTGGGCGACCGGCTTCGACATCGCCGACCACGCCGTGCTTTCCAGCATCGTGCAGCCGCCCAAGCAGAAGCGCAACACCATCAACTTCAAGAACTTCTTTGAGAGCGCGCGGCCGGAAATCATCGAGATGTTCAAGAACTTCGACCTTGAGCCGATTTTTCTGTACTGCAACTCCAGCGTCGAGGAGCTGAGCCACCTTTCCGAATCACTTGCCACCACGTGCATCTGCGGCACGCTCGGCAACTACTTGGGCAACGGGCTTGAAGAAAAATACGGCGTGCCCTACGTGCGCAGCATCAACCAGTGCGGCATCACCGGCTTTGAGACCTGGCTGCGGGCAATCGGCAAGGCGACGGATCGCAGCGACAAGGTAGAGAAATACATCGCCCAGCAGCGCGAAATCTATATGCCGCAAATCGAAGAAATCAAGAAGGAGCTGACCGGGCTGCGCGCCGTCATCGGCATGGGTCCCGGCTACACATTCGAGGTAAGCCGCGTCCTGAACGAGCTGGGCATAGAGGTGGTGTGGGCGCTCGCCTGGCACTACGACAAGAAGTACGAGAACGGCGACGTGCCGCCTTCCATGAAGTACCTGCTGGACAACGGCATCAACTTTGAGGCAAGCGTCTCCGACCAGCAGAACTACGAGGTGATGAACATCCTGCACAAGTACAAGCCGGATTTGTACCTGTCCCGCCACCCCGGCTCCACAGTATGGGCAATCAAGAACGGCACGAGCGCCGTGTACGTCGCCGACGAATACATGATTTTCGGCTACAAGCACACGCTTGAGTTCGCAAAGACCATCCTCGACAGTATCCGCAACCGGAGCTTCGAGAAGAACCTGGCAAGCCGCGTAAAGCTTCCCTACACTGACTGGTGGTACCAGCAGAACGTCGATTCGTTCTTTGAGGCGGAGAAAGAAAGCAAGAAAGCGGGTATTGCTGTCTGAGGAACAGAGGGGATTAGGAGAATACTATGGCAAAGTTGTTGGATAAGCAAAGATACAAATGCGCGCTCGCCTCTATGCAGACAGTGCAGGCAATCACGCGGGCAATCCCCGTGCTGCACTCAGGCCCCGGCTGCGCGCAGAAGCTGTCGGACGGGACGGGAAGCTCCGGGTATTTCTCGCCGAACATTTTTCCGTGCACCAGCATCAACGAGAAGGACGTCGTCTTTGGCGGAACAAAGAAGCTTGCCTCCACAATCCAGAATGCGCTCAAGGTGATTGACGCGGACTTGTACGTGGTGCTTACCGGCTGCATCCCGGAAATCGTCGGCGACGACACCGGCGAAGTCGTCAGCCAGTTTGCCGACGCGGAAAAGCCCGTCATCTACGCGAGCACCGCAGGATTCAAGGGCAACAACTACAAGGGGCACGAGCAGGTAGTCGATGCCATCATCGACCAGTACCTTGCAAAGGCGAGCGAGGGCGAAAAGGTAAAGGGGCTGGTGAACATCTGGGCAGACGTGCCGTATCAGGACTTGTTCTGGCTGGGCAACCTGCGCGAGCTTGAAAAGCTTGTGGCGGAGCTTGGGCTTACGCCGAACACCATATTCGGCTATGAGCGCGGCATCAAGAACATCGACCTTGTGCCGAAGGCGGAATTCAACCTGCTCGTGTCGCCCTGGGTGGGGCTCAAGAACGTGCAGAAGATGGAAAAGAAGCTGGGCATTCCCTACCTGCACTACCCCGTGCTCCCGATAGGCGCCACGGAGACGAGCAAATTCCTGCGGGCGGTAGGCGAGTACGCGCATGTCCCCCAGGAAAAGACCGAGTCGGTCATCACCGCGCACGAGAAATATTTCTACTACTTGATTGAGCGCTATGCAGACCTGTTCCTCGAGAACCGTGTCATCAACAAGCAGTTTTCCGTAGTGGCAGACGCGCAGTACGCGCTTGCCGCAACGAAATTCCTTGTGAACGACCTTGGGCTGTTCCCCGCAAAGCAGTTCATCACCGACGACACCCCGAAGGAATATCAGGATGCAATCCGCGCCGAATTCCAGAAGCTGAACTACGGCATCCAGGCGGAAGTGGAATTCAACACGGACAGCTATCTGATCCACAAGCAAATCAACGAGCATGACTACCACGGATACCCGCTTGTCCTTGGCAGCTACTACGACAAGGAAATCACCGAGCAGCTGAAGGGGAATTTCCTGAACGTCGCATGGCCGTTCCAGAACAGGGTGGTGCTCGACGACTTCTATGCAGGCTATACCGGCGGTATCCGCCTGATAGAAGACATCTATTCTGTTGCGGTACAACGGTTCAACTAAAGCTCTTTTGGGAGGTGCGCATGGGTGTGGAGAATGCACTCGTTCAGAAGCAGACAGGAGGGCCTTATCCGCCGGAGTTCGCAAAGCTTGCGGAGTATGTAAAAGAAATCAAGTATGGTTCCGTGACGATTCAAATCCAGAACAGCAGGATCATACAGATTGACAAAAACGAGAAGTTCCGGTTTGACAAAAAAGAGAATCAGAACTGACCAGAAAGCTGGAGGTTCCTAAATGGGGAAGCGCGACACGGCTCCCGTTTAGGAACTTTTTTTATGCACGGGCAGCCCGCCGCATGGGCTTCTCCGCTTCGGCTAAGGCGCATCTTACACCATGGACATGACAGAAGGGGAGATAATCCCTATCTTTGCAAAGTACTCGCTTCCTCTCCTGCTCGGAAACGCATTCCAGCTCTTATACAGCATAACGGACAGCTTTATTGTAGGCAACTATTGCGGGACGCAATCGCTTGCGGCTATCGGGGCGAGCGCGAACATAATCTTTACCATAACAGGATTCTTCAACGGCCTTGCGGGCGGGGCGGGCGTACTCATCTCGCACGCATACGGCGCAAAGGACGCGGGCAAGCTGCATACGACGGCGCACACCGCCATCGTCGCCTCCGTGTTCCTGGGCATCCTGCTTTCGGTATTCGGCATCTGCATATCCCCGCTGATGCTTGCCATGATAGCCGTCCCCGCAGACATATTCGCGGAAGCGGATTCCTACCTGCGGGTTTATTTTTCCGGCATGACGTTCATCCTTTTCTACAACATGTGCGCCGGGATACTGCGCTCGCTCGGGGACTCAAAGCATCCGCTGCACGTGCTCGTCATCACGGTAGTCCTGAATGTCGCGCTCGACTACATCTGCATCCTGGTGCTCAGGCTCGGTCTGAACGGGGCGGCGTGGGCAACCGTCGCATCGGAAGGCATATCGGCACTGCTGCTGTTCCCCATCCTGAAAAAGCAGCTGCGGAGCGCCGCCTGCATTCCGGCAGGAAGGCAGAGACCTCGCTGCTCCCTGCCAGTCCTGCATTCCGTTTTGCGGCTGGGGCTCCCGAACGCGCTGTCAAACAGCCTGCTGAATTTCTCGAACACGTTCATGCAGCGCTACATCAACGCGTTCGGGGCAAGCTGCATGGCAGGGTGGTCTATCTACACAAGGTTTGACCAGCTGGCAATTCTGCCCATGGTCAGCATCTCCGTGGCGGCAATGACATTCACCGGGCAGAACTACGGCGCGGGCAAGACCGACCGCGTGCGCAGGGGAATCAAGTCGGCAGTCCTGCTGGGCATTGCGGTCATGCTCGTCATCTCAGCGGTTCTTATCGCATGTGCCCCCAAGCTCATCGCCGTCTTCAATGCGGAAGCAGAAGTCGTCTTGTATGGCGCGGAGTTCATCAGGGCATCGGCATCGTTCTACGTAATCTGTTTTTGCACGATGGTCGTGGGGCAGATTACGCAGGGGCTCGGATTTGCGACGGTGCCTACCGTCATCATATTCATGGGATTTGTGGTCTTTCGGCAGGCATACCTGTTTCTGGTCACCCGCATCACAGCGGCGTCGCTCCTTGTGGCGCTCGCATACCCGCTTTCGTGGCCGCCCACGTTGGTAGCGGAATACCTCTACCTTAGGAGCAAGCTGAAGAAGATGCGATAAAAAAAGGGTGCCGTGCAAGGCACCCCTAGGAATCTGCATTCCTGCAAGGTTTCCTACAGATAGTATTCCGGCGGGAGCATGATGTGATTCTTGATAAGGAACTGCTTTGTCCGTTCCTGCACCGGGGCATTGAAAATCTGGTCGGGCGTGCCTTGCTCGACAATGCTGCCAGATTCCATGAAAATCACCTTGGTCGCGACGTTCTTTACAAATTCCATCTCATGCGAGACAATCAGCATCGTGTTGCCGTCTGCCGCAATCTGCTTTATCGAGGCAAGAACCTCACCAACAAGTTCAGGATCCAGCGCAGACGTAGGCTCGTCCAGCAGAAGCAGCTCCGGCTTCATGGCAACGCTCCGCGCAATCGCCACCCGCTGCTGCTGCCCGCCAGAAAGATGCTTCGGATAATAATTCAGGCGGTCCAGCATCTTTACTTTGGCAAGCTGCTCGATTGCGATCTCATGCGCCTCTTCCGCAGATTTCTTCTGCACAAGGCGCAAAGGCTCCGTTACATTCTGCAGCACGGTCTTACGCTGGAACAAATTGAACGACTGGAATACCATCGTGCTCTTCCTGCGAAGCTCCGCAATTTTTTTCTTGTCTTTTATCATGTCATGATAATCGAATGAGAATTCGCCAAAGGAAACGGTGCCTTCCTCAGGGAATTCCAGCAGGTTTATACAGCGGAGGAACGTGGATTTGCCGGTTCCTGACGGGCCGATAATCGCGACGATGTCGCCCTGCTCGATATCGGCATCAATGCCGTTCAGCACAGTAAGGTCTTTAAAACTTTTTTTCAGTCCCCGAATCTGAATCATCCTTGTTTCCTCCTCAGCGACAGCTTTTTTCTTGTGCCCTCAGGGCTGTCCGGCACGCTTATCTTTTTCAGGATAAAAGCGATAATCACTTCAAGCAGAATCGTTATGAGCCAGTAGATGATGGCGAGCGCCACATACGCCTCAAAGTAACGGTAGTTCCTGGAGGCGACGATTTTTCCTTGCGCGGTCATCTCGATGATGGCGCACGAGAACGCGAGCGACGTTCCCTTCACCAGCCCGATAAGCGTGTTCCCCAAGGAGGGGAGCGCCAGCTCGACTGCCTCCGGCACGATTACCTTGAAAAGCGTCTGCACCGGCGAAAAGCCCAGCGTGGTCGCGGCCTCAATCTCGCCCTTGTTCACCGCCTCAAGCGCCGCCTGAATCGTCACCGCGTTCATCGCCGACTGGTTGAATGCCAGCGCGACGACCGCATAGATAATCGGCGGGATGCTCGCAACCTGAATTTCCACATTGTACCACAGGCTTATGTATTTCAGAAGAATCGGAATCCCGAAATACGTGACATAGAGCTGGATGATAACGGGCGTTCCGCGGATAAACGATATAAAGAACGAGAGAAGCTGGCGCAGCACCGGTATCCTCTTCATGCGTATGACGGCAAGGATGAAGCCGAGCAGCAGCCCCAGCACCATGGCGTATGCGGTCAGCTTGAGCGTAACCGGAAGGTATTTCAGGATAGCAAAGAAGTCTGACCATACAACGGACACATCAAAAAGATTTGGCACAATCCGCTCCTAGTTCTCGTTCAGATACTCAAAGACATAGTTGAGGTAGAATTCCAGCCCGTACGCCAGAATCTTTTCGTCAACAAGCGTCTTGTCCGTATGCTGCGGGCGGTACACCCCGTCGGTGACACCGCCGAGACTGATAAACACGCCGGGGATTTTTTCCTGATACAAAGAAAAATCCTCGCCGCCCATCATGGGGCGCCCCCACTGCACGGCATCCTTGCCGTAAAGCCGCTCAATGACACGGACAGCGCGGTCAGTGCTTTCCTTGTCATTGTTTATCGCCTTGCCCGGCTCGTAATGGAACACAGAGACTTTTACGTCATGGCTCGAAC
>DGUD01000199.1:18476-38964 GCA_002393865.1 Treponema sp. UBA4319
TGGCTCGAACCGATTCCTGCCGCAACCGCGTCGGAAACCTCGTCAAGGATTTTGCTGTCGGCAAGGTCAAGCGTCCTAAAGTTCAGGTGAATCGTCACTTTTTTTGCAAGCCCGCAGTCAGCATTCTCGCTCTTTACCACCGTAGGAACCAGCACCGCCTGATCCCTGCCCGGCACGCGCTGCGTGGTAAGCGTGGTAATGGTGTTCACCAGATCCGCAGCGGCAAGCAGGACATTTCCTTTATGCGCATCATCGCGCTCAATGCTAAGCTGCACGCCGGATCCGTAGGAGCTCATGACACCGTAATTGAGCGAGAAGACGCCCAAATCCTTGTCTGCTGCATTGTGTATACCGACAATGCTGTCAACATCGTCAAGGATGTTTGTCTCCAGCAGCTTCCGTGCGCCGGCTCCGATTTCCTCTCCTTCCTGAAAAATAATTTTGACCGTCCCCCGGATTTCTTTCTTCAGGTCTTTCAGCACCTTTGCCGCGCCAAGCATAAAGGTGGCATGAGTATCATGACCACACGCATGCATCACGCCGGGGTTCTGGGAGGCAAAGTCCACCCCCGCCGCCTCGGTGATGGGCAGCGCGTCTATGTCCCCGCGCAAGGCAATGGTCTTGCCGCCAGAGTCGCCCTGTATCGTGGCGACAATATCGCTCACACCCGTCGTCTCGTAGGGAATGTGCCATTCGTCAAGATGCTTCTTTATGAATGCCGCCGTCTCAAATTCCTGGCTTGAAAGCTCCGGATGGCGATGAAAATGCTTCCGCGTCTCGACCAGGAAATCATAATTGTCTTCCACAATCTTCTTAAAATCTGCCATGTGCTGCCTCCGAAAATTCCACAGTGTAGTCTACCGAATACAACGCCTTCAATGCCTCAAGCGACGTCTGCACGATGTGCTTCAGCTTTTCCCCCTGCCCGGCAGCCGCATATTCAAGGCGCAGCTGTATGCTGGCAGTATCTGGGATGATGTTCGCCTTTGTGCCGGCATCAAAGCCGACGGGATACAGCGCCACGTTGTCGAACGAATCGAATTCATACCAAAGCCGCGCAGTGACGGTGTGGATGAATTCAAAGCCCGCCGTAACCGGATTATGCGTCTTGAAGGGAACAGAGCTGTGCCCTCCCAGCCCCTGCAAGGCAACTGATGCCGTAATGCGCTCGCTGCGCTCAGGATTTTTTTCCGCCATACCCATGCTCCCTCTTATTTGTCGTACGCCTTTGCCACATCGGCAGCGATTTTAGCTTTTTGCTCGCGCAGGAATTCCGCGCTCAGCGTCTCCTCCGCTTCGGTTATGTTGAAGTAGTCTTTGCGGAGCTTGCGGAGACTTCCCTCCTCCACAAGCTTCAGCAGCACAGCGTCAAATTCTTCCTGCAGCTTCTCTTCTCCTTTGGGGAACACATAGTACAGCCCCGAAGGCGCGTCCTCTTTATTGGCAAAGCGGGCATACTCTTCGTGCGGCACGTTCAGGACGACAAGGTCTTGCAGCCCGGAGCTTTCGACCTTCTTGTCAAGCGCATACTTCGTAAAGAAGAAGAAATCAATCTGCCGGTTCGATACCTGCAAGTCGTACTCCGACTCGTCGGCATAGATTATATTGATGGGATTGTCGGGATGGGCGGCATTCCAGTTCTCGTACGCGTCCGCATTGAAGCTTGCGGGCGTGGCAAGGGTCGAATGCCCGCCAAAGTCGAACACCGACTTTATGGGGCTGTCCTTGCGGACAACAATCCCGCTCCCGCCGTAATCATAGGGATATGAAAAAAGATACTTTTCTGCCCGCGCCCGGTTGTAGCCAAGGTGGTTCACCCCAAGCTGGTACATCCCGCTGTCAAGCCCCGTAAAGATAGAGGCGAATTCGGTGACAACGAATTTCGGCTCGTACTGGGGGAGCTGCTCAAACACCAGCCGGATGACATCGATGTCGTAGCCGCCGGAATTCCCGTTGTCGTCCACGGTAATCCACGGGTTCGGGCCGGTGCTGGAAGCTATCGTGATGACACGCTTCTTGCCGTTATCCCCCTGGGCCGCGGCATCCTTTTTCCCTCCGCAAGAAACAAGCGTCCCTGCCGCAAGCGCAAGCGATGCCACCGCCACAATGCTCATAATTGTCTTCATAGGAATCTCCTTCATTCTCAAGTAAAATCAAGTAAAATAAAAAAGCCCCAGGAGAGGATGAAAATTCCGCGCGGACAATTCCATCTTTTCCTAGGGCTTCCCGATGTCGGGTCGGCCATATCTAAAACCTAGCATTCCCGTAGGTTTACAATACTACTACCCCAAATACTTTTTTTTGTCAAGTTGCCTCGAAAAAATTTTTGCCACAGAAAGCCCTTCCTGCCCGCCACATTTTTATTGCATGCACAGAGCAAAGAGACCGATATTAGAGAAGAGAAAAGCACTATGTCCGTAGAAAACGTAAAAAAATTTTTTTCGCAGTTCGGGATGGAAACAAGAATCCGTGAGCTTTCAGAATCCAGCGCCACCGTGGAGCTGGCGGCGGCGGCATTGGGAACGGAAAGCGCGCGCATCGCAAAAACGATTTCGTTTATCGTGGACGGGCAGGCAATCCTGATTGTTTGCGCCGGCGACGTAAAAATCGACAACGCGAAGTACCGGAAACTTTTTGGCTGCAAGGCAAAGATGATTCCCTTTGAGCTGGTGGAGGAATACACCGGCCATGCACCCGGCGGCGTGTGCCCCTTTGCCGTTAGGGAAGGGGTCAAAACTTACCTGGACGAATCTCTCAGGCGATTCAAGACGGTATTCCCCGCCTGCGGAAGCTCCAACAGCGCAATAGAGCTGAGCATCCCGGAGCTGGAACGCTACTCGGCCTGCGCACAGTGGGTGGACGTGTGCAAGGGCGCACGCCACACGGACGCAGGAAACAGCTGAGTCCAGGCCGCGCGCCCTCGCGGCCCTATTCCTCCGGCACATTTTTTCGCCCATCCTCTCATATCCCTGCAAGCCCTTCCCCCGGAAAGGAAAAATTTCGCCGTATTTCCCATTGACACGCTAGGAAATTTATCGTATAAATAACCTATCAAACAACTAGGTTTATATTTTACTGTGTAAGGAGCCTTTTGATGGCTTACAGAATTGCGGTGGCGTCTTCGGACGGTGTACATGTTGACCGCCACTTTGGCGGTGCGGAAGAGTTCTCAATCTATGCGGTGGACGATGGCGGCAGCTTCTCGTTCCTAGAGAGGCGCGCTGCCCCTGCCGGAAACAGCGGCGGGGATGCGGCGGACTGCGCCGGACAGGGCGGTGGCTGCGAGGCATCCCCCTGCGGGAACTCAGGTGGCGGATGTGCGGCGGGTGCTTGTGGCAGCGGAGGCGGGGCTTCCGTAAAGGTGCAGCTCATTGCCGATTGCCGCGCCGTCGTCTGCGCAAGAATCGGATTCAACGTGCAGAAGCAGCTGGAGCGCAAGGCGATTGCCAGCTTTGACGTGGAATGCCCGGTCGATGAGGCGCTGGAGAAAATCGCGAAGTATTTTTTCAGCATGGACAACCATATCCGCTTCGGCAAAGCGTGAGCCAGTGATTCAAGGGGGAATGTGCATGGCAGTTCAGTATTCAGGAGTCCGGGAAAGCCGGGCAGGCCGCGTGAACGACGCGGGAATCTCAAGCCGCATCGCGGAGGAGCAGTTCAGGAAAGGCTGCCTCAAGCGGGCGGACAGGAGCTTTGCGCAAGGCCTGCAGTGCCAGCAAATCAACAGCATGGCGTGCCTGATGAGCTTGGAGGACTCCGTGTTCGTGAGCCATTCTCCGCAGGGCTGCGTCGGCTGCACCATCATGGCGGTGGATATGTACCGCGTGGGGCAGGCACACCGCGGCATCAAGACCATCAGGAACCCGCGCATCATCGTGACGAACCTTGACCAGAAAAGCGTGGTCTTTGGCGGCGAGCAGAAACTACGAGAATCGGTGGCAAAGGCTGTGGAGCGCTACAAGCCAAAGCTTGTCTTTGTCTACGCGTCGTGCGCATCTGGAATCATCGGCGACGACATCGACGCTATCTGCGCAAGCATGGGCACGGAATACCCCGGCACCGTCATCATTCCCATACACTGCGAGGGCTTTAAGTCAAAAATCTGCGCAAGCGGTTTTGACGCGGCATTCCTTGCGATAAACAAGTACATCCTCAAGAAAGAGAAAAAACCGGTGGTACCGAACCTTGTGAACCTCTTCGCCCCCACGACGGTAAGCTATGCCGATCAGGTGGAGATGGAGCGGATGCTCGCGCTCATCGGCGCAGAGGTGAACTACATTCCCTTCTACAGCTCGCTTGAGAAAATACGGCGCATTCCGCAGGCGGTGGCAAGCACATCCATCTGCAAGGTATTCGCCGACGAATTCATGAAGACGCTCGAAGAAGATTACGGCATTCCCTACTCGCACACAGTCATGCCCATAGGCATACGCAACACGGACAAATGGTACCGCGGCATCGCAAAGGTGCTGGGCAAAGAGAAGGAAGTGGAGGAAATCATCGCGCGCGAGCATGAGCGCATAGAGCCGCTGGTCGCAAAGATTCGCGCCAAGCTTGAGGGCAAGCGCGTGTTCATCTGCGGCGGTACCGGGCGGAGCTTTGCGGCGGCAGCGCTGATTGACGACTTTGGCATGAAGCTGGTCGGGCTGGAGACGCCCACCTATGATGACGACGCGCAGGTAGACGTGGAATACCTGAACGGCATCCACAAGGACTTTGTGATTGACGTGGCGAACATGCAGCCCTTTGAGCAGGTGAACCTTATCAAGAAGCTCAAGCCGGACGCCTTTATCGGTGTGCCGGACTGGGCCGCAAAGCTCGGCATTCCCACCACGCACGTGCTTGACGGCAAGCGCCCCACGATGGGCTACGACGGGCTCCTGTATCTTGGCAACAAAATTGCCGACCAGCTGAGCAATCCCGGATTCAACAAGAAACTGGCAGCGCACGTAAAGCTGCCCTACAAGGAAAGCTGGTACGAAGAGGATGCCTTCAAGTATATCACAGGAGGCCAGGCATGAGTTTTGTCACAGAGAATCCGAGGGGAGGCTGCGTCCTTGCCGGAGTAAATTCGGTGCTGGCGGCGATTGACCGCGTCTGTCCCATCCTGCATTCAGGGCCAGGCTGCTGCATGCAGACGACCGCCGCCGAGCAGGGGCAGAGCGGGCACAAGCACGCATGCTTCGTGAGCGGCGTCTCGCTCCCCTCAAGCAACATGCTGGAGCGGGAAGTCGTCTTTGGCGGCACAAACAAACTGCGCAGCACCATACGCGGCGCCACGGAAATCATAGACGCGGACGCATACTTTGTGCTCACCGGCTGCACGGCAGGCATCATCGGTGACGACATCGCGAGCGTAACGGACGAGTTCCGCGCGGAAGGCTACAAGGTATATCCGATTGAGACGCCCGGCTTCGCGGGGGATTCCAGCCTCGGCTACGAGACGGTGTGGAACACCTTCATTGACAAGGTGATTCAGCAGCCGCAGAAAAAGAATCCCAAGCTGGTGAACGTATTCGGCATTGTGCCTTACCACGACCCGTTCTGGAGCGGCACACTGGAAGAAATAGAGCGCATCCTTACGCGGCTTGGGCTCACGGTGAACACGTTTTTTACGCGGCATCAGGGGCTTGACGTGGTGGAGCACTGCGCCGAGGCGGAGCTGAACATCATCGTGAACCCGTGGCTGTTCAAGGGGCCTGCAAAAAAATTCCAGGAGAAATTCGGCGTGCCGTCGCTGCGCTTTCCCTTTGTGCCTGTCGGCGCCACGGATACGACGCGTTTTGTGCGCGAGGTGGCCGCAGCGCTCCGGCTGGACAGCGCGCTCGTGGAGAAAGTCATCGCCGACGAGGAAGATTACGTCTATTCCTACCTTGCGCAGTCAATCGGCGCACTTAGCTGGAAGCGCTTTGCCGTCGCCGGGGACGCATCTGCGGTAGCAGGCATCACGCGCTATCTCGCCAACGACTACAGCTTCAGCCCGGTGCTGGCCATTGTCACGGAGCAGATTTTCCGCCCGGAGGACAAAGAGCGTATCGTGCAGTCGCTGTCCACGCTGGAATACGCCGCAGCGCCGCGCATCGTGTTCGCGGCAGACCAGTGGGAAATAAATCAGGCGATACGCAGGGAAGCTGAGGAAATCACGCTGCTTGTGGGAAGCACGAATGAAAAGGAAGTCGCGCTGGAGAAAGGCATCCAGTACCTGAACGCGACATTCCCGATGAACGAGAGGCTCGTGTTCAACCGCACATACTGCGGCTACCGCGGCAGCCTCACGCTCACCGAGGACTTGTACGACAACTTGTAAGCAAGGAACTTTCTGAATTCATCCTGAGGAGGTATATATGAAAAAAATGAAAGGAATCGGACTGGCAATAGTTTTTACCGCAGCGCTGGCAAGCGGAGCGCTCTTTCCGTCCTGCAAGGGCAAGCAGGAGGAATTCTGCTTTAAGATAGGAACCGCGAATTCCAGCCTCTGTCCTGCCCCGCTCCACGTGGCAATCGACCTCGGTCTGTTTGAAGAAGAATTCAGCAAGGCCGGGCTGAAATACGAGACCATCGAGATAGACCTGATGCAGGCGACAGCCCTTGTGGTGGCAAAGAAAATCGACGCGACGCTGGGGCTTGCCGGCAGCCTGCTCCCGCAGCTGGACAACGGGCTGGAAGTAAGCTTTCTGAGCGGCGTGCACACAGGCTGCACAAAATTCTATGTAAAGGCAGACTCTCCCTACCACAGCATTGCCGACCTGAAGGGCAAGACCATCGGGCTGTGCGGCGTGCAGGATTCATCGACGGTGGTGTTCCAGCGGAAATTCCACGAACTGGGCTACACGGCTTTCGGCGCGGACGCGGACTTTACGATTGCCGTCTACGGGCTTACCGATTTGCCGCTCGCGCTCGAGAACGGCGCCGTGGACGCGGTGGGGCTGCACGACCCCGTCGGCTACATCGCGGAGCGCGATTACGGCTTCAGGAAAATCCTCGACACCACCGAGGACGAAGTCTTCAGCCAGGAGTACTGCTGCCTTACCTATGTCTCAAGCGAGATAGCGAAGAAGTACCCCGAGCACACAAAGGCGTTTGTCCGCGCCATGCTCAAGGCGAGCGCCTACGTGCAGGCGAACCCGGACAAGACGGCGCAGCTCCAGATAGACAACGGGCGCATTGCGGGCGACAGCGCACAGAACGCGACGCTCCTTGCCTCGTACAACTACACGCCGTCGGTGGGGCTTGCCCGCAAGACCCTGTACAACTCCATCGATCAGGTGGTCGACATGGGCATCATGCAGAACGTCAGCGACAAGGACGCGTTCGTCAGCGAGCATTTCGTGGTCTTTGACGACGTGCCTGACTCCTACGTCTACAACAACAGCGACGGGACATATTCGGAATCAAAGGTGGGCTCGCTGCGAAAGCACTAGCGCAGCCGCAGGGCACGGCGTGCAGCATCCGTAAGGATATGCGCGCCGTGCCCTGGTACCCAAGGAAGATACTATGAACAAGAAACTGAAAACCGTCGGAACCTATGCGCTGCCGTTCCTTGCGGCATTGCTCTCCGTCGTCCTGTACTTTGCGCTCCCGGAAAGCGGGAAGCAGAAGAAAATGCCCGCCCCGTTTTATATCTGGTTCCTCGCCGCAGCGGTGTGCGCCCTTGTGATTGCCATCGTCGCAGGCTGCTTTGCGAAAGACTTCGGGAAAAAGCTATACGGCAAGCTCCCCTTCTACACGGGAATCATCACGTTCCTTGCGCTGCTGAACACGCTCGTCTCTAAGACGGCGCTGCTCCCGGTGCTCTACTTTCCGTCGCTGGACAAAATCTGCGGACTGCTGTGGACGCAGAAAGTATTCCTGCTGAAGAACCTGCTGTTCTCGCTGGGGCTGCTGGCGCAAGGATTCATATACGGCCTTGCCGTCGGATTCTTTACCGGGCTTGCGCTCGGCTACAACCGGCACGTGGGCTACTGGCTGAACCCGGTGACGAAATTCCTGGGGCCGGTTCCCACGACTGCATGGATACCGCTGGCGCTCAGCGTGTTCCCCACCACGCACGGGGCAAACGTATTCCTTATCGCCTTTGCGGTGTGGTTCCCGGTAACGCTCATGACGGCAAGCGGCATACAGAGCGTGAGCAAAGTATTCTTTGAGGTGAGCGAGACGCTCGGCGCAAAGACACTCTTCAAGGTCTTCCGCGTAGCAGTCCCCGCAAGCCTGCCGCAGATTTTCCTCGGGCTCTTTTACGGCATCGTGTCCTCCTTCGCCACGCTGATGGCGGTGGAGATGAACGGCAACTCGCAGGGCATCGGCTGGTACATCAACTGGCAGAAGTCCGTCATGCAGTATGACGGCGTGTACGCGGGGCTTATCATCATTGCCATCCTGTGCTCGTTCATCCTGACGCTGCTGTTCAAAATCCGCGACAAAGTCATGGTGTGGCAGAAGGGGGTAATCCGATGGTAGGGAACATCCAAATCAATCACGTCACCAAGAATTTCGACGAGGTGCGCGTGCTGAATGATTTTTCGCTCGACATTGAGCCGGGCAGCTTTGTCAGCCTTATCGGGCCATCCGGCTGCGGAAAATCGACGCTGCTCAGGATTATCGGCGGACTCGAAAAACAATACGACGGTTCCGTGAGCCTTGACGGGGAAAAAATCCTCCGGGCAGGAAGCGACAGAGGTTTCGCGTTCCAGGGGTCCAATCTCTTTCCGTGGCTTACCGTCAGGAACAATATCTCGTTCGGTCTGAAAGCCCGCAAGCTGTACAAGGAGCACAAGCAGGACGTGAACGACATCATCAGGCTTGTAGGGCTGGAAGGATTTGAAGATTCCTATCCCCACCAGATTTCGGGCGGCATGCAGCAGAGGGCATCATTGGCACGCGCGCTCGTGGGGCATCCGAAAGTCCTGCTGCTCGACGAGCCGCTCGGCGCGCTGGACGCATTCACCCGGATGAACCTGCAGGATGAGATTCTGCGCATAAAAAATGAGAACAACATGACCATGATTATGGTGACGCATGATGTCGATGAGGCAATCTACATGAGCGACAAAGTTGTGGTGATGAGCGCACGGCCTTCAAAAGTGGAGGCCGTGATAGACATTGACCTGCCGAAACCTCGCGTGCGCGTGCAGGACACATTCGCGCTGTACCGCAACAAGGTGCTTGAAATCCTTAACCTTGGCGGAAAACTGCACGAAGCAGAATACAATATTTAGAGCAGCTTCAAAAGTCCCTGGCAACGTGTTGCCGCGGGCTCTTTAAAAGTGGCTCTTGAGGAGATACGAATGGCACTAGCAGCAGAAACAAAATGCCTGCACCTTGATGCAGAGCTCTCAGCGGCGGCGGGCGCGGCACCTGCGAGGAAAGACTGCACGCATTACGGGGCAATAAGCTTTCCTATTTATCAGACCGCGACGTATGCGCATCCGGGAGCAGGACAAAGCACGGGCTTTGACTACTCGCGGCTTCAGAATCCTACCCGCGAGCAGCTTGAAAAAGTCATCTGCTCCCTGGAGAACGGCACGGACGCCCTTGCGCTGTCAAGCGGCATGGCAGCGATAAGCATCCTGATGGAGCTGTTCCGGCCGGGAGACCATCTGATTGTTGACAGCGACCTTTACGGCGGAGCAATCAGGCTTTTCGACAATGTATCCGCAAAGAACGGCATCTCATTCACGCGGGCAAACTGCTCCGTTGAGGATATAGAATCCTTGATACGGCCGGAAACAAAAGCGATATACATCGAGACGCCGACAAACCCCATGATGAACGTGACGGACATCGCCGCGACAGCAGGAATCGCACGGCGCCACGGTCTGCTGCTCATCGTGGACAACACGTTCATGTCGCCCTACTTCCAGAACCCGCTCAGCCTCGGAGCCGACGTCGTGATTCACTCCGGGACAAAGTACCTTGCAGGCCACAACGACACGCTCGCGGGATTCATCGTGACGAACAACGCAAACGTGCAGGAGCGGCTCCGTTTTCTCATAAAGACAACCGGGGCAGGTCTTGCGCCGTTTGACTGCTGGCTTACCCTACGGGGAATAAAGACGCTCGCAGTCCGCATGGAAAAATCGCAGCAGAACGCCGGAAAAATCGCACGCTGGCTCTGCACGCAGCCATCCGTCACAAAGGTCATATATCCGGGGCTCGAAGACCATCCCGGTCACAGCATCATGAAACAGCAGGCGCGTGGATTCGGGGCAATGATAACATTCCGGACAGAGACGACGGAAAAAGCGCTGTCAGTCCTGAGCCGCGTGAAACTGATACAGTACGCGGAAAGCCTTGGCGGCGTGGAGACGCTCATCACGTACCCGACGACCCAGACCCATGCGGATGTGCCGGAGGAGCTCCGCCTGAAAAACGGCATTACCCCCACGACTCTGCGGCTTTCCGTGGGCATAGAGAACACAGACGACTTAATCTGCGACCTTGCGCAGGCGCTCGGCTAAGAAAGCGCAGCCCCGCAAGCGCGACCTTGCGGGGGCTGCATGCGGCTTCCATTCATATTCTGATTATTTCGTCGCATCTCTGCAGCGCATCCGCATCATGGCTGACCATGAGCACCGTCCTTCCTTCATCCGCGAGCGCCCTGAATATCTCCACGACAGCAGTGGCCTGTTCTTTCTCCAGGGAGCCTGTCGGCTCATCCGCAAGGATAATGCCGGGCTCGTTCATAAGCGCCCGCGCTATCAGCACGCGGTGGTTCTCTCCCCCGGAAAGCTCCGCCGGATAACAGTCCGCGAGGTGCCCGATGCCAAGGCTTTCCAGCAGCTGATCCGCCCGCTCCTCCGTTCGCGCCCGCTTTCTGCCGTCTCCCAGAAAAGCGGGCAGGCGGACATTGTCCCGTACCGTCAGATGCGCAAGAACGCTCTGCTCCTGCGATACAAAGCCGATGTTCTGATTGCGGAATAAGGCACGGCGCCTGTCATCCAGCACAAAGATATCCGTGCCATCAATCAAGACCTGCCCCTCATCCGGCTCCTGCAATCCCGCGATTATGGAAAGGAGCGTGCTTTTCCCCGCCCCTGACTTGCCCGCAATCCCGAAGCACGAGCCGGACGGAACCGTAAAGCTAAAATCGCGGAGCACCGGGACGACTCCCCGTGGCGAAGGAAATGTTTTTGAGATACCGTTGACCCGTATCATCGCTCCTCCTACTTTGCTTCCGCGTACAGCTCAAGTTTTGAGATGCGCAGCGCCGCATGCGACGCGCTCAGGATACAGGAAGCCGTCACTATGACGAATGCAGCCAGCGCCAAAAGCACAAGCATCCCGATGCCCGGCATACAGAATGGCATGGAGATTTTCCGGGATATAAGGATATTGAACGGAAGCAGGACAAGCGCGGAAAGCGATATGCCGCACAGCGAGCCGGAGATTCCAAAGACGAGCGCCTCGTACAGCACCAGAGAGCGGATTTTCGCTTTGTCTGCGCCCAGCACCCGCATGATGGAGAATTCCCGGCGCCGCTCATACAACGTAAGCGAGAACACCAGTGCCAGAGAAAGCACGGTGACAAGGAGGAAGAGCACGCTCATCGCAGCGAGGAAGGCGGAGAACGAGGCTGTGCTCTCCGCAAGCGTGCGGATAAATTTGTCCTGCCGGACAATCTGTATGCCGTCCACCGCCTGCCGTATCTTCATGGCGGCAGTATCAGCTTTTGCTCCGTCCGCCAGCCGCACAAAAATCGCGCTGGCCAGCGACTCCACATTCCCGTCGGAGAAAAAGCTGAATCCTTTTTCCTTCGCATCCTGAAAAATCGCACGGACAGTCGCCCCATCCGCAAAGATGGCATTGTCCATCCCGGAGCCGCTTTTCGCAAGCTTCGCGACGACGCGGTGTCTCTTTGAGAAAAAGGAGACGTAGCCGTTCTCCACAGAGACATTGCTTCCCGCAAAGACGGAGCCTTCTTCCCCGCTATATTTCTGCACCCACGGCTTTATGAGGAAATCGCTGTCAACGTCAAAGCCGATTATCTGCACGGGGAAGTCGCAACATGACTCGCTCAGGCTGCTCAGATAAAACTGGCTCGTCACCGCAGCGACGCCTTCCACGCCGCGCACCGTATCCTCAATGCCCTTGTCCATGTAAAAATAATTCGGCTCGCCGGAAAGCAGAACTCCCTCAAGGCTCCGTTCGTAGCCTTCAGGGACTATCATAAGGTCGGCGCCTATCCGCTCCCGCATGCCGGCAATTCCGTTCCTCAGGCTGACCGCAAGCAGAAAGCTGGCGAAAAGGACTGCCGCCGAAACGGCGACCAGCGCACCCAGCAGGAAAGCCCTGAGCGGCTTGCGGGCAATGCTCTTTGTTGCCAGCGACCATGAAGACAATGCGCTGCCCATACGCTCAGCGCGCCTTGCCGGAACGCCTGCCACGGAAAAGCAGCACGGCATCCGCAGCAGCAACCGCCAGCAGGAGGATTCCCAGCACAATGAGCGCAGGCTGCGTGACGGCGTGGCAGTGCATCCTGGAGCCGCCGCACACACCAATCAGCACCGTGGGGAACAGGATGATTCCTGCCGCATCCGCAATGATAGCGGCATCAAGCCCCAGCAAAAAAGATTCCGGGCGCGCAAAGAAGCGGAGCAGCGCAAATGCCGCGGCACACAGACCGGTAAAAAGCACAGCCCGCGCAGTCCAGTGGCATCGCATGACGGTCTCGCCAAGCGGGCAGACCTTGGCAAAGGTATACGGAGCGACTGCGGCAAGCAGGGCAAGCGCCAGCAGCACAGCGGAAAACACAACGCGACTTTTCTTCATATAAACCTCCGAGTCAGTTTCAAAAGCTCTGGCTGACGCGCGCAGAAGAATGCGGCGCAGCAGCCAAAAACAGAACGGGTTCCCTGAGAATCGCGCTCTTCAGGAATCCTATTACCTATTGATTTACTAGGCAATATATGGTATACTCTATTTATCCTAGTAAGTCAATAGGTAATAGGCCGGCGCGGAAAGCGCCAGTTTGCCCCGGAAACAGCAATTTCCGGACAGCTTCACCACAACGGAACGAATCTGTTCCGCCCGCAAAAAGGGCAAGAGCCGTGCAACGAGGAACTGAGGTTTTCCGGCGCACGTACAGGAAACAGCCTTATTGCAGGGATATGCCAAGAAAAAACGCGCCGTGCCCGGAATGCGGCAGATATTCCGGCCAAGCGCACCGAGGAGACGGATATGGACTACAGTTTTGATACCATCACAGACAGAAGGAACACCTTTGCCGCAAAATACGACCTTGCGCAAAAGCGCGGAAAACCAAGCGACGCCATAAGCCTGTGGATTGCGGACATGGATTTTCCCACGGCGCCATGCATCCGGCAGGCACTGGAAGAGCGCGCGCGGCACGGCATCTTCGGCTACAGCCGCCCGGACGCCCGCTATTACGCCGCCGTCAGCGCATGGTTCAGCAAAAGGCATCATTTTGCCGTCGAAGAAGCATGGATTGTGAACACACCCGGCGTGGTCTTTGCCATCGCAACCGCCATCCGAGCCTTTACAAAAGAAGGCGACGGCGTGCTGATACAGAGGCCCGTCTACTACCCGTTCTCAAACACCATAACGGCGCAGAACCGCCGCGTCGTGAACAATCCGCTCGTATTCAGGGACGGCCATTACGAGATTGACTTTGCCGATTTTGAGGCAAAAATACGGGACGAGCATATACAGGTATTCGTGCTCTGCTCGCCGCACAACCCCGGCGGGCGCGTCTGGAAACGGGCGGAGCTGGAGCAGATTGAGAGGATTTGCCGCGCATACGGCGTGCTGGTCATATCAGACGAGATTCACTGCGACATCACCTTTGGCGGCAACACACACACGATATACGCATCGCTCTCGGAAGAAGCGGCGCAGCATTCCATCATCTGCACCTCGCCAAGCAAGACATTCAACCTTGCCGGGCTCCAGTTCTCGAACATCATCATCCCGAACGAAAAAATCCGCGCGGCATTCCAGGACGAGATAGACCGCACCGGCTACGACGAGCCGAGCCTGATGGGGCTTGCCGCCGCCACCGCCGCCTATCAGGACGGAGAGGAATGGTTCGATAAGGCAAAGGACTACATCTACAGCAACATCCTGTTCACCGAAGACTACGTCCGCGCGCACTGCCCGAAAATCCGCGTGCACCGCCCGGAAGGCACATATCTTGTGTGGCTGGATTTCTCGGCATTCACAGAGCTGAGCGACCGGGAAATCTCCCTACGCGTCCTGAACAAGGCGAAGGTCTGGCTGGATTACGGCACGATGTTCGGCACAGAAGGAGCGAAATTCCAGCGCCTGAACGTCGCTACCCCGCGCCCGCTTCTTGAAAAGGCGCTCGCGCAGATATGCGCGGAATTCTGTAAGGATTAGGAGGACAAGAGATGTACAGGATTTCGACTCGCGGACAATATGCGCTCCTCATCATGACCGATCTTGCCGAGAACGACTGCGGGAAATGCATCTCGCTCAAGCTGCTGTCGCACAGGAGGAACCTGCCGATAAAATACCTTGAGCAGATTCTGCTCCAGCTTGGCAAGAACGGTTTTGTGAGCGGCTCGCGGGGAACAAACGGCGGCTACAAGCTGAACCGGGACGCATCCGAATACACGGTAGGTGAGATCCTGCGGGCCATGGAAGGAGATTTGTCGCCCCGCGGCAGCACGGAGAGCAATCACCTGAGCTCCGCCGGGAACGAATACTTCTGGAACGATTTTGAGCAGCGGATAAACGATTTTGTCGATTCGGTGACGCTGGAAGACCTTGTCCAGAAAAACACAGAATTCATCGGCTACGAATACTGCATCTGAGCACACACAGGGCGGCGCAAGGCTTCTGCATAGAAAAACAAAAATACGCGCCCGCGCACGCTTCGTTTTGCGAACGGCAGATGCGTGGGAAGCCGGAGGCGCGCAGAGCAGGGACTCAGATGTCCTCCAGCAGCTTCAGCACGGCATTGGCGTCAACCTCGCGCACGGCTTTCTTTATCTCGGAAAAGCGTGCCGTGCAGCCTTCCGGGAGCGAGTGCCCGCTCAGCTCCGCGATGAGCGCGTCCGCGCTGCGGAAGTCGAACGCGGTGACAAGCTCGCGCAAAGCCGCAAGCGCCTCGCGGAATTCCTCCGCCGAAATCGCAGGCAGGGAAGCTGCGGCGCTGCCCGCGGCGGAAGGCTGAGCCACCCTGCCGCAGAGCGGTGCGAGCGTCACAAGGCAGGCGCGATAGTCCGCAAGCATAGGGGGGCAGGAGCTGATGATGTCTGCGGAGGCGGAGCCATCGCCCCGCTGCGCCGCATTCCCGGCGGCCTCCATCACCCTCGCCTTCTCGGACAGGGCGTCCATGCCGATGAGCCGCGCAGAGCTTTTGAGCGCGTGCACCTGCACCGTGAAATTCTTCCAGTCGGCGGACAGGACATAGCCCTCTATCTCCGCTGCCTTCGTCTCAATCGCATCGTAAAAATTCCGGACGGCATCAAGGAATACATCCTTGTCTCCGCAATTCCTGAGGGCAGCCTCAACGTCAAGCTTGAAGACATCGTTGAACATCGTGTTCACCGCGCAGGTGCTCTCGCGGCGCTCCACACCGTTCCATTCGCCCGGCTTCATATCGATAAAGCCGCTCTGCCCCTGCTGCAGCAGCAGCTCCTTCGGCAGGTAGGAGGAAATCATGGCCTCCAGATTCTTGTATTCAACCGGCTTGGACAGGTAATCGTCAAATCCGGCGGAAAGGTAGAGCTCCTTTGCGCCGCTCACCGCGTTTGCTGTCAGGGCAATGCACACCGTATGCCGGTTCTTTGAGAGCGGATCCGAGCGGAGCTTGCCCAGCATCTCGATGCCGTCCATTTTGGGCATCAGGTGGTCGATAAAGAGAAGATGGTAGAAATTGTTCTCCGCCATGATGATGCCCTCGGCCGCGCTCGCGGCGGTGTCTACCTGGATGCGGGTGCTCTTGAGGAGCCCCTTGATGACCACAAGGTTCATCGGCATGTCATCGACCACCAGAATACGCGCGGCCGGTGCCTGGAAGCTTTCCACATAATCGGATGAGCCGGAAGAGAGCGCCGCCATCGCCTCTTCCCGCGAGCCGATTTTTTCCCACTTGATGACCCGCTGCTCCACCGAGAAAGAAAAACTGGAGCCTTTGCCGTAGACGCTCTCCACGGACAAACGGGAGCCCATCTGCGACAGCAGGCTGTTCACGATGCTCATGCCGAGCCCCGTTCCCTCCACGGAACGGTTCCGCCGCTCCTCTATGCGCTCAAAGGGCATGAAGAGCTTGGGCATATCCTCCGGCTTGATACCGATGCCGGTGTCGGTCACCTTGACAGTCATCATGATACGCCCGGCGTCCTTCCGCTCGTAGCCGAAGGAAATCATGACGGAACCGACACGCGTGTATTTGACGGCATTGGTCAGGATGTTCACGATGCACTGCTTTATCCGGATTTCGTCGCCATAGAGCAGATGGGGCATATCGTGATCGACATCGACGATGAATTCAAGGCCCTTGTCCAGCGCGCGGACTTCCAGCATGTTCCTGATGTCGGAAATCGTCTGGCGCAGGTCATACTCGGTGTTGATAATCTCCATCTTGCCGGCCTCGATTTTGGAGAAATCGAGGATATCATTGATGATGGTAAGGAGGGAGCGGCCGCTTGACTGGATGTCGCGCGCATAGCCTTTGATGTTGTCCTCGCTGCTCTCGCGGAGAATCATCTCGTCAAGGCCGAGCACCGCGTTGATAGGCGTACGGATCTCATGGCTCATGTTGGACAGGAAGGCCGACTTGGACTCGCTGGCACGGCTCGCCTTCTCCACATAGGTGGTCAGGTCGCCGGTCATAGCCTTCATGAAGGTGAGCAGACGCACCGGCAGGGGAAGGACGCCGGAAGAATCCTCCTCCACGGCGGACAATTCCTCCAATGCCGGATGCACGGCGTCCGCAGCCCCCTCGCGCATACCCACAGCGACGATGGAGCTGTTCAGCAGCGCGCCCTGCCCCTGATAGCGGTAGATTTCCCCGGAACCATAGCAGAACTGCAGCTCCGGCACAATTTTCTTAAAATAGTCTATCTCCAACTGGGCATCATCGTGCAGCACCATCGCGCGGTTGGCGCAGAGGAACAAGTCCATGGCCTCCGGGTAAAAAGCCGCCATGCTGGCACAGTGCTGACGCGTGTCCGCAAGGATTTCCTTGGGGAGCGAGTAGGAGAACTGCGCGTACTCGCCCTGGCGGATGTTGCCGATAAGAATCAGGCCGCCTTCCGGGGTGGCGTACATGGGAATCCGCGCGAGCGGCATGCCGTTCCGCTCCACCGTAAGGGGAAAATCGCCGGTATTCATAGGAAGAAAACTGTCGAACTGGACGCCGAAATACTTCCTGAACACCTCCGCAGGCGGCATGCCGTCTATGGCGGTGACCAGCGTGTCGTCCGCGACAGAATCGCCGTCCGCGACGGTCACCTGCATCGCCTTGCCGATCGGCTTCCAGCCAAAGATGTAGTCGGCGCGCAGCTGCAGCTGCTCCCCCGTATAGAGGACAAGCACGACTGCCTTCTCATATTTCTTCTTGTAAAACAAGCAGGGCACCTGCCGCTCCAGCCCGGCAGCCTCCATTCCCGGCCCGTAGGGGACATCGGCCTTGGTGCCGAACAGGGGAATCTGCTCCAGCCCCTCGCTCATCCGCTCCAGTATATCTGACACCGCCAGCTTCTCGCCGGCACAAAAAAAAGCCGCCCCCTTGACGGAAGGCGTGGCAAGGATGTCGCGCCGCGCCCTGAAAATCATGTCCTCGACGGAAAGCTCCGTGAGGTCATAGCTGAGCACATGGACTTCCGAGCGCATGAAGAAGCGGAAGCCCAAGCGGATGACAGGCTCCCCGAAGACAAAGGTTCGCTCGGCACTCAGCCTGAGCGGGGCGGGCGCAAAGAGGGAGAACGCGACAATTTTGATATCTGGGAAGGCCTCCTGCACGGGGGCAAGCAGCTTGAGCACCTCCTTGCAGGAGAAGCGGTAGAATTGCACCTGAAGGAATTTTGCCCGTGCCGAATAGACCTCCACGATGCTCTGAAGCTCGGCGACGATTCCCGTGATATCATCCTGTCCTACTACATCAAATGTCCTTTGAATCATTTCTTCCTCTCAGAAGCGGCTCCTGCCATTTTTGCCCGCAGCCCGGACGCTCCGCCTGCATCCCCATCCTTCCTGCACAAGCCCCAGGAAGCGCATCGCGCCACCGTGACACATGCGGGAAAAGCCGCAACCAGTCTGACTCCAGAAGCTTCCTTGTATAAAACCTGTCCGGAAACGGCACTTCCGGAGCAGGTCTCAAAAGCATGTTACTTTTGAAACAGTTTTTATTATACCACAGGAACAGACAACGTGCAGGAAAATTTTGCCGCGCGGAAAGCGATTTTCGGGCGGCGCGTCCCCCTGCTCCTCTATGCCCCGGAAGCACGGCACGGTACAGCTGAACTGTCCGGAAAGCCCTTGCTTTCCTAAGAGCGCTGGTCTCCAAGGAGTCCCGGAAAGCTCACCAAAGGAGCTGTTCCGAAGCTCTTTATATTTTAAGCTGGATTACACAATACGTCAAGAGCAGCTGCAAGCCCCCTCAGCCGCAGGGGGCTCTCACTGCCGCATAAGGCGCCACCTGCCGCATAAAAGGCTCAGTGCGGTATAAAGAGCTCTCTGCCGCACACAAAGCGGCGCTTCCGTGCTATAATGGAAAGACCCGGCAGCTGTTGCTGTGGCAGCGACCGTATCCGGTAAAGCGGAAGCTCCTGCCAAGCCGCAGCAGGATGGCAGGAAGGCTGTGCAGCACGCGCGCGGAACGGGCACCGCATAGCAGCCTTGGCCCAAAAGCGCCGCTTTCCGGGCAGACAAAATCTGGAGCCAGTCTCAAAGGCCCGACCTTCTGAGGCTCACGCTCCGAAAGGAGTTCGTATATGCCGACACTAATGCAGTGGATTACCGCATACCGGGTGAGGAAACAATTCGGAACGGGTGACAAAAAACGCGATGCCGGGCAGCAGACGCCGGAAGACATCGAGCGCACAGACGATATTCTCTACGGGGACGACAAGCGGCGCCGCAAATGGCAGCTTCTGGACGTGTACCGCCCCAAAGCGGCGGAAGGCAAGCTGCCGGTCATCGTGAGCGTACACGGCGGCGCGTGGGTGTACGGAGACAAGGAGGTCTACCAGTTCTACTGCATGCGCCTTGCCCAGCGCGGCTTTGCCGTCGTCAATTTCTCCTACCGCCTTGCCCCCGAGGCAAAATTCCCGGCATCGCTGGAAGACACGGAAAAGGTATTCCGCTGGATTGCCGCCAATGCGGAGACCTACGGTTTTGACACGGACAATGTCTTTGCCGTGGGGGATTCCGCGGGGGCACACCTGCTTGCGCTCTACGCGGAGGCGCGGACGGACAGCAGCCTGGGGGCGGAATTCCCCTTCCTACAGGACGGAGGAATCGCCGCGCCCCGGCTGCGGGGAATCGCCCTCAACTGCGGCAAATACAAGATGGACAGCGAGCAGCAGCTGCAGATGGGGCTCCTGCTCAAAGCGCTCCTGCCCGGCGGCGGCACAGCGGAGGAGCTGGCGCGGATTGACACGAGCGCCCACGTGGGCAAAGACTTTCCCCCGGCATTCGTCATGACATGCCAGGGAGATTTTCTGCGGGAGCAGGCACCGCTCATGCTGGCGGCGCTGGAGGCGGCTGGCGTGCGGCATGAATTCCGCTGCTACGGCACGGAGCAAAAGCCGCTCTGGCACGTATTCCACTGCGACCCCGTGCTCCCCGAAGCCGTCACCTGCAACGACGATGAGTGCGCCTTCTTCCGATCGCTGATGGAGAAGCGCTGATAGGCGGCAGAGGCATCCGGCAGCGCTTTTTTGCCCAGCGCAAAAGCGCCCGGCACGGAGCTTTTCAAAACGAGTACAATTCTTCGCATTATTGCAAAATAGCTAGTCTCGATATTTTCTGGTGAGCGCCGGAGCAGAACCTGTGCAGCACCGGATTTCCCGAGGGGGCTTTCTGCGCCCCCCCCTGCGCAAACCCCGGCACCGGACGGCAAGGGCATGGACTTTCGGGGAGCACCGGAGTTCCCGAGGGGCGCTTCCTACGCCGCCCTGCGCAACCCCCGGCACCGGACGGCAAGGGCATGGACTTTCGGGGAGCACCGGAGTTCCCGAGGGGGCTTTCTGCGCCCCCTGCGCAAACCCCGGCACCGGGCAGGGCTTCAGCATGAGATGTATTTTATCTGAAGACGGACGCGGTAGTGGAAAATCATGTAAACTGTTTTAAGACGATTTTCTTTTTTATGCTACAAAAGCCAAGGATCCAACATAAAAAATGCGCGGAAGCGGAAAAACGCCCGGGCTGCCATTTGCAAAGCGAAGCGTGCAACAGGCAGTCCGGGTGTTTTTCCGCTGGGAGCGCATTTTTGTTTTCATGCTGAATCCCTGGGCGATTCGGCACTCTTCCCTACGTCAGGGCTGCGCGTCGTTGAAGC
>DGUD01000113.1 GCA_002393865.1 Treponema sp. UBA4319
CCTGAGGCCTGCTACTTTTAAAACTCTGCGTGCAGCCCCAAAGCCGCAGAAACAAGACGCAGCCCGGATCTGACGGGCTGCGCTGTCTCCCTAGACTTTCGGCACCTGCTCTGCTATACTCCATTATAACATGAATTCTCGTAAAAATGTAAAGATACCGGCAGATTTAATCAAAGTAAACGCGCTTTTTGCGGCGCACGGCTTCAAGGCATACCTTGTGGGGGGCGCCGTCCGCGACATGCTGCGGGGCAAGCAGGCGCACGACTGGGACATCGCGACGGATGCGACGCCGCAGCAGGTCATGCAGATTTTCCACCGCGTTATCCCGACTGGCATCGCGCACGGCACAGTCACTATACATATTTACGGGCATGAGATAGAAGCGACGACATTCCGCACGGAGGCCTCGTATTCTGACGGCAGGCACCCGGACGCAGTACGCTATGCGGCGACCATAGAGGAGGATTTGTCGCGCAGGGACTTCACCATGAACGCCATCGCGGCGGATCTTGCCGACGGCTCTCTGGTGGATCCCTTCGGCGGGCAGGAGGATATACGGAACGGCATCATCCGCACGGTGGGCAGGCCGCTGGACCGCTTCAACGAGGACGGCCTGCGCCCCGTCCGTGCCATCCGTTTTGCCGGGCAGCTCGGTTTCCGCATAGAGGCAGAGACATTCGCGGCATTGTCCGCCCCCCAGGTGCTCGCGCGCACCAAGGGCATCAGCCCGGAACGATTCCGCGACGAGCTGTGCAAGATGCTGCAGACCGAAAAACCGAGCGGCAGCCTGCGGCTCCTTGAGCAGACCGGCATCATGGCGCTCTTTGTCCCCGGATTCGCGGTCTGCCGGGGCTGCATCCAGGCGGATTTCCGCGGATTCCACGAATTCGACGTGGCCGACCACCTGCTCTACGCCTGCGACGGAGCCCCCAAGGAAAACCTGACGGTGCGGCTCGCCGCCTTTTTCCACGACATCGGCAAGCCGGAGGCCCGGACGGTGGAGCATCTGCCGCAGGGAGATGTCGTGCACTTCCACGGGCACGAGAAAATCTCGGCGCAGAAAGCACGGCAGGCGATGAACGCGCTCAAATTCCCCAACAACCAGACCGACCGCGTCTGCCATCTGGTACAGGAGCACATGTTCTTCTACGAGAGCGCATGGAGCGACGCCGCAGTCCGCCGCTTTCTTATCCGCGTAGGAACGGACTGCCTTGACGACATCATCGCGCTGCGGCTCGCAGACATCCACGGGATGCACAATGTCCCCGCCGTGGAAGGCAGCCCCGCATGGCTGAACCTAGTGGAGCTGAGGACACGCGTGGAGAAAGTAATAGAGGAAAAAAACGCGCTCAGCATGAAGGACCTCGCCGTGAACGGCCGTGATCTGATTGAGGCGGGCATTCCCGCGGGCAAAATCATGGGCAGCATCCTTGCGGAGCTCTTCGAGACGGTAACGGATTCCCCCGCCATGAACGAAAAGCAGCTGCTGCTGCCGCTCGCCAGGAACATATTCGAGCAGAAGTACGGCGGGCAGCCCGGAACGCAGTGAGCGAGAGCTCAGCGGGCTGCGGCAGACAAATCAGGCGTCTTAGTATTGAACGAAGATGAAATTTTATGCACGCACCAGATGCACGTCGGCGTGATGTAGCAGACGGCGGCAAACCATGCGCTCTGGTCGGCAAAGCAGACGGCCGTATAGCCGAAGCGCGGCACAAAGCAAAGGCTTACGATGCAGCGGGCAATCAGCTCCATGATGCCGGAGCAGACAGCCCGCCCGGCAAAACCCAAGCCCTGCGTGCTCATACGCAGCACGTTCAGCAGACCAAGCAGCCAGCAGAAAAAGCCCAGGCAGCGGGCGTGCAGCCGCGCCGCGTCAAGCACCGCGCTCTCGGCAGCGTCAACAAGCGCCATGCACAGCACCCTGCCGAACAGCACCAGCAGCAGCCCCGACACCAGCCCGTAGAGCACGCCGGCCGCGACGCCCTGCCGCAGCCCCTGCCTGATGCGGGCGGGCTTCCCCGCCCCGTAGTTCTGGCTTACAAAAGTGGAGACCGCCGTCGCAAGCGCGTCGAAGGGACACAGCACAATCTGCTTTATCTTTGTCACCGCAGTGAAGGACGAGACGTAGAGGCTGCCGAGGCTGTTGTTCGCGCCCTGCAGCATCATGCTTCCGATGGCGGTAATGGAATACTGCATGCCCATGGGTACCCCCATCAGGAGGAGCTGGCGGCACTTGCGATTATCCCAGCGCATATCCTGCGCGCCCAGATGCAGGAGGGCATTCTTCCGCGCTATGAGCAGCAGGCACAGGAGCCCGCTGACCGCCTGCGAGGAGACGGTGGCGATGGCCGCGCCAGCGCAGCCCAGGGGAATGACGATGATGAGCAGAAGGTCAAGGGCAATGTTCAGCAGCGCCGAGAACACAAGGATGAGGAAGGGAGTGCGGCTGTCCCCCACGGCGCGCAGTATGCCGGAGAGCGTATTGTACAGCAGCATGCAGGGGATTCCAAGGAAGATTATAAGGAGGTAGCGGTAGGCATTGTCAAAGATGTCCTGCGGAGTGGAGAGCATCCGCAGTATCTGCGGGGTCAGCAGCGAGCAGACGGTGGTCAGCACGGCGGCGCAGGCAAGCGTCAGCAGGGCTGCCACAAAGATGAACTGCCGCATCCCGGAGAAGTCATGGGCGCCGAAACGCTGCGCCACCGGCACCGCAAAGCCGCAGCAGAGCCCGATGCAGAAGCCCAGTATCAGGAACTGCACGGAGCTTGAGGCTCCCACCGCCGCAAGCGCCCCCGTACCAAGGTAGCGCCCCACGATAATCGCATCGACGAGGTTGTAGGTCTGCTGGAAGAGATTGCCCAGCAGGAGCGGCAGGGTAAAGCGCAGGATGAGCGGGAGGGGCTTTCCCTCCGTCATGTCCATCGTCATTGCTAGATGACCATATTCATCGCCGCACGCACCTCGCTGAGTGTCTGCGCGGCAATATCGCGCGCGCGCCGGCTGCCTTCAAGCAGCACGCTCTGGATATATGCGGGGTCTTTTTCCAGCTCGGCACGGCGGGCGCGGACGGGGCGCAGCTCCTCGTTGAGCGCCTCGGTAAGCGTAGACTTGAGCATACCTGCCCCGCCGTCGCCAATCCGTTCCGCGATAGCCTCAGGCGCCTCGTTGGTGCACAGGGAGATGAGCATGAGCAGGTTCGCGACCTCCGGACGGGTTACCGGGTCGTAGCTGATGTGCCGCTCACCGTCGGTCTTCGCCTTCCTGATGAGCTTTGCGGTCTCGTCCTCCGTGGCAGAGAGCATCACGGCGTTGCCGCGGCTCTTGCTCATCTTCTGGCTGCCGTCAAGTCCGAGGATGCTAGGTGTCTTGGAAAGCAGCGCATCCGGCAGCGGAAAGACCGGCTCCGCATCCCGGCAGAATTTTTCGTTGAAGCGGCGGGCGATGGTACGCGTGAGCTCGATATGCGGCAGCTGATCCTTGCCCACCGGCACGACGTTCCCCTTGCAGAAGAGGATATCGCAGGCCTGATGCACGGGGTACGTGAGCATTCCGGCGTTCACGGTCTTCATCTTGCCGTTCTCCAGCCCGCTCTGGATTTCCTCCTTGACGGTCGGGTTGCGCTCAAGCTCCGCGCTGGTCACCAGCGTCAGGAAGGGAATCATCAGCTGGTTCGCCTCCGGGACATAGCTGTGGGGATAGATGATGACATCCTCGCCCGGCTCTATGCCGCAGGCAAGGTAGTCGATGA
>DGUD01000124.1 GCA_002393865.1 Treponema sp. UBA4319
TGAGATGTATTTTATCTGAATACGGACGCGGTATTGGAAAATTATGTAAACTGTTTTAAAATGATTTTCTTTTTTATGCTACCAAAGCCAAGGATTCAACATAAAAAATGCGCGGAAGCGGAAAAACGCCCGGGCTGCCATTTGCAAAGCGAAGCGTGCAACCGGCAGTCCGGGTGTTTTCCACTGGGAGCGCATTTTTGTTTTCATGCTGAATCCCTGGCGGGGGCTTGTACAGTTGTAGTTAAACAATTATAATCTTGCTACAGTCATGGACTTGTATGCTTGCAGGACGGCAGTACGGAAGCGCCGTTTTCCGGCTGACCGGAACGAGACCTGTCCGGGCACCTGCTGCTTTCCGGACGACGCCAAGCCATCGGAGGTACCCTATGTCAGTGATAACGCTTTCCCACATCAGAAAAACGTATGTATTGGGCAAAGAAGAGGTAAACGCCGTAAAAGATATATCCTTCTCCGTCGAGAAAGGTGAATTCGCCGCTATATCGGGGCCTTCAGGCTCAGGAAAATCGACGCTCCTGAATATGATAGGCCTGATAGACATCCCGTCCGCGGGCTCCATCAGAATCGGGGACACGGATGTCTACCAGGGGGTGAACCTTGAGGCCGCGGAGACAAACGATTCGCGCTGGGTATCCGCCGGGGGCGACAAGAAGAAAAAGAAGCGCAGGAGCATTCCCGCCAAGCTGGACAAGCGGATTACCGCGCTGCGCCGCTCCCATCTGGGCTTCATCTTCCAGACATTCAACCTTATTCCCGTGCTGAACGTCTACGAGAACATCGAATTCCCCCTGCTCCTTGAGTCCAAGGACAAGGACTCTAAGAGCCCCGTCGACGACTTCAGCAAAAAGCAGAAGGAGGAATGGATTCAGTTCCTCATGGAGAAAGTGGGGCTCACCGAGTGGCGGAACCACAAGGCCAACGAGCTTTCCGGCGGACAGCGCCAGCGTGTCGCCATAGCCCGCGCGCTGGTCACAAAGGCGCCCGTCATCCTGGCGGACGAGCCGACCGCGAACCTGGACTCCAAGAATTCGGAGGCCATCCTGAGCCTTATGAAGAGCCTGAACAAAGATGCCGACCTGCAGACGACATTCATTTTCTCTACCCATGACTCCCGCATCGTGGACATGTGCGACCACGTGGTGCATATCCTTGACGGGCAGGTGACGAATGACGAGAAGAAGGCCGGCTCCGACGTGTACAAGATTTAGGGAAGCGCCGCTCTGCGCACACCGCTTCCTGCAAAAACAACGGGAGATGTCCGATGAAAGAAATAATAAAACTCGCATTGCGGAATCTGAAGGAGCATAAGGCAAAGACGCTCATCATCGCGCTGTTCATCCTTTTTGGCGTGGCGATTGTGATTATGGGGAATTCCTTCCTTGAGTCGGTAAACCGGGGGCTGGAGAAGGATTTCCGCGCGAACGTTACCGGAGATCTCGCGATTTCCGTCATCCCGGAAAAAGGCAGCTCTATAGATGTCTTTGGCGTAAACAGCATGAACATCTCAGGGAGCGTGCCGCAGATTCCGGCGCTTGCCGACTTGGAGCGCATAGAGCAGATTCTTGCCGAGACGGACGGAATCAAGCTGAAGTCCAAGCTGATTTCCGCGCAGGTCATCCTGACCAAGGGTGTTGAGGTGGATTTTTCCGCCCTCAGCGAAGGTGATGTCGGCCTCATGGACTTGCCCATCTCCATGCTCTTTGCGGGCGAGCAGGGAACGTTCCGCGAGCTTTTCCCTGACCTCAATATAATAGAAGGAACATATCCGGCCGAGGGCAGCAACGAGATTATCGTGGATACCCGCGTGCTTGAAGGCTTTAAGAAAACTTATAAGGGCGATCTGCATCTCGGCGACATGGTGCTGCTGGCGAGCATGAACGGCGTTATCCGCGAAGGAAAAATCTGCGGCATCTTTAAGCCCGCAAACGAGTATACCGCCATGTTCCAGAGCATCTACTGCGAGCCGCAGCTTGCGCGCTCCTTTGCGGAGCTCACCTACGCGTCGTCGTTCAGCCAGGAGCTGCCTGACAGCGTGGATCTCTCCATCTCGGAGATGTCTGAGGACGACTTGTTCGGCGACGACGATTTCTTTGGCAGCATCGATGACGACGAGTCTATCCTTGGCAGCACGGATGATTTTGACAGCATTCTGGGCGACACCACGCTCCGCGACGAGCTCAACAAGACGGACGACGGCTCGTGGCAGTTTGTCCTCGCTAAGCTGGAAGACCCCCACGCGGACAAAAAAATCGTGGCGCAGCTGAACAAGCGCTTCCGGGACGAAGGGGTGAACGCCCTTGCGCTGGACTGGAAAAAAGCCGCGGAGTCGTACTCAAAGTCGGTGGAAGGCATCGGCTTCATATTCAACCTGCTGATTATTATCCTTGCGATTGTGGTCTTCATCATCATCATGAACACCATGGTCGTCTCCGTGATTGAGCGCACGAGCGAAATCGGCACGATGCGCGCTATCGGCGCGGAAAAGAAATTCGTAAGGCGGCTCTTCTACTCGGAGGCGGTGATTCTCACCTCCTGCTCGTCCTTGGCGGGTATAGTCCTTGCCTTTATCTGCATGGCGGTGTTCAATTCGCTCAATATCGCCGTCACCAATTCCATCGCAAAAATGATTCTGGGCGGAGGGCTCCTGCACTTCAGCCCCACATGCGGGATAGTATGTACGACGCTCATCGTCGCCATCCTTGGCAGCGTTGTGAGCAATATGTACCCGGTAAAATCGGCGCTCAGGATTACGCCGCTGAAGGCGCTGAGCAAAGAGTAGGTCAGCAGGCAGGGAGTAAGGAACATGAAATCAATATTTTTATCATTGGTACAGTCGCTGAAGCTCAGGCTGCGGCACCTTGTCCTGAGGTACAAGCGGATATTTTCCTTGGCGATGAAGAACCTCACAAGGAACAAGCGGCGCAACGCAATCCTTGCCGTCGCGATAGCATTCGGATTTTTTGTCGTCACCCTGATAGACGGGCTCACCAACGGCATGGTAGGCAACCTTGAGAACCAGATTACGCAGCTGGTGGGCGGAAACGTCATCGCGCAGGGACTTGAATGGGTGAACCCGGAGACGCCCGGCGGCAAGGCGCGCCTTGTCAACATCGTGCGCGACCGGGATTACATCAGGAGCGTCGTTGATGACTGCGGGATTGACTACGATTATTATTCCTGCTTTACCGCGTCCAGCGGGCAGATTATCTTTAACGGAAAAAAATCCATCATCCAGCTCTACGGGCGCGATATGGAGGAAAAGCACCTGCTTGAGTCCTTCCAGTTTACGAGCGGAGGCGCCGGCATCGGAACCGAGAACGCCCTTATCATAAGCGACAAGACCGCAGAGGCCATGAACCTTCAGGTGGGCGACATCGTCATCTACTCCACGACGACGGTGTACGGGCAGAATACGTTTGCGGACATGACCGTAAGCGGCATACTCAAGTCGAACAGCTTTATAAACTCCATGCAGGCATACGCCGACATCGAGGACGTGAACAGGATTATCGAGATGCCGGAAGGCGGGTATTCGATGTTCTCCGTCTATCTGCGCAACAAGCAGCAGCAGACTAGGGCCGCCGACAAAATTGAGGAGCGTATCCGCGCCGACCACGAGACGAACCCTGAAATCAACGTGACCAGCCGTGCGGAGGCAATGCGCACGAACCCCACGAACATCGGCCGCGGCATAGAGAAGCAGGTTGACCCCAAGAATCCGGAGAACGAGTGGAAGGGGGTAAAATACGGCGTGGAGACCCTGTACGACGAGCTCCCGCAGATTAAGACCGTGCTCAACATCGTGCACGCCATCACCATGACCATACTGCTCGTTATCCTGCTGATTGTTATGGTCGGTGTCTCCAATACCTACCGCATGGTGCTTTATGAGCGTATCCGCGAAATCGGCACGATGCGCTCGCTGGGCATGACGGGAAAGGACACGCGGCGGGTCTTTACGAACGAAGCCATCGTGCTCTGCATAATCGGCGCGCTTGCGGGGCTGCTGCTGGCGATTGTCGTCATGGCGGTCGTCCACTGCATCTACATAGACAATGACTCGCTCTCGTTCTTTTTGGACAAGGGGCACTTCTCGTTCAGGGTATCGCTGCTCTCGGTCTTCTTCCAGTATGTGCTGCTGATTGTGCTGACGACGCTCGCGGTGCGAGGGAGCGCGACAAAGGCCGCGCGGATGAGCCCGGCGGAAGCCTTGCGGATGGTAAAATAAGGGCTCGGCGGCACGTTCCGCACAGCTTTGCTGCCATGGCTGATTTTTTTGCGCAAGGCTGTAACTGATGCGCCGTACTTTGATTTTATAGAAGAGAGCTTTGCCGGCAATTACGTGAGTTGCGGTTTTTGCGGCAAATTTCTGAAGGAGTTTCAAAACGCGTCCGGCGTCTGGAGCTCCCTTGTGTCTATCGATTTCAGGAGGTTTTATGAAAAAGTCATTTGCCCTCATTGTGGGATGCCTGCTTTTTGCGGGTGCGCTCTGCGCGCAGGTTGCGTCCGATGTGGCCGAGAAATGCTATAAAATCATGGAGTCCACCGACGACGTGCTCGCATACCACGGTGACTACTCCGCAACTATCTCGCTTGTCATAGAAAAACCCGGCAAGCCCAAAGAGAACCTGCAGTACAAGATTTTTGAGCGCACGGACGAAAAGCTCATGACGATTGTCCAGCTTTTCCCGGAGGCGGACAAAGGCAACGGCTATCTCCGGAACGGCGACAACATCTGGTCATACGACCCCATCAGCCGCAAGTTCTCCCACACGTCCATAAAGGAGGCGCTGGGCGACTCCGACATAAAGATTGACGACGTGGAGCAGAGCGATACCCGCTGGCGCGACAACTACGAGGTTGAGGCCTACGAGGAAGGCAAGCTGGGCAAGTACCCCGTGCATATCATCACGCTCAAGGCAAAGACGAGCGAACCGTCCTATACCAAGACAAAATTCTATATCCGCACGGACATCCCGCTTGCCCTCAAGGAAGAGGATTTCTCCGGTTCCGACCGCCTGATGCGCACAATCCTTATCCCCAAATACTCAAAGGTTCCCGCGGGCTATGTCTCCACGCAGGTGCTTATCCGCGACGAGCTGAACAAGGGCGAGCAGACGCAGCAGGTGGTCTCCGACCTTACATTCGACTCGCTGCCGGACAAAATCTTTACCAAGGCATATCTCGAAGGACTGAACTGATGCGCAGGCTTGTCACGCTGCTCTGTGTCCTTGCGCTGGCTGTGGCCGCATCCGCGCAATCCGACGACGAGCTTTTCGGGGGGGATGACGATTTCTTCGGGAGCGACGATGCGCTCTTTGGTGGCGATGACGACGCGCTCTTTGGCGGTGGCGACGACGATTTGTTTGCCGACGACGGGATTGATGTTGTGGAGGATGTCCGCGCAAAGAGCGACCTGAGCAAAGGCGTGCTTTTTGACAGCGGCTCCATCAAGATAGGGGGAAGCCTTGATTCCTCCCTGTCTACGAGCACGGTGCTCTTTTCCCCGGAGAACAAGAGCTTCCGCGACAATCTTTCCGACACGATACTCACCCCCAAGCTGAGCGCCATGCTTTCCGTTGATGCCCGCCCGACGGAAACGCTCCGATTCTACACGAAATTCGGGCTTGCCTATCCCTTTGTCAGCACCGCGGCGACACAGCTCCAGTATACCGACATGCAGCTGGACTTGTCGTCTTTGCCGCCCCTCCCCGGATTGTCATCCCTTGCAGGGCAATCCTTTCCGGTTGTGAGCGGCGCAAACACTTCCGTCACGGACTGGCTCAAGCTGAAGGAGCTGTTCACAGATTTCTCCGTCAAGGACACGGCCTTCTTCCGCTTTGGCGTGCATACGGTCACGTGGGGCGCGGGCTACTTCTTCAGTCCTGTTTCAGATATGATAAACACCTCGTCAATCGACCCTGAGCACCCCGACGCACAGGTTGACGGCAGCCTGAACCTGCGCACGCAGATTATCATCCCGCATACCCAGAACTGCCTCTGGCTCTATGTCATTCCTTCCACGGACTTTACGAACCAGACTGCCAGCAGCTATGCCCGCGACACGGCTCTTGCCGGCAAAGCTGACGTCGTGTTCGGCGGCTGGGAATTCGGCTTTGGCGGTTTTTACAAATACCAGAATGCGCCTAAGTTCATGATGACGGCGACGGGCAGCCTCGGCAAGGCGAGCCTCTTTGGCGAATTTGTCTACAGCCACGGCGCCGCCTCAGAATGGAAAGACAATCCCGAAGACTGGGGCGACAAAACAAGCATTTTCCAGGCGACGGCCGGGCTGAGCTATTACTGGAAGGAGCCGAACATCACGTTTGCGGCGCAGTACTATTTCAACGGCAACGACATCGACATCCCGTACAAATGGCTGCTGAGCGGCCACAACATCGCCACCATGGTGAACTTCGGCAAAATTCCGGGGATGCCGGATTTTTCCGCCAGCCTCTTCGGCATGATGAATTTCGGGCGGGAGGAGCTTTCTTCCGACGAGACCACCGCGTTCAAGGCGATGGGGCTCAGCGATTCGGATTTGCAGGCCTTGTCGGGAACGTCGCTTAATTCCACGGCGATGCTCTACTGGTCTCCCATCAAGGATCTCAAGCTGGGGCTGGGGCCGAGCTTTACCTTCCCGGACTTCGACACGGATCCGACCGTCTCCCTCAAGCTTTCATTTACGCTGGGTGGCGGCAAGTTCTAGCGGGCACTATCCGGGTCAGCCTCAAAAGCGCCTGCTTTTGAGGCTGGCTCATCCGTAAAAATGAGCCCCGGCAGCGGCCGCTTTCGTACCTCTGCGCATTTTTTGTTTTCCGTGTTTCCTTGAAAAAAAAAGAAAATATGAGTACCTTATATGCATGGACTACACATACCTGGTATTCGTTCTTCCGGCGGTCATTCTCAGCATGATTGCGTCATACATGGTAAAGCAGCGCTTTTCCCGCTACAATCAGGTGATAAGCAGGAAAGGCATAACGGGGGCGCAGGCTGCCGAGCTGCTGCTGCGTGCCAACGGCATTGCTGACGTGGGAATCGCACGCACCGGCGGCTCCCTGACGGACAACTACAATCCCGGCACAAAAATCCTGAGCCTGAGCGACAGCACATACGCAAGCACGTCCATTGCCGCGATAGGGGTCGCCGCGCACGAGACGGGGCACGCCATTCAGCACCATGTGGGCTACAGTCCCCTCGCGCTGCGCAGCACGCTCGTTCCCGTCGCGAATATCGGCTCCCGCTTTGGACCGACCATGGCGGTGCTCGGCATCATATTCAGCGCGTCCGCCCAGTCAGGCGGCATGCTCGCCCTCGCGCAGCTGGTAACCGACATAGGGCTCGTCCTCTTTGCCGGCGCGGTGCTTTTTTACATCATCACGCTTCCGGTGGAATTTGACGCGTCGCGGCGGGCGCTGAAGATATTGGGCGAGACCGGCACGCTGGATGCGGAGGAGCTTTCCGGCGTGCGCAAGGTGCTGTGGGCGGCGGCGATGACCTATGTCGCTTCCGCGCTCACCGCCATCGGGAACCTTGTGCGGCTCATCGTGCTGAGCGGAAGGCGGAACCGCCGCTAGCTGCCGCCCGCGCCCGCATTTTTTGCCGCGGGAGCAGGGGAGCTTTCCCTACGATTCGTAGGTGCGCAGGATGTTTTCCGCGGTGAGCAGGCGCGTCTGCCGCAAATCCATGCTCTGCTTTTCGATATAGTGCTGGGCCTGTGGCTCCGTCATCTTGAGCACCTGGATGAGTATGAGCTTTGCCCGGTCAACGATGCGGATTTCTTCGATTTTTTTCTGGAGCCGCTGGTTCTCGTCCTCCAGCTTCATCACGCGCCTGCGGGCTGCCGTCAGCAGCTTGACTCCCTGATAGAAGAAGTCGGAGGAAATCGGCTTTGGCAGCGCGAATACGCCGTAATCCTCCACGCAGGCGCTTACCTCCAGCACGTCCGGTGCGTCCACGATGAGGATGATTCCGGCGGTCGTTTTTTCTGACGCCGTGATGGACAAATCCGTCCCGCTCTCGTCCGGGAGCGGTGCATCGATGATAACGAGGTCGAAATCCATCTCGGTGATGGAGCGGCGGGCTTCCGCCCCGCTCTGGCTTGTCACAATCCTGCCGAACGGTTCGGAGCGCAGCAGGTCGGAGACGATGCCCATCGTCGAGCTGGTATTGCTGACAATCAACACATTGTCCATCTGAATCAAATCTCTCCGAAGCGGGGATCCTCGCACGCAGTTTTGAAGCGGATAAAGGACTTGAGCGTCTGTTCGGGAATGATGCCCTTTACAAAGCTGCTCTCTTCCGCAAGGGCAAGCGCCTCCTGCAAGGAGGAAGGAAGCCGCTCGATGCCGCGCAGCACGTCTTCCGGCGCGTCAAAAAGATTAAGGTCGTGCGCCGGGGGGAGCGGCCGCCGCTGCCCGATGCCCTCCATACCGGCGGCGACAATCAGCGCGAGCGCAAGGTACTGGTTGCAGCTGGGGTCGGGGGAGCGCAGCTCTATGCGGACGGATTCTCCCTTTGCGGCGGGGACGCGGATAAGCTGGCTGCGGTTCTGGGACGACCAGCTGACGTACGCCGGAGCCTCAAAGACGCCGAGCCGCCGGTACGACTGCGGCAGCGGATTCAGGAACGCGGTGATTTCCCTGATGCGGTACAGTATGCCCGCTATAAAAGACTGTGCCTCCGGGGTATCGCGGCCAAAAAGGTTCTCCCCGTCCTTGTGGAGGGAAAGATTCACATGCAGCCCGCTCCCCGCCTCTTCCGGGAGCGGCTTGGGCAAAAAGGACGCAAAGAGGCCGTCCTGCGCCGCCACCGTCTTTACGGCGGTCTTAAAGGTTGCAAAGTTGTCGGCCGCCTGCATCAGGCTGCTGTACTTGAAATCTATCTCGTTCTGCCCCGGCCCGGTCTCATGGTGGCTCGTCTGCGGCTCTATGCCCATGCGCTCCAGCGTCAGCACGATGTCGCGGCGCACGTTCTCGCCCTTGTCCAGCGGCGCAAGGTCGCAGTAGCCCGCCCTGTCCTGCGGCTCCAGCGTGGGGAATCCTTTTTCGTCCAGCTTGAAAAGATAGAATTCGCACTCCGTGCCGACCTGCACGTCAAAGCCCTGCTGCTTTGTCCGGGCGTCGACCTGCTGCAGGATGCGCCGCACATCCCCCTCAAAGGGTGTGCCGTCCGGGTAGCGGATGTTGCAGTACAGCCGGGCGACTCTTCCCTGCTGGGGGCGCCACGGCAGCACGGAAAGCGTCGCCGCGTCAGGAAAGAGGAACAAATCGCTCCGCTCCGTGTTCAGAAAACCTTTTACGGCGCTCGCATCAAAGGAGATGCCGTCCTCAAAGGCTTTGCGTAGGACGGACGGCTGCACGGAAATGCTCTTGGTGCTGCCAAAGATATCGGTAAAGAAAAGCTTGATGAACTTTACGTCGTTCTCGGAGACATACTGAAGGACTTCTTTCTGCGTGTATTCCATGGCGCTCACTCCACCGTCACCGATTTTGCAAGGTTGCGCGGCTTGTCGGGGTCGATGCCCCGGTGGACTGCGCAATAATAGGCAAAGAGCTGAGCCGGAATGATGGTGAGCAGTGACGCAATCTCCGGGGAGCACGGCGGAATCCTGAAGACCTCGTCGGTCTTGCCCTCAAAGACGCCCTGGCTGTCCGGGGTGATGACGAGCACCGTTGCGCCCCGGCTTTTGACTTCCACCATGTTGGAGCCGATTTTGTCGTACAGCGCAGGCTCGCTGGCGATGGCGACCACCAGCGTCTGGCGGTCTATCAGCGCGATGGGGCCATGCTTGAGCTCACCGGCGGCAAAGGCCTCGGAATGCATGTAGCTGACTTCCTTGAGCTTGAGCGCGCTTTCCAGCGAGGTCGCGCTGTCAGCCTGCCGCCCGATGTAAAAGATTTTGTCCTTGTTGAACTGGCGGCTCGCAAATTTCTGGATGATGTCCTTGCCGTCCAGAATCTGCTGGATTTTGCCGGGAATCTCCTCCAGCTCGCACAGCAGGCGGCTGGCAGCGGCGGCATCCAGCGTTCCCCGCAGGGTTCCGGCGCTGATTGCCAGCAGAAAGAGGCAGAGCAGCTGCGTCGTGTACGCCTTGGTGGACGCGACCGCAATCTCAGGCCCTGCCAGCGTGTAGATGACATCGTCGGCCTCGCGGCTTACGGTGGAGCCGACACAGTTTGTGATGGCGACAACCTTCAGGCCGTTCTGCCTGGCGAGCCGCAGCGCGCTCAGCGTGTCGGCGGTCTCCCCCGACTGGCTTATAACGATAAAGATGTCGTCCTTCTCAAGGATGGGGTTCCGGTAGCGGAATTCGGAGGCGACGTCCACATCCACCTTCATGCGGGCAATGCGCTCAAAGGCGTACTTTGCGACGACCCCTGCATGGTATGCGGTACCACACGCGGTGATGACGACGCGACTCGCCTTGCGCCACGCATCGTCCATGCTGCATTCCTCAAAATGCACGCCTGCGGGCGCACCGTTCTTGTCTTTTACGATGCGCGGCCGCATGGTATCGGTGATGCCCTTCGGCTGCTCGTGAATCTCCTTTATCATAAAGTGGGGCCAGCCGCCTTTTTCCGCCGCGTCGATGTCCCAGTCCACGTGGCTCGGCTCCTTGATGATGCGCTCGCCCTCAAAATTGAACAAATCCACGTGGTCTGCGTACAGGACGGCGATTTCCTTCTCGCCAAGGTAGCAGACTTCCCGTGTATGCGCAAGGAGCGCCGGAACGTCGGATGCAATGAAATTCTCGCCGTCGCCAAGCCCCACGACCAGCGGGCTCTCTTTGCGGGCGGCGATAATCCTGTCGGGGTAATCCTTGCAGATGACACCGAGCGCATAGGAGCCTTCAAGCACCTGCAGCGTGGCGAGCACGGCGCGGAAAATGTCTTTCTCTGCCTTGTAGTTCTGGTCAAGCAGATGAACGATGACTTCGGTGTCCGTCTGGGACTTGAACACGACGCCCTTTGCCTGAAGCTTTGCCTTGATGTCGGCATAATTCTCTATGATGCCGTTGTGGACGATTGAGATGCTCCCGTCCATATTCGTATGGGGATGGCTGTTTGTGTCGCTCGGTTCCCCGTGTGTCGCCCAGCGCGTATGCCCGATGCCGAGATGGCCTTCCACAAATTCCTTGGTGAGCTTGGCCTCCAGGTACTTGATGGCGCCCTTTACCTTGCGGACGACGATATCCTGCCCGTCGTACACAGCAATGCCGGCGCTGTCGTAACCGCGGTACTCAAGCTTCTTAAGCCCCTCTATCAGGATGGGCGTCACGTTTTTCAGCCCGATATATCCGACGATTCCACACATATACAGTTCCTCCCGTTCATCAGATGATACACTATTTTTGCCTGAATGAAAATAGAAGCAAGCTTGAGAATGGGGGCAGCAAGCAAACAAAAAAATACGCTTCCGGCGGGAGTGGTATCGGATTCCGGCGGCAGAAGGCTACCCTGCAAACGGCGCTCCCGCAGGAAGAGCAGCCCTCCTGTTAGCAAAGCGTTTCCCCTGCAAACAAAAAAATGCGCTCCCGGCGGGAAACCTCCTGGCACCGCTGGTTGTATCGCTGCGCGCTACAAAGGCGGCGCCGGGCGGTTTTTCGCCTCCGCGCATTTTTTTATGCTGAATCTGTCTGCGCGCCCTGCCAGCAAAACAATTGCCCGGCGGCAGGAAGCTGCCCTGTAGCAAGGAAACCCTTCTGTAAACAAAAAATGCGCGCGGCCTAAACTGTGTCTGCCACAGCCCGCGCTCCCAGTTGGCAGTGCGATTTCTCTGCCACCAACCACCTCTCCTGTAGCAAAGCATCCCCCCACCAAACAAAAAGGGCAGCTCGGTAGAACCGAGCCGCCCTTTCTTCCTAGGCTTTCCTAGCTACACGTTGCCGTGCGCGCCGGGATTAGCGGAAGTTGTAGGTCCAGCTGACCGGGAACTTGAAGAACCAGTCGCCGGAGATGTTGTCGGCCGTTGAATCGACATAGTAGTCGTTGGCTGCGGTCGGCAGGTAGGTGATGGCGGCAGACGCGTTGAACACGTTGTTGCCGGCGGTGAAGCTGATAGACGGCTGCACGCTGACGACCATGGCCGCTGAGTAGCCTGCCCAGTCGGTGTTCTCGCCCTTCAGACCGCGGCCCTCGTTCGCAGAAACCTCTTTCTTGTAGTTGTTCGCGAGCTTCCAGTCGGAGTTTGCGAAGCGGTACAGTGAGGCACCGTTGTTCTTGATTCTCCAGGCGTTGTCTGAGCCACCAGCCAAGAATGACTGAGCGAAGTCGGGGTCGGTAACCAAATCTTTCTTGCCAGTACCACTACCTGCGACATTGTAGGCATTGCCCTCAGAGTCGTTCCAGCTGAGCTGGGTGCCGAAGTCCATCGCAAGACCGGCCTTGACGCCGAGGTTCACGCGGCCGGGAACCAGAGCGTAGCCGAGGTTCAGGCCTGCATACATATCGTACACGGACTGGTTCTGGAAGAAGTTGAACGCAGCCTCAGCACCGATGTTGAAGTTGCTGATGTAGTAGGTCGCCCAGAGCTGCGCCACGTGCTGACCGAAGAGGCCGAACATCGGGTCGACGCTGTCCAGACCGAAGAAGTCGATGCCGAGGCTCGCACCCTGCGCCTGGCGGTTGAAGGTGTAGCCCAGACCAATCGTCAGGTTCTGGATGGCGGTAATCTTGCCGTAGACGCCGACCTGCGTGTTGTTCGCGTCGAGGATGTCATTCCACGTAGCGCCGATAGTGAACAGGTTCTTGAAGTTGTAGTCGGCGCCCAGCTTGAGCTGGAACTTGACCTTGGTCGCGCCGTCCTGCTTGCCGTTCACGAGGTGAGTCGCGATGAACGGCCAGCCAGCCTTCGGTGTTCTCCAAGCCTCCAGAGCTTTGTAATATGCCACCAAAGCCTCGTTATACGCAGCATCGGTCGCATACTTGGGATTACCATTCGCATCCTTGTCGTTACGACCAGGCATTACCGGTGCAGCTCCACTATGGTCGGTGTGATCCTCATCCTCTGCGTTGAGCATATCCGGCTTGCTGTAGTAGTCGATTGTGAACGGCAGTGATGCCGCGAGGCGCAGCCCCTGGATCGGCTTGAGCAGGAGGGTAAGACCGTCTGAGCCGAGCTTGGCTGAGTCGTAGGTGCCGCCCTGAACCGGACCGCCCATCCAGCCGGCGATGCCGTAGCTCTCGTGCAGACCAATCTCAAGGAAGTCGAACGGGGTGAAGTGGAAGTTCCAGTCGAGACCGTCATAGAAGATGCCGGTGTCGTCTGAGTTCAGACCGTCGCGGTCGAAGTTGGTGACCCAGTTATTGCCGTAGTTGGCGGTTCCCCATTTACCAGCTGCGCTAGAGCCGTTGTTGCCCCATGACCAGAAGTTCTCGCTGTTCGGCTCGCCAATCTTCACCTTGGGGGCGAAGGAGAAGCCGAGCAGGTCGCTGTTGTAGCCGACGGCGAACTTGTTCACGAGACCGCCGAACTCTGAGTTCCACTCGTAGCAGTCACGAGCATGGTTGTCAGATGATGTATTGTGAGCCTTCACGAGGTCAGATGACAGCGTATAAGAGAATGTCATTCCCTCGGGAAGATTGTAATCGGCAC
>DGUD01000133.1 GCA_002393865.1 Treponema sp. UBA4319
AACGTGAAGGGCGGACGCTGCGAGAACTGCCAGGGGGCGGGCACCATCACCATCGAGATGAATTTCCTGCCGGACGTGTTCATCCAGTGCGATGTCTGCCACGGCAAGCGTTTCAACCAGGAGACGCTGGACGTACGCTACAAGGGCAAGTCCATCTCCGACGTGCTGGACATGACCATCGAGGAGGCGTGCGGCTTCTTTTCCGGCATCCCGCACATCGCGCGCAAGCTGGAGACGCTCAGATCCGTGGGGCTCGGCTATATCCAGCTGGGGCAGAGCGCGCTCACGCTTTCCGGCGGGGAGGCGCAGCGCGTCAAGCTGGCGGCGGAGCTTTCCCGTCCGTCCACCGGCAGGACGCTCTACATCCTTGACGAGCCGACGACAGGGTTGCATTTTGTGGATATAAAGCAGCTGATGGACGTTATCCAGCGGCTGGTCGACAAAGGGAATTCCGTGGTTATGATTGAGCATAATATGGATGTCATCTGCCAGGCGGATTATATTATTGATTTAGGTCCCGAAGGCGGATATAATGGTGGCAGGGTGGTGGCGACCGGGACGCCGGAAGAGGTGTCCCGGAACGAAAAAAGCTACACGGGCAGGTTCGTGGGGGAACTCCTTGCCCGTGAGAAGGAGCGGGGGCTTGCGCGGTCCTGACGGGAATGTCAGCCTGTGCCGCCTCCTTCCGGCAGGTGAGCCTTGAACAGAACTGCGTTTTTCGCGAAGCTCCATATCCTCTTGCGCGCCGCAATCGCCTCCGGCTGCATGCTGCTGGGCGGCATCGCCTTTGCCCAGGACGGCGGCGGCAATACCGTCGTCCGGGTGAACAATGCGCAGCACACCGAGTACCGCACGGACAAGGACAGCGGGAACGAGGTCATGGTGATGAGCGGGGCCGTCTCCGTCTCCGTGGTGAAGGGCGGCGTCGAGACTACCATCACCGCCTCCGTTGTCAGGTATGACCGCAAGGCGAACATGCTCTTCGCGCAGGGCGACGTGCATCTGGTGCAGGCTGGCGGGGAGGGCGGCGGTCAGGAGGTGAGCGCCGATACGCTCCTGCTGAACACAAGCACGCTGGAGGGAATCTTTGACAATTCCCGCGTTGTCCAGATTGACGGCGGCAACCCGGATTTTCCTTCGGACTCAACGCTGAGCGTCTCCTCCAAGGTCTTCGGCAGGAATGCCTCCGGCACCATCGCCTTCAAGAACGCGAAGCTCACGTTCTGCGACGACCCCGACCCGCACTGGTCAATCAGGGCGTCGCGCATCTGGCTGCTGCCCGGCGGGGAATTTGCCTTTGTGAACGCGCTGCTCTATGTGGGGCATGTGCCGCTCGTGTATATTCCTGCCTTCTACTACCCCAAAGACGAGGTTCTCTTCAATCCGGTCTTCGGCTATGAGCCGCGCAGGGGCTACTATTTCCAGACCACCACGTATCTGTTCGGACGCAAGCCGCTTTCCTCGTACGACACGGCCTCCGGGGACGATGACGGGACTGCCCGCGAGGGTGGCGTGTACAGCTTCATGCGCCCCACCGTCCTGCACGAGCAGCGCCGCGAGGGGCTGGTGCTGCACAATCTTGATCAGGCCTACACCGGCAGCACGGACGACTACCTGAAGCTTATGCTCGACTACTACGGCAAGCTTGGCGGGCTTGTGGGGCTTGAGGGTGCCTATACATCCAGTCCGTATATCTCGAATCTTGAGGGCTTTCTTAAGCTGGGGTTCAGCAATACCGTCTACTATCAGGACGGGCAGTTTTCGGCCTATGCCTCCGACGGCGCGCAGTACTATGATTCCAGCAGCTTCCTTGGCCTTAGCGTGCCGTTCCGCTTTGGGGCGGGGCTCTCCTTTGCGCTGGACGAGCCGGTGCGGCTCTCTGTCTCGCTGCCCGTGTATTCGGATCCGTATTTCGTCAACGATTTCTCCGGCCGCAAGGAATACATGGACTGGCTCGGCTTCCTGTCCAGTTCCCCGGAGCTGCGGGAGGAGGATATATTCACGGATAAGAGCCTGCTCAAGGTGTCGTCGTTCAGCTGGGACGCCAGACTGTCGTATGAGGCGCCCGTCAGCGACAGGCTCGGCCCCTGTCTCTCTGTCCTCAGCCTCAATGAGCTTTCCTCGTCGGTGCTCTTCGACTCCAAGGGGCGGGGGGACGCCGCGTTCTACGCCCGTCCGCAGGACTGGCAGAGCTTTACGCCGGAGCGGATGTTCTTCTACCCGTCGCAGGTGACGCCGCTGCGCTTCTCCGCCGAAATTGCCGGCACGCTGTACGAGTATCCCCGCCGGACGCCGTCTGCGCCCGCGGGAGCCGCGCCCCTGCCCGGAATCGAAGGGCTCGCCGTGCCGCCGGAGCTTGCTGCTCTTCCCGCGGAGGAAGCCCCTGCGCAGGAAAGCGACGGAATCTTCTCGCCGGAAGACCTTCCCGACCTGCATACGGTGCCGGTTCCTGCCGCCGTGAGCCTGGACGGAATCGCGTACCGGCTCGGCTACTCGCTGCGCCCCCAGTACGTCACCCAGATAAGCTACGGCTCCCAGAACCTGCTTGCCAGCGATGATTTCAGGTGGGATACCATGTATTCCTCTTACTACCAGCTGCAGGCGCCGCTCTCGCTGGACAGCAGCCTCTCGTACCGGAGCCGCTTCCTCATGGTGGGTAACAGCCTGAGCTTCAGCCCGCTGCTGCAGGGGCACCCCAACCTTGACGGCTACACGAGCAAGGCCGCGCGCGATTCGGTGATTGTCTCCGACTACGATTCGCGCAGGCTTGACCTGACCGGGCAGAATTCCGTCGTCATCCGCCCCTTCCTGCTTGACCCCGTCTTCGCCGAGTCGAACGTCGCGTGGAATTCCTCCGTCCGCGTGCTCCGCACGAAATTTATCGGCGACGCGGACAATCCCCGCTGGGACTACCTGACCGCCGACCTCTCTGACGACGAGAGCGTCGTTGCGCATACGCTGAGCGCCACCGTCGCGGCGCGGGAATCAGGGCAGTTCTCGCAGACGCTCACGGTCGCCGCTATGCTGCCCCCGCAGGACGCGGAGTACACGGGGACACTCGGCCTGCAGTTCCCGTATGTGGATTTCAGCATGTCCGCGGGCGTAAAGCAGGTTTCCGGCACGGAGCACTGGACCGACGAGCCGTTCCAGCAGTCCCTCTCCGTGCAGCTGCCGTTCGGCGCGAACCTCACGGAGTCCTTCAATTACAATCTTGCGGGGCGCTATGCGGATTCCCTCAAGCTCGCCCTGTCGCGCAAAGGCTTCCAGCTGGGCTACACCATGCAGTATACCTACGGCTACGACTTTACGCCCGGCAAAGGCTGGGTTGCCCGCGCCGATCAGGAATTCCTGCCATATTCGCTGAGCGTCGCCTATACCACGGAGCAGAAGACCTTCCGCTACTGGAAGAACCGCATCACGTGGGCGCCCGGTCTGAGCACGAGCCTCGTGTACGATTTTATCCGCCCCACCAACAGTTATTTTGTGTTCATGCCGTCGCTCACGTTCAGGATACACCAGTTCCTTGACGTCACCTTCAGCTCTGAATCCCGCAACTCCGTCATATTCCGCTACGTGCAGGGGCTGGCGGGCTATGGCGAGATTATCAGCGGGGAGACGAATCCCTTTGTGGATCTGGTCAACTCCTTCGCGTTCTGGGATACGTCGCTGGAGACCCGCAAGAATTCCGGCTTCAAGCTCAAGAACCTGAAGATTACGGTAAAGCACAGCCTCTGCGACTGGGACATGGTGTCCAGCTTTACCTTCCAGCCCAAGCTGGTCTCAAAATCCGGCACGGGCTCCTACTACAGCTATGACCCCTATTTCAGCTTCGCCGTCACGTGGCGGCCGATGGGCGGCGTGCGGACGCAGGTCGTCGACGATTACGGCGAGCTTGAGCTGAACCCGTAGGGCAGCCAAAAAGAATTTGCATTTTGCGGGGAAAAGCTTTATAGTTAAACGATAGGAGCCGGTCCGGAACTCTCCGGGGTTCGGGGGGGCTCCCTTTATTTTTACAGGCAGAAAGCTGCGGAAGGAGGCATGTATGAGCGAGAACGAGGAGAAGAAGGGCAGCGACATGAGGGAGAAAATCAAATCCTACATCGATATAGGCGTCGCCGCGTCCCAGAAGGGGCTCAAGTCTGCAGGAAAGGCAATCACGGATTTCGGGGACAAGTCCGTGCAGCGCATCGAGCTGACCAAGCTCAGGACGAAGGAGGGCAAGGCTTTTGCCGAGCTGGGCAAGGCCGTCTATAAAAAGCTTTCGTCAAAAGCTGCTTCCGTGGAGGCGTCCGACGAAGAGCTCTCCGATATGCTGAAGGCAATCGACAAGTTGGAGAAGGATATCAAGAAGCTTGGCGGTACCAGCAAGACTGGCGCCGAAAAGGCCGCAAAGACTTCCCGCGCAAAGGCCGAGGAGCCGGAGAAGGCCGAAAAGCCTGCCGCTAAGAAAACCTCCGCAAAAAAAGCGCCTGCAAAAAAGACCTCGAAGGCCGGGACCGGAGCCGCAAAGAAGAAGAGCCCTGCGAGGAAGCCGAAGGCCGAGCCCCCCGCGGAATAAAAAAAGCGAAGAAAAAAGAAAAA
>DGUD01000217.1 GCA_002393865.1 Treponema sp. UBA4319
GACGCAAGCACCAGATACGCGCCCAGTCCGCCGCCCACGGATTCCCGCTTATCGGGGACAGCGCCTACGGAGCCCGCCCGCTGCCCGGCGGCAGGGCGTTCTACCTGCATGCCGTACGCATGGGCATCCCCTCGGACAACCCGCTCTCGCTGCCGGAAAGCGTCACCTGCCCGCTTCCCCCGGAATTCAAAGATTTTCTTGCCGCAGCCTTGATAAAATGGGAGGAACAAATTATACTCTAAGTAACGCAATGAATATCCTGAACCAGCTTCTCCATCATGGCATGACAGTTTACGCGCTCGTCGGTCAGAGCGGCACCGGAAAAAGCTTCCGGGCAAAGCTCATCACACAGAAATACGGGCTGAACGCCATCATCGACGACGGGCTGCTCATACAGGATGACAAAATTCTTGCAGGAAAATCCGCCAAGCACGAGAAAACCTACATGGGCGCCGTCCGCGTCGCCCTCTTTGACGACAAAGAGCACCGCGATGCCGTTGCGCGCGTCCTGCAGAAAAACCACATCAAACGCATACTGCTGCTGGGCACCAGCGAGAAGATGGTGCAGAAAATAGCGATGCGCCTGCAGCTGCCTCCGCCTGAAAAAATCATTAAAATAGAAGATATTGCATCCCGTGACGAGATAGAGAAGGCCATCCGCAGCCGCCAGATTGAGGGAAAGCACGTCATTCCGGTGCCCGCCATCGAGGTGCAGAAGAGTTACCCGCAGATTTTCTACAAGGCCATGAACGAAGTCCTCTCAAAGGGGCGGCGCATGCTGCGCAAAAAAGAGTCCCTGACTGAAAAATCAATCGTCACGCCCGAATTCAGCAAGAAAGGAAGGATAGAGATTTCCGAGGCCGCGCTCACGCAGATGACGCTCCACTGCGTCCACGAGCTGGACAGCCAGATTCACGTCAAAAAGCTGACCATCAAGACGGACAGCAGCGGCTACCGGCTCATCATCACCATAGATGTTCCCTTTGGCAAGCAGCTTACCGGGCTCATCCACAGCCTTCAGACCTATATCATCGATAATATCGAGCGCTTTACCGGCATACTCATCGAGGAAGTCAGCATTATCATCGACAAAATAAGCGTTCCGGCCGGGACACCTGCAGAAAACTGAACGCGGAGCAAGGCCGTGCGGGCACTCAGCCGGCGGGGCTCGTCGCAGTCTTTGTGGCCGCTCCCTGAGCGGCCGGCGGACGCTGCCGCTGTTTTTTGCGGGGAGATTTGAGCGGCACCCCGTACTCCGTCAGAATCTTGCGTACGGCGAATTCAAGCTCCGTGCGCTGCGGGTTCATCGGCAGGATATAGTTGCGGCAGCGCGCCCATGTGCATTTGTATAGCTCCGCGGCCGATGAGCCATCCTTCAGCTCCAGGTTCCAGTCGGTCAGGCCTGCGACAAAATCCTTCAGCACAAAATACAGCTTTTCCCCCAGACGGCTGTCGGTATGCGCCGCCGTATAGGCATCGAGCTGGCGCAGGCTTTCCATATAGGCCTTTGCGTACTTACGGCTCTCCTGAATCATGTCCGTGGCAGCTGGCTGCAGGTAGGCATACAGGTCGGTATCCAGCGCGCGGGTCACAATGTCGAAGGAATGACCGCTGTTGATGATTTTGAGCAGCTCCTCCGTCAGACGCGACGGCGACACGGGCGAGAGCAGCTGCGCGGAGTCGCGGATTTTCTTTTTGAGAGAATGCGGCAGGCGGCAGCCCGTCGTGGCGCCATATTTGACGGCGCGCAGCATACGGACCGGGTCGTCCACAAAAATCTTGTCCAGCGGAATCACGGGGCGTATGACGCCCTTTTTGATATCCTTCACACCGCCCACATAGTCTATCACCTGCTCCTTAATCGGATCATAGTAGAGCGCGTTCAGCGTAAAGTCGCGGCGCATCACGTCCTCATCCATAGAGCCGAAGGCGTTGCCCACTGAGCCGTCCACGGTGGACCGGAATGTGCTCACCTCAAAAATCTTCTCGCCGAAAAACACGTGCACCAGACGGAAACGCTTGCCGATAATGCGGGAATTACGGAAAATCTTCTTGATACGGCTGGGGGTAGCATCGGTCACGATGTCGAAGTCTTTGGGCTTTTTGCCGACGATGAGATCCCGCACCGCGCCGCCCACCACATAGGAAGCAAAACCTGCGTCACGCAGGCGGGTAATGACATAGACTGCATCGCTGTCAATCTGAGCGACCGGGATGGCATGCTCACTTTTTGTATAAATCACCGCCTTCTTGACGGGACGGCCACTGCTGTCAGTAGAATATCGGATAAGCACAGTGCTTCTATTTTAATGTTCGGTGGCACTCTCGTCAAGGTGTCGGAGGGCAGCTGACGCGGCTTCACCATGAGATGTATTTTATCTGAAAAAAAACAGGGCAGTGGCTTTTTATTTATGGAGAACTTTCTGTTTTATGAATAATAAAAGCAGAATTCAATATGAAAAAACGCATAGAAAACATTTCTCATACCTGCCTCATGCCTCGATACTTTCTGAAAACTGCTTTCCGTGGCATCTTGCTTATTTTTCTATTTTGATTACAATAGAAGGAAATCTCACATCCGCGCGAGGCAGCACATGAGAGCAACAAAAGCCGTTATCCACCTGCAGAATCTGAGGGACAACATTTCCGCGATACGGGCGGAGCTTGCGCCCGGCACAAAGATGTGCGTCGCGGTAAAAGCAGACGCATACGGACACGGTGCTGTCCGCTGCGCGCAGGCAGCCGCAGAGGCTGGCGCGGATGCGCTTGCTGTCGCCACTCCGGAGGAAGGCATCGCGCTGCGCGAGGCCTCCATCACAAAGCCTATCCTTATGCTCAGTCTCTGTGCGCCGGAGGAAATTCCCGACGTCGTGCACCACAATATCACGCCCCTTGTCTTTGACGAGGAGTACATCGCATTGTTCGCCGCGGAAGCTGAGAAAGCGGAGCGCACCCCCTACCCCGTGCATCTCGCGCTTGATACCGGTATGGGAAGAATCGGCGTCCTTCCGGAGGATGCGGCGCGCATGGCAAAGGCAATCGTCAGCACAAAGTCGCTCGTTCTAGGCGGCATGGGGACGCACTGTGCGGTAAGCGACAGCCTTGCGCCGGAAAATCAGGAATTCACCGCATGGCAGTTCTCCCGCTTTATGCAGGCGGTCAACGCGGTGCAGCAGGCCGGGATTCAACCCGGCATCCGCCATTTTGCCAATTCCGCCGTCACCCTTGCCAGGCCGGACATGCACCTTGACATGGTACGTCCGGGAATCATCGCCTACGGCTATTACCCCGACGACATCAGCGCCAGCTACCTGCATTCCATCGCGCGGCCGGCGGAGCTGCGTCCCGTGATGACGCTTGAGACGGAAGTCTGTGCCATCCGCCCGTTCAAAAAAGGCCAGAGCGTCGGCTACGGGCGCACCTGGACGGCGGCAGCGGACACCGACATCGCCGTGCTGCCCATCGGCTACGGGGACGGTTTCTTGCGCCGCTTTGCCGCAGGCGGCATCCAGGTCGCTATCCACGGCAAGGCATATCCCGTCCGCGGGCGTATCTGCATGGATCAGTGCATGGTGGACATCGGGAAGAACAGCGGTATACGGCGCTGGGACAAAGCTGTCATCTTCGGCACAAAAGAAGACGGCGCGCTCCAGAGCGCAGACGATGTCGCCCGGCTGAGCGGCACCATCTCCTACGAAATCACCAGCTGCATCTCGCCCCGCGTGGAGCGTGTCTTCACTGATTGACAGGACAAAATCTTCTCTATAAAATAGAAGAAAAGCGGAGGAATCCGTGCCGGAAAGCGAATTTCCGGCACGGATTCCTCTTCCAGAGGAAAAAGTACCCGTATGCAGAATATAAATCAGCTTAAGAAATTAGCAAAAGCGATTCCTGCGGACAGCAAGCCCGACGCGACACTCGCCGTGCTGGGAGACAGCGCGACGCAGCTGCTCGCCACGGCAATCCGCGGCTACGCGTATTCCCGGAACATGCACATCGACGTCTACGAGGCTGAGTATGACCAGATTCTTCCTGAAATCGTGAATCCTGATTCCGGCCTCTACCAGCGGAAGCCTGACTATACATTTATATATATGTCCGCGGAGAAGCTGCATCAGGCGTTCTGCCAGACAGCCCCTGCGGAACGGGAATCCTTTGCGGAGCGGATGATTGCCCAGATTTGCGAGCGCTGGGAGACTATCCTGTCCAGAATGCAGACCCGGATTATACAGCTGAACTTTGTGGAGAACGACGACCGCGTCTTTGGCAGTCTGGGCGCCAAGCTGCCGGCCTCGTACATCTTCCAGCTGCGGAAACTGAATTTCATGCTGATGGAGCGCGCGGCCGCAAACGCAAGCGTCAGCATAGCCGATTTGTCCCGCATTCAGAACGAATACGGCCGCGAAAAACTTTATGCGGCGCCCTACTGGTACTCTGCGCGCCTTGCCGTCTCAATAGATATGATTCCGGCTGCGGCAAAGGCTGTGGTTGACATCATGGAAGCCTTGAGCGGGCGGATCAAGAAATGCGTCATCTGCGATCTGGACAACACGCTCTGGGGCGGCGTCATCGGGGACGACGGTCTGGACAAAATCCAGATCGGGGAGCTCGGCAGCGGCAGGGCGTTCTCCGACTTCCAGACATGGCTCAAAGAGCTGAAAAACCGCGGCATACTCCTTGCGGTCTGCTCCAAAAACGACGAGGCAACAGCAAAGGAGCCCTTCCTGAAGCATCCCGACATGGTGCTGCGGCTCGACGACTTTGCCGTGTTCATCGCGAACTGGGAGGACAAGGCATCGAATATCCGCCGTATCCAGAGTATCCTGAATATCGGCATGGACTCCATGGTATTCCTTGACGACAATCCCTTTGAGCGGAACCTTGTCCGCCAGATGATACCTGAAATCTGCGTTCCTGAGCTGCCGGAAGACCCGTCCTGCTATCTGGGATTCCTGCAGGCAGAGAACCTGTTTGAGACGGCTTCTTTTGCGGCGGCCGATACGGAGCGGACTGCACAGTATCAGGCCGAAGCTCGTCGGGTACAGCTCAGGCAGAGCTTCAGCTCGATAGACGATTACCTGAAGAGCCTTGCCATGACGGGGGCGGCGCGACCCTTCGACGCGTTCAGCACCCCCCGCATCGCGCAGCTTACCCAGCGCTCCAACCAGTTCAACCTGCGCACGGTGCGCTACAGCGAGGCTGATATCGCGGCCATCGCAGCCTCGGACAAGTATGTGACTATGTACGTCACGCTCCGCGACACGTTCGGCGACCACGGGCTCATCTCCGTCGTCATCATGGAGAAGCAGGGCGATGCGCTCTTTGTGGATACGTGGCTTATGAGCTGCCGCGTGCTCAAGCGTACCGTGGAGGAATTCATCGTGAACAAAATGCTTTCCACGGCAAAAAAGCTCGGATTCTCGCGGGTGCTCGGCGAGTACCTCCCCACGCAGAAGAACGCGATGGTCAAGGATATCTACGAGACGATGGGCTTTGCCCGCACGGACGCGACGCATTTTGAGGCGGACGTGGCAAGCTTTGTGCCCAGAAAGACCTTTATCGCGGAGGAAGCATGAATCACTATACATTCCCGGAACTCAAAGAGGGGCTGACGGAAAGCTTTGACGTGACCGTTACAGCCGGCATGATGGAACAATTCCTTGCGCTGACGGGCGACACGAACCCCATGCATACCGACGCCGCGTATGCAAAGGCGCACGGCGGCTACAACGACCGCATCGTGTACGGTATGCTCACCGCCTCTTTTCTAAGCACGCTTGGCGGCGTCTACCTTCCCGGCGAGCATTGCCTCATCCATTCCGTCGAGACTACCTTTCCCAAGCCGGTATTCGCCGGAGACACGCTCACGGTGAGCGGCACCGTAAAGCGCCTTGACGAGCGCTTCTCTCAGGCGGAGCTTGCGGTCAAAATCGTAAACCAGAAGGGCGAGAAAGTCCTGCGCGGCAAAATGATGGTAGGAGTGCTCGGCAATGGAGAATAAGACGCTGCTCGTCATCGGGGCCTCCAGCGAAGTAGGCCGGGCGCTCATCCGGAAGGTCGCGCCGAACTACAGCCGTATTTATGCGCACTACCATTCCTCCGGCGAGGCGCTGGACGGGCTGAAGGCGGCGCTCGGCGGAAAACTCGTGCCTCTGCAGGCAAATCTGATGGACGCAGCCGCCACAGCCGCGCTGACTGCCCGCATTCAGGGCGACGGCGTGCTGCCGAATCATATCGTCCATCTGGCGGCACCCCGCTGCGAGCAGAAGCGCTTTCACCAGACGGATGAGGAGGATTTCTCTGCGGCGCTCACCTGCTCCGTCATCGCGTTTTCTTCTATTATAAAGCCTTTCATCAGCAAAATGGGAAAAAACGGCCGGGGCAAAATCGTGGCGATGCTCACCGCCTATACGGAAGGCGTTCCGCCAAAATTCATCTCAGCCTATGTGACGGCAAAGTACGCGCTGCTCGGTCTGGTGCGCTCACTGGCTGCAGAGTATGCGCCAAAAGGCGTGTGCGTCAACGCCGTGTCGCCGGAGATGATAGAGACACGCTTTCTTTCCTCCATGCCGGAGCTTGCGCTGGAGCAGGCGCGGGAATCAAGTATCATGGGAAGGTTGCTGACACCGGACGATGTGGTTCCCACATTCGAATATCTTTTGTCGGACGCATCTGATTTTGTGACGGGACAGAACGTGCTCGTCACAGGCGTAAAATAGCAGACATCAACTGTTTTCAAGGAGTTTTTATGACACGGCAGGAAATCAACCAGAAACTGAACGGGGTATTTCAGGAGGTCTTTGACGACGATACCATCACCGTAGCCGATGAAACCACTGCAAAGGATATCGAGGACTGGGACAGCCTTGCCCACCTTACGCTGGTCGGCTCAATAGAGGATGCCTTCGGCATCAAATTTACGCTGGGCGAAATCAACGGCTTTAAAAACGTGGGCGAGATGATGGATGCCATGGAAAAGAAGCTTTCCTGACGGAGCCTGCTGAACAATGGCCTTCTCATCCCTCGTATTCCTGCTCATTTTTTTCCCGCTCGTCATAGGCGCATACCACATTGTTCCTCAGCGGCTCAAAAATGTCTTCCTGCTTCTGGCGTCCCTCTTCTTCTATGCGTGGGGCGGATTCCATGCGCTGCCGCTTTTTGTCGCAAGCATGGTGGCAAATTACTGCTTTGCCCTGCTAATCGGGAAATACCTGCAGCGGGAACGGCTCTGCAGGCTAATCGTTGTCTTTGCGATAGCAGCAAATGTCGCCCTCCTCGTCGCGTTTAAATATCTTGGTTTTATCTTAAAATGTGTAAATGCAGCTACAGGACTTAGTCTGCCAGCTCCCGGCTGGGCGCTTCCGCTCGGCATATCCTTTTTTACCTTTTCGGCGCTTTCCTATATCCTTGACGTGTATTTCGGGGCAGCAAAAGCGGAGAAGAATTTTTTTCATGTGGCCTTGTACCTTGCATTTTTCCCGAAGCTGGTCTCCGGCCCCATCATGCAATGGTCTGCGTTCCGTTCCCAGCTGGATTCCCGGAGCTGCACCGTGGAGCAGTTCTCCGCCGGGCTGAAGCGCTTCATCGTCGGGCTGGCCAAGAAACTTGTCGTCGCTGACTCGCTCGCAAGCTTTGCCGACTTTATTTTTGACAGGAACGATTTTGCCTCCGTCTCGGCCCTGCTCGCATGGTTCGGGGTGATTGTCTATATTGTCCAGCTGTACTACGACTTCTCCGGCTATTCGGATATGGCGGTGGGCCTCGGCAAGATGCTCGGCTTTACGGTGGACGAGAATTTCAACTACCCCTTTGCCTCCAAGCGCATCGCCGAATACTGGGGCCGCTGGCACATCACGCTCGGCACGTGGGTAAAGCACTACATTTACACGCCGGTGTTCAGGGCGCTCAACGTCAGGAGCAAGCGTACGGGCAAAAAGCGGGATGCAAAATACTGCGACTACGCGGCACTGCTGGTCTCCTGGTGCATCATCGGGCCATGGCATGGGGCAGGATTCCATTACCTCGCCTACGGGCTCTTCTACTGCGCGTTCATCATCATCGAGCGCGTCTGGGACAACTACAAGAAGAAGCGGGCAAAGGCCGGAAAGCCGCTACGCTGGAATCCGGCCATCGCGGCCTGCTGCTCGCACCTCTATTTCTTCGTCGTCCTGTGCATCGGGCAAATGCTTTTCCGTGCTAATTCCCTTACGCTCGCATACAAGCAGCTGCGTGCGATGTTCGGGCTGGGGGCAAGCGGTTTTGCGAATGCTACCGATGCATTCTATGTGAGCACCTACCTGCCGCTTATCCTGATGGGAATCATCGGCGGCCTGCCGCTCATTCCCTTCCTCCGGAAAAAGCTCGCCTCGTGGGACGGAACGCTCCGTGCAGTACTGAGCGCGCTCCTGCACATAGCCCTGCTCCTGCTCTCCGTCGCCTTTGCCGTCGGCAACACGTACAAAGCGTTCATCTACTTCAATTTCTAGGGGCTGCCATGAAAAAGACCATACAGATAGCTTTTGTCATTTTAAGCTTAGTTATATTATTTATATTGTTTGCCGCAGCGGACAGAAAGCCGGGCAGAATCTCCAGCCGGGAGAAACGGGCGCTCGCCCCCTATCCTACTACGGAACGTTTCCTGAGCTCCGGGTACCGGACGGCTTTCTCGGCATGGCTTGAGGACAACCTCTGGCTCAGGGACGGCTTTATCGACGCCAAGAATTTCGTCACAAGACATGTGCTCCGCCTCAAGCCGCTCTCGGACGACGTAGCGTATGGCAAAGACGGATGGCTTTTCTACAAGCTGCAGAGCAACATACAGATTGCAAGCGGCGAATACCGCCTGAGTGAAAACCAGCTCAAAGAAATCGCAGAAACCCAGCAGCGCATCAGCGATTTCTATAAAGAACGCGGCAAAACCTACATGCTCATCATCCATCCGAGCAAAGTGAGCGTGTATCCCGAATATCTCTACGGAAACTATACGGTGCGGGAGACCCCGGCAGACCAGATATATGCCAGCCTGCGCTCGCAGAGCGACGTCTTTACCGTTGACCTGAAATCAGCCCTACTTGCGCACAAGGATGAAGGTCTGCTCTACTACAAGAACGATACGCATTGGACGCCGCTGGGCGCCTATTATGTCTACCGGACAATCCTTGAGGCTCTGAACGGGCGGGGGCTCACGGACTTCTCAGCTGTTCCCGTCGAGACCTTCCCCAATACAATCCGCAATACGGACAGAGGCGATTTGGACGACATGCTTGGAAATCGTGGTAAAAATCGTAATAATTATACATTTACTGATATTAAATTTGCAGTTCATTCAAATGTAAATCAGTCCGCATACTATGAGCACCTTGCCCCGCTGCTGGCAGAACGCTTCTCGCATGTGCCGCAGACCTTTGTGCGCGAAAATCCGCAGGGAAAGGGAAACATGGTGATATACGCGGACTCGCAGTTCGCGCAGGACAAGCAGATTGTCACGCTGCTCGCGGAGCATTTCCACGCTTGCGTCTACATCTGGAGCCCTGACGAGCAGGATCCTTCGCTTGCGGATGCGGCGGACGCGGATATCGTCATGTACGCGCTCTCAGAACGATTCGCCGGAAGGGAATTCCTGGTACAGGTACCATTCGATATTCCTGCCGGCAGCGGAGACTGACGGAACGCAGCGCAATCCCGGCAGCCGACCTCTTAGTCGCCATCAGCGCAAAGCTTTTGACCCGCGCAGGAATTCTTTTGCCTCTGCCACCAGATAGAACGAGCCGGTGACCAGTAGCGGCGCGGCAGCTTTGTCCGCCGCAGCGAGCGCCGCTGCAATCGCAGCCCGGCAGTCCTCCTCCGCAGAGAAAGCTACTCCGGCAGCGGCAAAGGCACGCTGCATCCGTGGCATGTCGGCAGCCTTGATGCTTCCCGGCCGTGTCAGCGTCACGTTCGTAAAGCTGCCGCGTAAACAGAGGGCTATATCCTCCACATCTTTGTCTGCGGCGCAGGCAAACAGCAGGTGAGCGCTCTGGTTCCCGTACAGGCTCCGGAACGTCTCCATCGTCATCTGCACGCTGTTTTTGGTATGCGCCCCGTCAAAGATAAGCTCCGGGATATGCGGGAAGGCACCGCTGTGGCGCACAATCTCAAATCTTCCGGGAAGATATGCTTCGGCAAGTCCGCTCGCAATGCATTCCTCCGGGATATCCGGAAGCGCTGTGCGGACAGCGAGCGCCGCAACTGCGGCGTTCTCCCCCTGAAAGCTGCCTAACAAACGTATGTTAGTCTGAATGGCGTGGCGAAAGAGCGGTGATTCCAGCGTCACTGCCATGGTCACAGGCCGCTCTGTCTGTAGCTGACGACCGTCCGGTAGTCCCGCTTCTGCCAGCCGAGCGATTGTTAGTCTGACGTCGCAATCGCTGAAATGCAGAGCTGCCGCGTGTTTTTCCGCGGTTTTCCGGAATACGTCGCGGACAGACTGCGGCTGCGGCGCACTGATAACAGGAATTCCATCCTTGATGATGCCGGCCTTCTCTGCGGCAATCGCTTCCACCGTGGAGCCGAGATACTCGGTATGCTCAAGCTCTATCGGAGTAATACAGCTGCATAAGGGCCTCACGACGTTCGTGGCGTCAAGGCGCCCGCCGAGCCCCACCTCGTAGACCGCATAATCAACGCCAGCGATGCGGAAGCAGAGCATGGCAAAGACCGTGACAATCTCAAACCACGTGAGCGGCCTTCCTCCCGGAAAATCCTCCGGAGGAACTGCGGCGACGGCAGCCTTCAGCTCTGCAGCGGCGCGCTCATAGACATCCTCTGGGAAAAAACCTCCCGGAGTCCTCACCCTCTCACGGAAATCGAGAATATGCGGCGACTGGTACAGCCCCACGGAATACCCGGCCTCCGCCAAGACGGATGCAATCATGGATGAGACAGAGCCCTTTCCTTTTGAGCCTGCGATATGGAAGCATGGGCAGCAGCGTTCCGGGTGTCCCAGCCGCTCGCAGAGAAAGCTCATGGTGTCAAGCCAGAAGATGTTCTTCTGCGGCAGCTTCTCGAAATTAAGGTAGTGGTCTGCCCATGCAAGAAAGCTGCCGATAGCGGCAGAGCTCATACTTTCTCCAGCAGGAACTGGACGCTCCCGCCATACGAAGTCTGGTTCACCAGATGCAGGCCAGCATACATGAGCTCAGCTCCGTACAGCTCCGTGCCGTCAGGAAGAACGCAGAACGCCTGATCCGGCAGCGACGGGAAGAACTGCCTGAGCAGCAGCTTGACAGAAAGCCCGCAGAGGCTCCGTATGCGGTAGCGCGCATCGGGCTCCAGTCCTGCCAGCCGCAGAATCTCGCAGGAAGCATTTGCCTCGGCAAAAGCCCATGCGGCAGTAACGAGCGCACGGCTGCCATCCTTTTCCACGGATTCCCACGCATAGAGGGAAGATTCTGCCCCGATTGCATTGTCGCGCGGGGATCTGAGCCGGTACAAATCACCGAACTGCACGGTATGCCGCACAGCCTTGTACCATGCGACCTGCTCCGCTATCTCCGCGCGCTCGAATTCGGACAGCGCATTCAGATCCAGCTCATAGCCGAAGGTTCCGGCCATCGCAGTATGCCCGCGCTGGGAAAGGCTCGTGACGCGCCCGACCTGATGGTTCGGCACGGCAGAGACATGGCAGGACATCGCAGACGCAGGGTACACGAGGGATGTTCCCTCCTGAATCGCAAGGCGGGAAAGCGCATCGGTATTGTCGCTCGTCCAGGTCTGGGGCATATAGTACAGCATGCCGGGGTCAAAGCGGCCGCCGCCGCCCGCGCAGGATTCAAAGAGGACATGCGGGAATTTCGAGGTCAGGCGCTCCAGCAGGTCGTAGAGCCCCAGATAGAAGCGGTGAGAGACCTCCATCTGTTGCCTGGCAGGCAGCGCCGCAGAAGCGACGTCGGAAGGGCTGCGGTTGAAGTCCCACTTGATATAATCTATCCGGCAGGATTCCAGCACGGCAGAAATCTTCTGCTCCAGATAATCCCGGACGTCGGCGCGGCTCAGATCAAGCACCAGCTGGTGGCGGCTGAGCGTGCGGCTCCGTTCCCCGCAGTGCAGGCACCAGTCGGGATGCGCGCGGTACAAATCACTGTCCGGCGAGACCATCTCCGGCTCGAACCACAGGCCAAAGAGCATTCCGCGCGCATGTATGCCATCGGACACCTCCTTCAGTCCCTTCGGGAGCTTTGAGGTATTCACGACCCAATCACCAAGGGAGCTGCGGTCGTTGTTTCTCTTGCCGAACCATCCGTCGTCAAGGACAAAGAGCTCTATGCCTTCCTTTGCCGCGGTATCGGCAAGCGCGAAAAGTTTTTGCGTGTCAAAAGCAAAATATGTCGCCTCCCAGTTGTTGATGACAACAGGGCGAACTTTGTCCTTCCATTCCCCGCGGCACAGCCTGCTGCGGTACAGGTCATGGTAGGTACGGCTCATCTTTCCAAAGCCTTCCGCGCTGAACACCATGACAAGCTCCGGGCTGCACAGCGATGCCCCCGGCTCCAGCTGCCAGGCAAAATTGAAGGGATTGATGCCCATCTGCAGGCGGGTCATACCGAACTGATCGACTTCTGCCCGTGCGGTAAAATTACCGCTGTACACAAGGGAGAAGCCGAAGACCTCTCCATGAGACTCATCCGCCCCAAATTCGGCGAGCGCCACAAAGGGATTCTGCTGGTGGCTGCTCATGCAGCGGCGGCTCTCCACCGACTGCATGCCCGGCACGAGCTTCCGGGAGACGATATGGCGCTCACGGGCATGCGCTCCTGACAGCTGCAGCATCGAGAAGCGCGCATGCGGAAAATCAACGCTGGCGCTCATAAGGGAGCGCACGTCATACGTGGCGCTGCTTCCCGCGTTTTTCACTACGGCATGGCGGCAGATTGCGTCAAAATGGCGCCAGACTGTATAGACAAGGGTCAGCTCAAGGTCGCTGCAGGGATCTTTCATGCTGATTTCCAGCGTATCGGCATCGTCATCGGCAAGCGTATATGTCGCCGGCAAGCCCGGCAGGGGCTGCTTTCCGGCATAGATACGGTGGGAGGCATACAGCAGCTCCGTCTCTACGGTACCATCCTTGCCGACGAGCTCCAGCGCCGGGGAACGGGTATCGCCCCGCCCTGCCACAGGGAATTCCTGCGGCTGCACATCAGGGGAAAAATCGCTCTTGTCATGGAGCTCCTCCGGCACCGCAGCATAGGCGCGGTCAATCATCGGCAGGACACAGGCGCCAGACCATGCCCCGATAGAACGGAACCAGCCACCATGGAGCACACGCCCCTCATACAGCCGGATAACATACGTGGATGACGGAGTATCCAGCAAAAACACATTTCTTTCCTGATTAAAAGTGATGCTCATGCCTTGTATCATAGCTGTTTTAGACGCTGCTTGCAAGGGCTCAAGTCTTCAGCGTGAAAAAACGCGCTCCCAAGGAATGGCGCCGAGCAGCTAAAAGCGGCGGAGCGGGCATTCCGACAGGCGTATTTTTCCGCAGAGCTCCTGCATACCCGTCGCGACGAAATAATCGGAGAGCACCTCGGCTGTGACCCGCGCCTGAGGACCTATGCGGATTTCCTCAAAGAGCTCCGCATAGTCCCTGCCAAGCTGGCTGCATACCGCCCGCAGGTTCAGCACATAATACTTCTTGATGTTCGTCTCCTCCACAAAGAAACGCGGGGCTCCAAGATGCAGCTCCCGCTCGGAGGGCAAGGATACAAGGCGGTATTCCTTCTCGCTGATAAAGGACGGATGCTTGAAAAGCGGGGAACTGGACACAAGACGGTTGAAGGTCTCCGTGATTCTCTCCTGGGACGAGGGGCTACGGACGAGCTCCGCCAGCTCCTGCACAATACCGAGGTCATCGCAGCTCCGGGAATAGTTCACCTTGCACAACGGGGCATGTCCTGTCTCGCCAATGCGGGAAAGCAGCTCTTTGTTGAACGCTATGCATACGCCCATTCCGTTCTTTGCGTAGCGCGACCACTGCGCGGCATCGTCGGCGTATTCGCTGAAAGAGGCAGCAAAGCTGGAGAGCTTGTCAAAATCTTTCATATTCTCGCCGAACAGGGCTTCCAGCCGGGCAAATTCCTCCGGCTCCAGAAGTTTCTTTACGGCACGCTGCAGCTCCAATATGAAATACTGCATCTCCTGGCTGTCATTCATGCGGCGGAGGTTCCACAACCATATCTCGCCGTTCGTGATGATGCCACGCATCGCGTTGAAGTCTGTGTAATGATATAGTCTGGTGATGTCTTGAGGCATGCGCCCTCCTCCTCTCGCACGGAAATTCAGACAGCAAGAAGCCGCAGGCTTTCTGCTGCATGCCCGCGCGGCAGGACTGCCAGGAGCTGCTGAGCTCCCGGACAGCGCACGTTATGTTATTCCTCGCGGGATTTATCTACAATCTCTGAGCCTGCATTTTTCTTTATGGATTTAATGCCGTTCTTGCAGGCGGCAATCGTGGTATAACCTTCTCCCCACACGATATTCTTTCCGTTACGGCTGATAAGGCGGAAACGGTATTCCTGCCGATTATCCTGATACAGCTCGAACTTGGGCTTCTTCAGCTCCTCATAGCCTTCTACCGTCTGATCCTCTACATCGCATTCCGCGATATTCTGCACGCATGCGATTCCTTTCTTGCAGGCAGTCTTTGTGGTGTACACCTGAGAAGTCGCAATGATTTCTCCGTTCGCGGCAACAAGATTGAATTTGAAGCCGCCGTTCTTGGCTTTCTCGATTACGTATTTACTCGCCATCACATACCTCTTTGTATAATTTTTGCGGGCAAATTCCAAAAGCCAAGCGCAGATGAAACTTAACCCTCTTATATTATAAAGCAATATACGAATTATTGCAATTTTTTATTCAAGGAAAGCCCGAAAAAACAAAGCATATTTCTTTGCCGACACAGCTTATAGCCCTAAGGAATTTTCAATAGTCGTTCACTTTTGAAACCGTCTCCTCCGACAACCAGCGCTCATAAGTCCATGCGCTTATGCTGTACCGGTAATTCAGGCTCTCCAGCATAGAGCGCTCCGCGCTGCCGGAGGCCGGCCCGGCCGAAAAAGAAGGAATCACGACATAGGAGCCGTCCTTCTCGTATATGCGGAAGCGGGCAAGCGCACCGTTGCCGAAATCTCTTGCGAGCACATTCGTCTCCGGCAAACCCTCTCGCGGAGCGATATTCAGCAGCAGCCCCCGGCGGAGGAAGGATTCTGATGCCGCACGATCAGCGCCGGTCAGCGCCTGAGGGTACACAAAGGGGTCTGCCCAAAAGGATTCGTCCGCGGAAAGATAGGATGAAATCGAATCATCAATCTCATAGGCGGTTGTTTTTGTCCACGTGCGGAAAAAAATGCGCCGGGTCAGGGCATCGCTGCCGCCAAAAAACAACTGGGACACAATGCTGTGCCTCTCATCCCAGAAGCTGAGCACGGCAGCGTCGGCATCTTCGATACCAAGCGGCTTCCATGCGGAGACATCGTCGGCCTTTGTGTATACGGTCGTGATTTTTTGTGCCGCGGTAAAAAGATTCGCCACGCTCTGCGCGTCGGCAGGCCAGCGGTAGCTGTCCGCAGACAGGGAGCTTGTCCCTGACCACAGAGTCCCGTGGCGCTGCAAGGTGACGGTCGTTCTCCCCGTGGCGACAGATTCGTCTGGCACCGAGATAGTGATGGAGCTGACATCTCCCGCCCGGTTCGGATTCAGCAGCGCAGTCTGCTCGGAGCGCACGCTGTTTTTCCGTGAGAGCGGGGCAAAAGAAATGACGAGCACAAGCAGCAGTACCGCGTCAATCAGATAGAACAGCAGGATTCCCTGTCTTGCAGATAGTTTTCTCATTGTACCTTCTCCGCCGCAAAGCAGCCAGAATATATAAAAATGATAATATCACAATTATAATAACACAGTCAAAAAAGAGCGCGCGCCGCGCAGCAGGAAGGAAGTCGTCCCCGCTCACTTTATAGAGAGAGGTATTCCGTATACCCTTATGCTTCAGCGAGACAAGCTCCTGATTGCCGCTGACCATGAGCAGGCAGTCCACAATAAAATCAAGGCTGCGCATATCAAGACCGCTGCTCCCGGAGCTGTAGGCAATCCCGAAATCGCAGGCCGCATACTGGTCGCCCAGCACATAGACTGAAGGGGCAAGGCTTGCTCCGCCAGCGCGAATCGGCGCCAGCGAGACACAGACCGGGAACGAGCCCGTCTCTGCCCCGTCAGGAGCTGACTTTGACGCGGCGAAGGGGTTCGTGATAAAGCTGTCTCCGGCGGGCGGCTCCTGCCACGCAGAGGGGCTGGTAAGCAGCACGGCCGATGCGGAAAAGCCGGCGCCGGCTGCAGCATCGTCATCCACGTCAATCGCGCATGGCCAGAACATCGTCATTCCTTCGGGCGCATACTCCTGGCGGGGAAGCTGCGGCCAGAGCGAATAGCCGACATATTCGGTCTTTGCGGACGTACCGCTCTGAAGGGCAAGCAGAAAGCAGAAGCTGTCGGCGCTCAGCGTGTCCTTGAAAAGAATCCCGAACTGCCGCAGCATGGCCACCATGCTGTCGCCGGATCCGGCGTCTAAAAGCCCAGCCTGCCGTTGCACAGACCAGTCCTCAAAGAGATTGACTGTATATGGCTGGGTGGCTACGACAAGCTTTCCCCCTTTCTGGATAAAATAGGCGAAGGCGTCCGCGTCCTCCCCTTCCAGCGCGGAAGATCCGAGCAGCAGGACGGGCACAGAATCATACAGGGTGAACACATTCTCATGTCCGGCCTCATTCCGCCGGGACGGCAGGCTGCTCTGCAGCACGGTAAAGCCCTGGCTTTCCAGATAGGGGCAGACATAGCGGTAGTAGTCGGAAAGCTCCAGACCATTCCCGCTCAGCACCTGCACCGCACGGATGGTTCCGCGCACAAGATGCTGCACGCGTCCCGTCAGGTCATATTCCAGAGAGGACGTTCCGAGCACAAAGGGAATGATTTCCGTACGGTCAAGGTAGGAGAGCGCTACAGCGGAATAGACCGTCATGTATGCATCAGCCCCCTGTCCTTCCGTCTTGAGCTGCCTTCCCTCAATACCCGCCTGCGCCAGACGCTGCTCCACATGCTGCCTGGAAGGATCGGCAAGCTCGTATGAGATACGCGTGCTGCAGGCCGCATAGGCGCGGAGAAAATCATCCACGTCCCGCACCTGCGGGTACAGGGAAGTGAGCACGCCGCTCCGGTAGTAGGTAATGGAAAGCGGCTCCTCCAGCTCGTCCAGCAGGGAACGGCTGTACGCTGTTACCGTAAAAGTCTTTGCGTCGCTCACGTCGATGCGGGCATACAGGCGCGATGCATCCACGGCACAGAGCAGGCAGGCGGCGGCCAGCAGGGCGAGCTTCTTCCAGAACAGCAGCCCGCGCCTTCCGCGGCGGTATTCCATGACGGCAATGGTGGCCAGCCAGAAAAATACAATCGCCGCAAGATAGAATCCTATATCCCTCGTGTCGAGGATGCCTTTCCCTGCGGCATCAAAATGCCACGCAAAGGAGATGGCCCGGCAGCAGGCGGCAGTCCACGGGGAAAGCCTGGCGTACGAGGCGGCAAGATGCGCTCCGCAAACGGCGGCAAGCACTGCGGCGGACACAAAAAAAGCCACGCCCGCAGAAGCTATCAGCTCCGACAGGAACACGCAGAGCGAGACCGCCGCCGCAAGGTAGAGCAGGAGCCCTGCATACGCGCAGCAGACGGACGCCAGCTCCACATCCCCAAAGAACTGCACGGTAAGCGGCACGACGCATGTCAGCAGCAGGGCGCCGGAGGCAGCGGCAAGCAACGCCAGTATCTTTGCCAGAGGAATGACGGCAGCGGGAAACGGCAGGCTATAAGAGGATTGGCCGGAGGGGACTGCTGCGGCAAGCACCGGGACATAGAGCACGGCGGCATAGGGAATGGCGGAAAAAAAACGGTGCAGCTCCGTCGTGCCCGTGTCAGAAAAAAACTGCTGGCCGAAAAAAAAGCGGAGCACGGCATACAGCACAAAGAGCGCCGAGCTGACGAAGACTGACGGGCGGATGCAGAGGCCGAACAGGTAGCGTCGGAACAGCACCCTCATTTCCTTTCCTCCGCTTCCACGACGGACAGGAACGCCTCCTCCAGCGAAGCGCAGCCGGTCTGGCGCAGCAGGCTTTCTGCGCTACCAAAGGCCGCAATCCGTCCGGCGGCAAGAATGTATATGCTGCCGCACAATGATTCCGCCTCCTCTATGCGGTGCGTGGAGAATATGACGCACTTGCTCTGCGCCAGCTCCGTGAGCAGCTGCCGTACCTGCGCCAGCTGCGCAGGGTCAAGTCCTGAGGAAAATTCGTCCAGCACAAGCACGGGGCAGCCTGAGGCTATAGCGGCAGCCAAAGAGGTGCGCTGCGCATAACCTTTGGAGAGCTGGCCGATTCGTGAGCCCAGCACATCCAGCAGGCCGCAGCGTGCCGCAGCCGACAAAACGGAGGCAGCTATGTCTTCTTTGGGGACGCCATGCGCGGCAGCGGCAAAATACAACGTCTCCCGCACGGAGAGCCGCTTGTCCAGCAGCGGAAGCTCCGGCACAGAGGCGACAAGCGGCCGGATACTGTCCGCGTCTGTCCTGCCGCAGACATCCACGCTTCCCTCCGACGGGTAATGGATTCCGCAGACAGCTTTGAGCAGCGTAGACTTTCCGGCGCCGTTCAGGCCGAGGATTCCCGTGACAGTCCCTGCGGAAGCCGAGAAATCGACGCCGCGCAGGGCGGCCGTGCGATGCCTGCCCCCGCCGTAGATTTTGACAAGGGAGCTGACGCGCACAAAGGGCAGCGGGGCGCCCTTCCCTTTACCGTCATTCCTCATAGGGAATCTCAAAATGCATGCGGTCGCGCGTGAGCTCGGCGGCGGGGAACACCTCCCGTGCCTGACGGAGCAGGACATCAAGGTCGCGATCCGTATAACGGGGGCTGTAATGTATCATCGCCATGCGCTTTACCTGCGCATCCAGCGCGATGCGGGCAGCCTGACGGGCTGTCATGTGCTTTTTCTCCTTTGCCTGGTCGGCGCAATCATCGGTAAACATTCCCTCGCAGATGAGCAGGTCGCTGCCCTTCACCTCTTTTGCGATGGAAGGCAGATAGAGGGTGTCCGTCACAAAACTGAACTTGCGGCCGCTGCGCGGCTTGCCGACCACCTGCTCAGGCAGCACCTCCACGCCTTCCTCGTTGACAACTTTCTGCCCGTGCTGCAGTTTGCCCCAGAGCGGACCGCGGGGAACATGGAGGCGGGCCGCTTCCTCCGGGTTGAATTCACCGGGGCGGTCAAGCTCCTCCAGCGTATATCCGACGCAGGTCTTGGTGTGCTCCAGCGGGAATGCCCGGACATAAAAGTCCTTCTCGCCGTAGACCGTGCACGGGGCGGTGATTTCTTTGACCACGATGGGATAGTTGATGTACATATCAAGAACCTTCCGGCTGGTCTCTATATACTCCTCGATTTTGGGCGGCCCAAAGATATACAGCGGCTCCGTCCGGTCAACCTGCGCGGAAAGCATCAGTATGCCGGGGAGTCCCGTCACATGGTCTGCGTGGGTATGGGAGACAAAAATAGCGTTTATTTTTTTCCATTTCAGATTGAGTCGGCGCAGAGAGACCTGCGTCCCCTCTCCGCCGTCAAAAAGGAACAAATCTCCCTCGCGGCGCAGCAGCACAGATGTCAGATGCCGGTACGGCAAAGGCATCATGCCGCCGCAGCCCAATACAAAAGCTTCCATATTCATGCCCCTACTGTAGCGCAAAAACGCAAAAAAAGCTATATGAGCCAGTTTCAAAAGTCGCTTAGTTCTGAAACCGGCTCATATCCATGCCGCACAGCGCCCGCAATGCCGCCGAAAGCAAAAGCCGCCGCCTCCTGCGGGGAACTGCCCGCCCCCTTGATTTTTCCTGTATGATTTGCTACAATAGATTTGTTCGGTAACCTCTTGCTTACCTCACAGCTTCTGCATTTTCGGGCTGGAGCCTTGCAAAAAATGTCTTTTTAAGGCAGCTGATTCCAAAACAGAAGGTACCGAACAGCTTTATGTGAGCGTAACATCGGAGGGGCAGGACTATGTCTGCATCAATAGAAAGCCGGAGAAAATACATCGCGTTCCTTCTTGTCTGTCTATTTGCGGCCTGCGCCAGCATAGTATGCGCCTTATTCCGAGGGGGATTGGATCACGCTCTGGACTGGATTTTGTTCGGAGATTTCTTCAGCCACATCCAATTTATCCGCAACGAGGGCGCTGCACGGCTCTACTTTCAGCACTACAATGCAACATTTCCTCCATTTATCTATATTATGTACAGTCTTTTCGACGCGCTCCTGCCTAAGGACATCTCCCTCTTGGAGCGCTCCGTGCCGATGCTGCTCTATGTCTGGTACTGCACCATCTGCGGCGCGCTGTTCACACTGCTTGCAAGTGCCTACAGCAAAAAAAAGAGTTCAAGCATTATTGATTACCCCCCCCGGTATATCACAACTGCTGATTCTCTCTCTTCTGTTCTCTGACATCTATTTCTGGGGCATTCTGCAACGGGGAAATTCAGCTGTCATCGCCTGCATGCTTTTGCTTGCAGCCATGATTCTCCGGCAAAAGGAATCAAAGGTAAGCCAGGAGCTTGCGCTCATCTGCATCGCCGCCGCCTCGGCAGTAAAGATATATCCTGCTGTGTTCGGGCTCCTGTACCTGCGGGAAAGACGGTTCAAGGAAGCGCTCAGGCTTACGCTCTACGGGCTTGTCCTTTTCTTCTTTCCGTTTATCTTCTTTGGAGGAGTTCCGGCATTCATCCAGCTTCTCAAGAACCTTGCAGATGTGGCATCCAATTATTATCGGGACGGAGAGTCCTTTATCGGCATACAATCATGCTGCAGGTTCTTCTGGAGCAGGCTGCTTGGCACAGATATCGCGCCTGCCGCAGAAGTGCTTTTCCTGCTCATAAGCGCAGCCTATTTTATCCTTGCGGTGACAGCGACCTGCATACTCACTGAGGAATGGAAGCGGCTGTTCATGCTCACAAGCATTATGGTGCTATGTCCTTCATGGAGCGGTACCTACACAAGAATTTATTTTGCAATTCCCTTCATAGCATTTATGTTCCACACTCAGGCGAGCCGCAGCTCCGTCCTGTACGCCATACTCTTTGCCGGGATATTCTCGCTGAGCTATTTCCCAGACGATATGCCGGTACTCGGAAAGCTCGACAGCATTATACTCTTCCTTCCGATTTATGCTATCAGCATAGGTCTCGGCATCGAGACGGTGGCAAAGCTGTCCAGAAGACAGAGGGCGCAGGAGCACAGCAAAGCTTTGCAGAAAAGCCCGCACAGCGCCCGCATCCAGAAGCTCATTGTAATATAAATTTTGTTTTAAAAAGAGTCAGTTTTTTTAGTTTCCGCATCCCTGCATGGCGGGGGCTGCCAGAAGCTTGTATATTCCTTGATTTTGCGCTATACTAGGGCAAGAAGGTTTCAGACTTTTCTGACTTTTGCAAGAGCCTTTATCGCGGCATTCCGGGATTTCCGGACGATGCCACGTGCAGGTTGGTGCTGAAATTCAGGGAAAATTCAGGTGAGGTACGGTTGTGAAAGGAATCATTCTTGCGGGAGGCTCAGGAACGCGCCTCTATCCCATTACCAAAGCTGTCTCAAAGCAGATACTGCCGCTCTACGACAAACCGATGATTTACTATCCGCTGTCAGTGCTCATGCTTGCGGGCATCAAAGATATCCTTATCATCTCTACGCCGCGCGACCTGCCGCTCTTCAAGGAGCTGTTCGGTGACGGCAGCTGGCTCGGCATGAATTTTACCTACGCGGAGCAGGAAAAACCGCGGGGACTTGCGGACGCCTTCATCATCGGGGAGTCATTCATCGGAAGCGACTCCGTGGCGCTCGTGCTGGGCGACAACATCTTTTACGGGCAGTCGTTTACGGCAACGCTGAAGTCCGCTATGAGGCAGGTATCCTCAGAAGGTGGCGCGGTCATATTCGGCTACCCGGTCAAAGACCCGACGGCATACGGCGTGGTGGAATTCGACGCGTCAGGAAAGGTTCTGGGCATTGAGGAGAAGCCGAAGGAGCCAAAATCGAACTACGCGGTGCCGGGACTCTATTTCTACGACAACTCGGTGGCGCAGATTGCAAAAGGAGTACGGCCTTCTGCGCGGGGAGAGATTGAGATAACCGCCGTGAACAACGCCTATCTTGAGCGCAAGGCACTGCACGTCCAGCTGCTTGGTCGCGGTATGGCGTGGCTCGACACCGGTACCTATGACGGGCTGCTGGAGGCATCTAATTTCATCGCGACCATCCAGAAGCGGCAGGGCATGTACGTCAGCTGCATCGAAGAAATCGCATACCGGAACGGATGGCTCGGCAAAGAGCAGCTGCTGAGGCTTGCGGCCGGCTACAAGACATCCTATGGAGAATACTTAAAATACATTGTAAGCAGCGAGGTTCTGTGATGCCCTTTGCATTCAAAAAATGCCCGATTGAGGGGCTTTATGAGATTCAGCCGAAGGTCTTCGGAGACAAGCGGGGCTATTTCTTTGAGGCCTACAGCGAGAAAGATTTCTTTGCGGACGGTCTGACCATGCATTTTGTGCAGGACAACCAGTCGTCAAGCACGAAAGGCGTCCTGCGGGGGCTGCATTTCCAGAAGCTCCACCCGCAGGGAAAGCTTGTCCGCGTGACGGAAGGCAGGGTGTACGATGTGGCCGTTGACCTGCGCAAGGATTCTCCGACATTCGGCAGGTACCACGGCGTCGTGCTCGACGGCGAGGCTCAGAACGAATTCTACATACCCGAAGGCTTTGCGCACGGTTTTTACGTGCTTACCGATACGGCGGTGTTCACCTATAAATGCACGGATTTCTACCATCCGGAAGACGAGGCCGGACTTATGTGGAATGACCCGATTATCGGCATAGCATGGCAGGACTATGCGCCCGGCATAGAGCCCGTGCTTTCCGAAAAGGACGGCAGGCATCCCCTGTTCGACAGGAACGGGCAGTATTTTGACAGGAACGGCACATGGATTGGCGCTTAAAAAGACGGCAGCAGCTATCCCACATTGCAGCGAGGTAAAAATATGATTTGGCTCATCGGCTCACGCGGCATGCTCGGTTCCGAGATTGCCCGACAGCTCTCAGAAAACAACATTGCTTGGGTCGGCAGCAACAGCGATGTCGATATCACCAGCCCGGCGGCACTGGAAGCCTTTGCGGAGTCGCATGACAGCACCGCCGGGCAGACGGGGAACGCGGCCGCGAACGGTACGGTACCCGAAAAAATCACATGGGTCATCAACTGCGCCGCCTACACAAAGGTTGACAATGCAGAGAGCGAGGCTGACAAGGCAAAGAAAGCGAACGATGACGGCGCACGGAATATCGCGCGCGTTGCCCGCAAAATCGGGGCAAAGCTCATCCACATTTCCACGGACTATGTCTTCGACGGAAGCGCTTCGCAACCATACACGGAGGATTTTCCCAAGAGTCCCGCCAGCGTCTATGGAAAGACAAAATCTGACGGCGAGGATGCCGTCGCAAAGGAGATGACGCAATACTACATTCTCCGTGTGTCCTGGCTCTACGGATTCCGGGGGCATAACTTTGTCTACACGATGACAAACGCCATGAATTCCCGCCCAAGCGTACGGGTCGTCGATGACCAGCGCGGTACCCCGACCTGCGCAATCAGCCTCACCTCCGTCATTCTCAAGATTATCAGCGCATCGGCGAACGCGCATCACCTCTTCGGCAAAAACGCCGCCGTTCCCTACGGGCTGTATAACGTGACAGACGGGGGCGAGACCACGTGGTTCGGATTCGCAAAAAAAATCTACGAGTACGGCAAGAAATACGGTCGCATTACGCAGGACTGCGAGATTTCTCCCTGCACGACGGCGGACTATCCTACCCCAGCGCGGCGTCCGGCTTATTCGGTGCTCAGCAAGGATAAAATCAAGGCAGCGCTCAAAATAAAGCTTCCTGACTGGGAGGATATGCTGGAGCGCTTCATGAAATCAGAAAGATTCAGAGCGGAAGATTTTTAGGAGATGCACATGGCTACACGAAAACTGAAAAATATCTTGGTGACAGGAGGCTGCGGCTTTATCGGCAGCAACTTTATCAACTACCTCTTTGGCGAGAGCGCCACTGGTTCCGCAGCGTTCCAGGATGCAGAATTCAGCGGCCGGGTAATCAATGTTGACAGCCTGACCTACGCGGGAAACACTGAGAACCTGAGCGCCGTGCAGCAGAAGTTCGGCGGCAGCCGCTACATTTTTGAGCACGCAGACATCTGCGACCGGGCGGCGATGGAGCGGGTTTTCCGCCAGTACGATATCGACACCGTCATCCACTTTGCCGCGGAAAGTCATGTAGACCGCTGCATCCTCGATCCGGAGGTATTCGTCCGCACAAACATCATGGGGACATACACGCTGCTTGAGACCGCCCGCTGCTACTGGGGGACAAGCCTCGCCGCCGCACGGGACGATGTGCTGTTCCATCACATCTCCACGGACGAGGTTTATGGCTCGCTCGGCCCGGAAGGATATTTTACGGAGGAGACCCGCTACGATCCGCGTTCCCCCTACTCTGCGAGCAAGGCGTCCAGCGACCATCTGGTGATGGCCTATCACCACACGTTCGGGCTGCCGATTACACTCTCAAACTGCACCAACAATTACGGTCCCTACCAGTTCCCAGAGAAGCTCATTCCCCTGATGATTCTGAACATGCAGGAAGGGAAAAATCTTCCGGTCTACGGAGAGGGTAAAAACATCCGCGACTGGATTTATGTGGAGGATCACAACCGTGCGGTCTGGCAGATTGTGCAGGAAGGACGCTCTGGCGAAAAATACAACATCGGCGGGGAAAACGAGTGGCAGAACATAGTGCTGCTGGACAAGCTCATCACAATCACCGCCGCGGAGACAGAACTATCCGAAGAAAAAATCCGCTCCACAATCACCCACGTAAAGGACAGACCCGGACACGATGCCCGCTATGCAATTGATTGCTCCAAGATAAAAAAAGAGCTGCGCTGGGAGCGCAAGATGACCTTTGAGGAAGGGCTCACGATGACCGTCCGCTGGTATCTGCAGCACCCTGACTGGGTCAGGCATGTTCTCTCCGGCGAATACCGCAGCTGGATTGAAAAGAACTACAAGGAAAGATAGGAATAGCTTACGCGGTGCCTCTGCAAGAGGCGGGCATAAAAAAAGCGGAACCGGAAGGTTCCGCTTTGTAAGCGCCGCGCGACGCAGTAGACGGCAGGACAGTATCAGTGCCGCTTTGTCATCTTGCCACCGCCGGAAAGATAATCCTGATAGCTGCGGCGGATTCCTTCGTCAAAGTCCATGGAAGGTTTCCAGCCAAGGGCGCTCAGCTTGGATATGTCGCAAAGCTTGCGCGGGGTACCGTTCGGCTTTGAGCTGTCCCAGATGATGCGGCATGTGCGGCCGGGGGCATCCTCATACACAATACGGCGCACGCGCTCAGCGATATCCTTGATAGTGCATTCCTTGCCGCTACCAACATTGACAAAACTCTCTGGCAGCAAATCCTTTGCGTCGCAGCGCTCCATCAGGTATATGACCGCATCCGCCAGATCCTCGCTGTACAGGAATTCCCTCAGCGGGGAGCCGTCGCCCCAGAGCGTCACCTCATCGCTGCCGGACTTCTTTGCCTCGTCAAACTTGCGTATCATCGCAGGGAGCACGTGGCTACCGGCAAGGTCATAGTTGTCGCCGGGGCCGTAGAGATTCGTCGGCATGACGGAAAGATAATTCGTGCCGTACTCGAAGTTATATTTCTGGCAGAGCTTTATGACGCTGATTTTTGCCATGGCGTATGCGTCGTTCGTCGGCTCAAGGGGACCGGTGAGCAGGGACTGTTCCTGCAGCGGCTGGGGCGCCATCTTTGGGTAGATGCAGGAGGAGCCCAGGTTCAACAGCTTCTTTACCCCGTGCTGGCGGGCAGCCTCAACCACGTTGAAGCCAATCATCATGTTCTCGTAGATAAAGCGGGCTGGATGCTCGCTGTTTATGCCGATACCCCCCACGTGCGCGGCGGCAAGGAATACATACGCAGGCTTTTCCTTTGCAAAAAAATCCTGGACGGCAGCCTGGTTGCACAAATCAAGCTCCGCATGGGTTCTTGTGACGATGTTCCCATAGCCCCGCGCCTGAAGGGCACGCAGTATGGCACCGCCCACAAGCCCGCGATGCCCGGCCACATATATTTTCTCTGTCTTTTCCATATTCTTACAGTTCCTGTCAGATTTAGCGCTGATGCAGCGTCCGTTCCGCACGCACATATTCCATATCGTGCCGCATCATCAGGGAAACCAGCTCCGTAAAGCTTGTCTTTGTCGGGTTCCATCCCAGCACAGCCTTTGCCTTGGAAGGATCGCCGAGCAGCGTCTCCACTTCCGCAGGACGGAAATAGCGAGGGTCAACTTCAACAAGGCAGCGCCCGGTCTTTTTGTCAAAACCCTTCTCTTCCACGCCCGTGCCGCGGAATTCAAGCTCTATGCCTGCCTCCCTGAAGGCAAGAGTACAGAATTCTCGCACAGAATGCTGCTCGCCGGTGGCAATCACAAAGTCGTCCGGCTGCGGCTGCTGCAGGATAAGCCACATGCACT
>DGUD01000189.1 GCA_002393865.1 Treponema sp. UBA4319
ACATCTCATGCTGAAGCCCTGAAGCAAGGCCACGGAAATCAATCCTGTGCGGCAGGGCTTCCGCAGGGGAACAAAAAAAATCGCTCCCGGCGGGGATGGCACTGGATTCCGGCGGGGATGGCACTGGATTCCGGCGCTAAGCCAGGCAGCGCCGCACGGAGGTCGGGAATGCGCTCAGGACTCCGGGAGCCATGCATCGACGGTGCGCTGCATGTGCGGCGGCAGGGGGATGGAAAAGCTCCGGGCGGCACCGTCCAGCGGCAGCGTCAGGCGGACAGCCGCGAGATGCAGGCGCTTTATCCCGATGCGGCGGATTTTTTTGTTCAGCCGGAAGTCCCCGTGCTGGTCATCGGCCGCAAGCGGGGCGCCGGCGCCGGCCATCTGTATGCGTATCTGGTGCATGCGCCCCGTGCCGAGCGTAACATGCACAAGGCTCAGCGTCACCGTATCCGGCGCGGATTCCCCGGAGACGCCGCCAGCTCCGTTCCCGCCCCCCGCGCCGGACGCATTCCCGGCAGGAGGCGGCAGCGGCACCACAGCGCTCCGCTCCACCTCAAAGCGCAGCTCGGCCGGCAGCTCCTTTCCGTGGGCGCTCACAAAGCCCCGCAGCGTCCCCCGGCGCAGATCCTTTCCCCCAGCGCGGGGCAGCCCCAGGCAGACGGCGGCGTAGTCCTTGCGCACCTGCCCCTCCGAAAAGAGCCTTGACCAGCGCGCGGCGGCGGCGGCAGTCTTTGCCACCAGCAGGATGCCTGCAGTCTCCTTGTCAAGGCGATGCACCAGATGCACGCGGTATCCGAGCTGCGCGGACAGCTCGTCGTCCAGCGGATGGGAAATTCCTGCCCCGCCCTGTACCGAAACGCCCGCAGCTTTGTTTACCAAGAGGATTTCATCGTTCTCGAACAATAGGGAAAGTGGTGACATCACCCGATAATCTTACAAGAGGTGAAGAAAAATGACAAGCGCAAAGAGACATACATACCGCAGCGCCGGAGAGCAACTGCTCAAGGCCGCAGTGCTGGCGGTGCTGCTCTGCATCGGCCAGCAGGCATCCGCCACCATCACAAGCATCAGCGGCTCCGACGAGCTGCTCTCCATAGATCTGCCGGAAGGTTTCGTCGTGACGGACGCGGAGCAGGACGGCTCCGCATTCCTGCTGGAGAACACCGTGGTGCCGGTAAGCGCGGCAGTCCGCCTGTACGGGGCGGGCACATGCAGCGCCGCGGATGCCGCAATCAGCGATGTGCTGGGCAGGTTCAAGGCGCGCGGCGAGACAGAATCATTCTCGTGGCGCGGGCAGGACTGCGCCATATCGTCGTTCTCGGCAAGCATAGGGGGGCTGGTCTCCGGCTACGCGCTCGCGGCGGAGCGCCCCCAGGACAAAGGCTTCGTCGTGCTGCTCACGTGGACGCCCGCGCAATATGCAAGCGACTGCACGAATTTCATGCTCAGCTTCCTGGACAGCCTGAACATCGACTGGGGCAGCTTCTACGCCCCCGGCCCCGTCACCGAATACGTCTACCCTTCCGGCGGGGACGCCGTCCCGGTCACGCTCAGCATAGACGGAAAGACGATACGCTCGGAGCTGAGGGAAAACGACGCGGAGGCAGCGGAAGGGCTGATAGAGCGCGAGTACAAAGTGCTCTGCTACTACCAGCAGAGCAAGCTGTGGCAGGAAGCGTGGCAGCGCTACTACCGCATGATTTTCCGCGACTCCTTCCACCGGCTGCAGCGGGCGTCGTTCGACATCTACAACGCGCTCGCCCCGTACTGCACGGACGACACCGACCTCGCGCAGAAGCTCCTCACATGGACGCAGGGATTCTCCTACGAGCGCCAGCAGACGGCGAGCGACTTCGCGTCCCTGCCCTCGATGCTGCTCGGCGGCGGCAGCGACTGCGACAGCCGCTCACTGCTGCTCGGCGTGCTGCTCAGGAGCATGAACATGGACACCGTCATGTTCGTGAGCGCGGAATTCAGCCATGCGCTCGCCGGATTCGTCTCCACGCATCCGGGGCACAGCTTTACGGTGGGAGACCAGGAATTCCTTATGGGGGAGACGACGGCATCCGGCGTCACATGGGGCATGATAGCACAGGACATGGACGACCAGTCAAAATGGATAAGCGTGGAATTCCCCTGAGGGAACAAAGCTGAGGGCGGCCCGGAGCACAAGGAGCCAGTTTCAAAAGCAAGCGGCTTTGAAAACCGGTCCGTCGCTTTTCCGGGCGCGGCTCCTGCTACTGTATCAGCAGGCTGTAGGCTTCCTCCGGGGAGGATGCGGCAAGCAGGGCATCGCGCAGCTCCTGCCCCTTTATCCGTGCGCTGAAGAAAGACAGTGTCTGGAGGTAGTAATTGTGCTGGTTGTAGGCGGCGGCAATCATAAAGAGCAGGCGGACGGGCGTGTCGTCGATAGGCTCAAAGTCGATGATGTCCACCTTGGAGATGCCCACGGACATGACAAGGTCGGTCACGCTGGAAAGGCGCACGTGGGGAATCGCAATCCCGCGCCCCATCGCGGTTGACATGAGCGCCTCCCGCTTCAGAATCTCGTCCTCAAGCTCCTTTGCGTCCTTAATCTGGGGCGCCGTGGCAAGGTTCTGCGCAAGCCTCACCAGCGCGTCATGCTTCGTGGTGTGATTCAGGAAAACAATGCGGTCGGGCGACAGGATATTCTTGACCTGCACGGACACATCCACGTGCTCGCCCCTGCCCGAAGAAAGGCGGTCGTTGACCCACTTCTCGATGTCCGAGCGCTTGAAACGCCAGACGGTCCCTATTTTCCCGCTGGGAATCTCGCCCTTCTGCGCCCATTCATAGACGGTGCGCTCGCTCACGCGCAGATACTTTGCAACCTCGTCGATTGTCAGAATGTCGTCTTCCACAATTCGCCTCACTTCTTTAACACCTTTTAAAGTTTTCCTACGTTATTTTGCATTTTTAACGATATTTTGTCAAGTATTCCACGGAGCTTGCAAAAAGCAGTCTTTTTTTGCAAGCCCCCCGTCCCGCAAGACGGCTTGCCCAAACGGCGCAGTTCCACTAATATAGGTATTCTATGGAAAAGAAAAAAAGAAACAGGATTATCATAGGCATCTCAATCTTCTGCGTCATATATGTCATCTTTGCCCTGCGCCCGCTCGGCACGGAGCTGCACCTGAGCCCCGAATGGACGGTGAGCATAGACCGCCTCAAGGAAAAAAAGGACGGCGACGTGCCCATCCCGTTCCAGCTGGGGCAGAGCATCGGGTATTTCACGGAGGACGGCAGGATAATCACCTCGCTCACCTACCCGTTCAACTCGGCAATATCATCCACCTACTACGCCACATACGGCGCGGACAACATCAAAACCTCATTCTTCAGGGCTGACGGGAACGAGGCTGGTAGCATCAGCATTCCCGGATTCCCCTTTTTTGACGAGGACAGGATTTTCGTATTCCTTCCGGGCGGCTCCGCGGTCGTCCAGTGCGATATGGACGGAAAGAAGCGCTGGGAATACGAGAGCTACGCGCCGATTACGAGCTTTGCGTCCAGCAAGGGCGGCACCGTCATCGGTTTTGCCGACGGGGTCATCGTCTCGCTCACGCCGGACGGGAGCATAGACCAGCGCTATTCTCCGGGAGGAAGCGAGACGGACATCATCCTCGGCACGGGAATCTCCGAGGACGGGAGCCTCATCGCCTGCATCAGCGGGCAGAACCAGCAGCGCTTTGTCGTCTCGGCGCGCAACGGCGAGCACAGCAAAATCATCTTCCACGAATACCTGCCGCAGGACTTCAACCGGCAGGTCATGGTCAAATTCAACAGAAAATCGGACACCGTATACTACAACTACAACGGCGGCCTGGGAATCCTGAGCCTTGACCGGCTCAAAAGCTCCCACATCCCGCTGGAAGGCTATGTGGTGCAGATAGAAGAGGCCGAGATGGACGGCATGGTCTTTATCCTGAGCCGCAAGGACAGGCGCTTCACCGTCACCGTGCTGGAGCCGTTCGCGCATCCCGTGGCGACGTTCCAGTTCGACGCGGAGAGCGCATTCATCCAGGTGAGGGACAACGCGCTCTTTGTGGGCCGGGACAACAAAATCTCAAAGCTTTCCATTTCGAAGCGCTGATGAGGAGGATATAGTATGCAGAGAAAGACGATTTTTGCCCTTGCCGCAGGAATAGCGGCGCTGCTTGCCCCGGCACCGCTCGTCCAGGCATTCGACTGGCCGCAGGAAGGGACGACCATAGACTCCTTCTTCTCGTACTTCGGGCAGCTGCGCGGCAGACGCATAGAGTCCTCGCTCATCTTCAAGGACGACGCGCAGGTCAAGGCGGCCGGAGACGGAACCGTCATCGCCGTCATCCACGAGCACAACAACAGCTTCGGCTGGTTCGAGTCAACGCTCGGCAACGCCGTCATCGTGGCGCACAAGGACAAAATCTCGACGGTGTACGGCAACCTCGAAGAAGAGTCGATTCCCGAAAGCCTTGAGCAGGACAAGCTCGTGCGCACCGGCGACATACTCGGCACCAGCGGCAATTCCGGCTGGCAGGAAGGCCAGAGCTGCCTGGAATTCCTTGTGCTGGACACAAAGAACAAGGCCGCGGTGAACCCGCGGGTGCTCATGCCGCGCATCAGCAGCGACCTTCCGCTCGTCATCGGCGAGCTGACGCTGGACGACCGCAACGGCGGCACCCACCACCTGCTGAACGAGCGCAACCTTGCGGCCGGCACGTACTCGCTCTACCATACCCGGCAGAGCACCGCCGTTCCCTACCGCACCATCGTCTCGGTGAACGGAGCCACCGTGGAGAGCATCTCCTACGACATGCTGCACGAATACAACGAGCAGCTCTGCGCCGAAGGCAACGCGAACTACCCCGCGGAACGGCTCTATCCTGACGATAAGCGGCAGCTGCTCTCTGTGCTGCGCCTCAACCACGGGCACACGACGCTCTCCGTCACAATGCTGGACATTCTGGGGAAGGCCCAGACCATCACATATAATCTTGATATAAACTAAAAATATCTGCCGCACGCAGCGGCCATGATTCCCGCACGGCAGCGCGCTCAGGGCTGCTCCCGGGAACGCGCGGACGCAGGCTCGGCAAAGGAGATGATTCCCCCGCCGGCAGTCACCCCGTCGCGGTAAAACACGACCGACTGCCCCGGCGCGACAGCCCGCTGCGGCTCCTCAAATCGCACGCGGTACGCCCGGCCGCAAAAATGTTCGCCCGGCCGGGGCTCATAGGGCTCGACCCGCGCACGGACAGGCTTTGCCGCGAGTCTGATTTTCACCTCCGCATCAAAGCCCCGGCAGGGGTCGTAGGAGCCGGGCCACACCATATCGTCCGCCACAAGGCTCGCGCACAGCAAATCGCTGTCCTTCCCCAGCACAATACGGTTCCGGGCGCTGTCTATGGAAGCCACATACAGCGGTTCCCGCGCGCTCACACCGAGCCCCCGGCGCTGGCCGACCGTGTAGTGCTCTATGCCCCGGTGCCTGCCCAGCACATGCCCGTCCATGTCCACAAAGTCACCCGGAACCGACGGCTTGTCGCTGAAGAGGTATTCCCGGTATTCCTCCGGGATAAAATCCTGGCTCTCAGCCTTCTGCGCCGCCTTCAGGCCATGGGCTTTCGCTATGGCAAAGACATCCTTCTTTGTGTAGGAAGCCAGCGGAAAACGGACTTTCTCCAGCACATCCGAGGGGATCCGGTACAAAAAATACGCCTGATCCTTGGAGATGTCACCCGCGCAGGCAATCTGCGCAGGACGGGCAGCCCCTTCCCCGCTGCCGGGAGCGTCATCGCCAAAGAAAGCCGCGATGCCTGTATCCGCGCGCACGACCCTGGCGTAGTGCCCCGTGCAGAAGTAATCGTATGTTATGCCGAGGGAGCGGATGCCGGCCAGCAAGGCCCCGAATTTGATAAAGCGGTTGCAGCGGATGCAGGGGTTCGGGGTGCGCCCCGCGCGGTATTCGTCCTTGAAATAGGCGAGCACCTGCTGCTTGTAGGCGTCCTTGACGTCTATCACGTGGTAGGGAATATCATGCGCCTCGCAGAAAGCGCGGCAGTCCTCTATATCTGCGGCTTCCCCCGGCCCGTAGCAGCTGTCATGCAGGTGCCGCACAAGGGGGATGTCCGGCAAATCGCCGTCAGTCCAAAGCGACATCGTGACCCCGGTCACCATGCAGCCGCGCTCCTTGAGCAGCAGCGCGGTCACGGTCGAATCGACCCCGCCGGAAAGCCCCACGACAACCCTGTCGCCCGCCCCCGGCATATCCAGTTCCGTATACTTCATAGCGCATACTATAGCGGAAAAAGCGGCCTTTGAAAACAGGGACAGGGACGGCCTCACGGATGCATATTCCGGCTGCCGCCGGGATTCAACATGAAAAAAATGCGTTTTCAGGCCACTTTTAGGGATTTCACGTAGCTTTTTGCGCCCCACCGGAATAATTTGATTGCAGTAAAAGCAAATCGCCGTTATACTTATATTTATGGAACATAACATGATACTGTCCGCCTCAGGGTGGAGAAAAATATTTGCAGAAAGCGGCGACGGAGAGGACAAGAGCCCGTCCATCGGGCAGACGAACACGCTCCTGACAGCCCTTATCGCGCAGACCTTCGCCGAGTACATAAGCAGCGCGAGCGGTAAACGCGCCGCCACCGTCGCGGTCGGCAGGGACACCCGCCCCACAGGCAAGGCAATCGCGGACACCGTGCTCCGCGTGCTGCTGGGCGCAGGGCTCGACGTGCATTATCTTGACATCAGCTCCGCCCCGGAAATCATGGCATACGCACGGAACGTCGACGGATTCCTGTACATATCGGCAAGCCACAACCCCGTGGGGCACAACGGCATCAAATTCGGGCTGAACGACGGCGGCGTCCTGCCCGGCAGCGAGACGCAGAAGCTTATCGCGGCCTTTGAGGAAAAATGCGCGTTTCCCAACGCAGAGGAACGGGCCGCACGCTACGCGGCGCGGGCGCAGGGCGATGCCCTTGAAGCCGTATACAAAAAAAGCCCCCTGTGCAAGAAAGCGGCGCTCCAGTTCTACGAAGACTTCATCCGCACCGTCATAAGCGGAAGCAACAGGCTCGGCAACCAGGATGCTGTATTCAACGCGATGGAGCTCGCGCTGGACGCAAAACCGCTCTCCGTCGTCTGCGACATGAACGGTTCCTCCCGTATTCTTTCCATAGACAAGGATTTCATCAATGGCTGCGGCATAGCATTCATCCCGTTCAACAACGAGCCGGGGCAGATTCCCCACGCGATTATCCCCGAACCGGAGAACCTTACGCACTGCGCGGAGCGGATGCAGGAACTGCGGAAGGAAGGCGACAGCTCCGTGACGCTCGGCTACATGCCCGACTGCGACGGCGACAGGGGCAACATCGTCTATTGGAACGAAAAAGAAGAGGAGGCGCAGGCCATCCCCGCGCAGGAAGTCTTTGCGCTCTGCGTGCTTGCGGAAAGCGCTTTCTCCTGCTGGAAGGACGACGCGCTGCCCCGGACGGGGCTGCTCAGCAAGGCGAACAAATTCTCATCCCGGCGCGCGGTCGTAGTGAACTGCCCCACATCTATGCGCATAGACGACATCTGCCGCGCCTTCGGCATAGAGCTCTTCCGCGCGGAAGTCGGCGAGGCAAACGTGGTGAACCTTGCCCGCCAGAAG
>DGUD01000224.1 GCA_002393865.1 Treponema sp. UBA4319
AATACATCTCATGCTGAAGCCCTGGAGAGCGGCATATTTCCCTTGCAAGGACAGGCAAAATAGTGCTAAACTTATAGCAAAGGAGTCCGATATACAATATATGGATAAGAAGCTTGTTCTTACGCTTGTATTCCTCGTGAGCGTCCTGATGACGCCGTTCGCAGCAACCGCGCAGGCTGTCCTGAGCGACGAAGAGCTCGATTATGCGGAAATGGTGACGAAAATCACGAAAGTCAGGGCTCCGTACATACAGGGCGACTACCTGATTTTTACCGCAAAGAAGGATTCCCGCTTTGTGGGCGTTGCCTTCGACTTTGAGAATTTCCATACTATCCACGCATATAAAATCCACAACCTCAAGAACAACGAGAACGAGATTATCGACTCGGTTTTCTTCTATATACTTAAGATTCCCAAGCGCGTGACAAAAATCGCATACCGCATGGTCGTGGACGGGCTGTGGACAGTCGATCCTGAGAATGCCATCCAGGAATACGATATGAACACCGGGCTGATGCTCTCTTCTGTGGATGTCAGCCGCCCCATCCGCCCTGCCACCGAGGTACTTGAGAAAGGCGTCGTCCGCTTTGTGTACCAGGGGAAATCCGGGCAGCAGGTGCGTCTGGGCGGCAGCTTTACCAACTGGGACAGCTGGATTTACGAGATGCGGGAAGTCTCGCCCGGCCTGTACCAGTTTGACCTTCCCCTTCCCCCCGGAACATACCAGTACGCCTTCTACACCGGCGTCACGCCTATTGTTGACAAGGCGAACCCCGACCACTGCTACACACCGGACGGCAAAGAAGCCTCCATGCTGGTAGTGACGGACACGGGCAGCTGAGGGACGCCGGTACAGAAAATCTAGAGACGCACGGGGGAGTTCTGAAACTCCCCCTCGTTTTTTGAAACGTGCGCTTAGAACTTAAAGCCTTTCGGGAGTGAGAAGCCCTTCGGCAGCTTGCCTGCGAGCTGCGACATATCCATACCGCCGCCCATACCCGGCATAGCGCCCATCTGCTGCATAAGCTTTGCCTGCATACCGCGGTTGCGCGTCAGCTTTTTCATCGTAAGCTTTGTCTTCTCAAACTGCTTGAGCAGCTTGTTCACTTCCTGCACGGAGGTTCCGCTGCCCTTGGCGATGCGCTTGCGGCGGCTCGGCCCGATAATCAGGTGGTTCATGCGCTCCTTCATCGTCATGCTCTGGATGATTGCCTCCTGATGCTTCAGCCCGGCCTTGTCTATCTGATCCTCGCTTATCTGCCCCGCAAGCCCCGGCATCATGTCCAGAATCTGCTGCACACTGCCCATCTTCTTGACGGACTGCAGCTGCTCCAGCATATCCTGCAGCGTGAATTCGTTGCGCATCATCTTCTGCTGCATCTTGAGCGCCTGCTCCTGATCGACCGTCTCCTGCGCTTTTTCCACAAGAGAAACGACGTCGCCCATGCCAAGGATACGGCTCGCGATGCGGTCAGGATGGAACTGTTCAAAATCCTCCGTCTTTTCGCCGGTACCGATGAACAGAATCGGCTTACCGGTGATGGTGCGCAGGGAGAGCGCGGCACCGCCACGGGCATCGGAGTCGAATTTCGTCAGGATGACGCCCGTCAGCCCCAGCTGCTCGTCAAAGCTCTTGGCTATATCGACGGCGTTCTGGCCGGTCATCGCGTCCGCCACAAGGACGGTCTCGACCGGGCTCACGGCTTTCTTGACATCGACCAGCTCCTTCATCATGGCATCGTCAATCTGGAGGCGGCCGGCAGTATCGACGATAACCGTATCAAGCCCGTTCTTCTTTGCGAAATCAATGCCGCCGAGCGCCACTTTTACCGCGTCAGAGGCACCGGCTTCTTTGTAGACCGGTACGCCGATTTTCTCTCCGAGTACGGAAAGCTGCTCCACGGCGGCAGGGCGCACGAGGTCGCAGGCAACCAGCAGGGGGCGCCGCCCTTCCTTCTTGAGCCGTGCGGCCAGCTTGTGGGCGGCGGTCGTCTTACCGGCACCCTGCAGGCCGAGCAGCAGCACGACAGACTGGACATCCGGGCCTTTGAGCGAGAGGTCGGTCTTGCTGTCGCCGAGCATGGCGACGATTTTATCGTAAATAATCTTAACGAACTGCTGGCCCGGATCGACCGCCTTCAGGACTTTCTCGCCCTTCGCCTCCTCCACTGTGGAATTGACAAAACGGCGCACCACGCGGAGGTTCACGTCGGCCTCAAGCAGGGCAATCTTTATCTGCTCGACGGTCTCTTCTATATTCTTTTCGGTAATCGTTGATTTTCCGCTCAGCGTGCGCACAATGCCGCTGAACGTGCCGGTAATTTTCTCTAGCATCGTTTGGCTCCTCTCTTTCAAAGTCAGCGCCCGGAACTACCGTTCTGGCCGCTTCCCCAGGCTTTCTGCGACAGGGCGTGGCGCAAGCGCGTATCCGGCAGCGCCACACCTTTTAAATCTTCGAAAATAAGTCTATCTTCAGGAATGTGTCCTTCGTCCTGTCCGGGGACACAAGCCCGTCAAGGCAGGCTTCAGGGCTGATTTCCTTGTTCAGCACCCGGTACAGCGCATCGCAGAGCGGAAGCTTCAGGTTCTTTGCCGCCGCAATCTGGTGCACGTACTTGCAGGCGATAGCGCCTTCCGGCAGATAGCCGACCTTCCCCACGTTCGCGATGAGGTCGTCGATACCGCTGAACTGGTCAAGCATCTTTGTCCTGATGATGTCCTGCCCGAAACGGCGGTTCCGCCCATATTTGGATTTGCAGGTGACGTCCAGATCCCCCACCCCGCTGATGGACGTAAAGGTCTCCGCATAGGTGGCACCCATCGCAAATCCGATTTTCTGGATTTCATTCAGGCCGGCGGCCATCAGCAGGCTTTCCGTATTGTCCCCGAACATGTCGTGGGTCTCGGCAAAGGCATCGAGCGCGCCGTAGACCACGGCAATCACGTTCTTGACCGCCGCGCAAATCTGGACGCCCACGGTGTCAAAGGACGCATAGGCCAGGATTCCCGGCACGCGCAGCAGGTTCCGCACGGCGATGGCGTTGCGGTGGTGCTGGCTCGCCGCAATCAGGCCGGTTATCTTGCCTGCGACGACCTCCTCCGCGTGGGAAGGGCCCGCCACGTAGACGGTGGCATCCCGGTAACTTTCCGGCAGCGCCCGCTCCATGGTCTCCAGCACAAAATGCGGGCCGTCGTCGCCGGGAACAAAGCCCTTGGTAAGCGCGGCGACGATGGTGCTGCCGTCCGCAATGCCCGGCACATGGCAGAATTTCCGTATCGTGGAGGAAAGATAGAGCGACGGGCTTGCGACTATCAGGAATTCCTTGCCGGATGCGACGGCCTCGATGTCGCCGCTGGCAGAAAGCCCGTCCGCAAGCACAAAGCCGGGCAGATAGCGTTTGTTCTCATGCCGGGCGTTGATAGATTCCACGACATCCTCCTCCAGCGCCCACACCCGGACGTCATGCCCGCCCCGCGCCAACGCGGATCCGAGGGCTGTTCCCCACGCACCCGCACCGATGACGCCAACTGTATGTCTGTCCATAGCACATCCTTCCTCTACGCACCGGGGAGCCAATCCCCGGTCACATCAGACCTGTCCGGGAAACGCTCCGTTTCCCAAAAGGCTCTTTTACTTGAAACCAAGCTCTTACAACAGGCTCGCCGCTTTCCGGCAAAGCGCAGGTATCAAAGCTTGGGCCGGGGACAGCGCATGCATGCGGCCGCACCCCGGCTGCTGTCCATCATAGCATTTTGCGCCCGCTTAGGGAACCGCCGGAAGCCCGTACGGAGAAAAAGCAGCGGCAGCGCGGACAAAAAGAAAGCCGGTCCCGCAGACCGGCTTTCAGGACAGCATGCAGCTCAACAGTTCCGCCTCAGAACCATTTTGACGCCTGATCTTCCCAGTCGATGATTTCCTCCGGCTTGAAGAAGAGGTCTACCTCGCGCCTTGCGCTTTCCTCGCTGTCGCTCGCATGGATGATATTATTCTGCGTATGGGAGCAGAAATCTCCACGGATTGTTCCCGGATGCGCTTCCGCAGGGCTGGTAGAGCCGGTCAGCTTGCGCACCAGCGTAATGCAGTCATCGCCCTGCCACACCATAGCGACAACCGGACCGCTTGTGATGTAGTCCACGAGCGGATTGTAGAACGGCTTGCCCTTGTGCTCGGCATAGTGCTTGGCAGCGAGCTCCGGGGTAATCTGCATCAGCTTGAGCCCCACCAGCTTGAGCCCTTTCTTTTCCAGGCGGCTGATAACTTCTCCCACGAGCCTGCGGTTCAAAACGCCAGGCTTTAACATTGCAAAACATCTCGTACTCATAATTGACCTAAAATAGCAAAAAATCACGCTTTATGCAAGAGAGCGCCAGGGCAAACGCAGGGCAAACGCATTTTAAAGAC
>DGUD01000071.1 GCA_002393865.1 Treponema sp. UBA4319
ATGCAATTTTTTGATACTCATGCCCATATAGGGTTGATATATGACGACCCTATAGAACAAATACGCGTTATTCAGCAGGCCAGGCAGGCGGGCGTTACCCGTATCATCAGCATAAACAACGGTCTCCATGACTTCAAGAAGGAGTATGCCGTGCTGAAGTCCCAGAAGGGCATCTTCCATGCGGTGGGCGTGGGCCCGTCGGAAGTGACGTCCTGCGGCTCCGACTGGATGCGGACGGTGGAGGAGAGCGCGAAGCTGCCCAACGTGGTGGCGATAGGCGAGACCGGGCTGGACTACCTGAAGCAGTACGGTGACAAGCGCAGCCAGATAGAGCTTTTTATCGCCCAGCTGGAGCTTGCCCGCAAGCTCGACCTGCCCGTCATCATCCACAACCGCGAGGCCGGGAAGGACATCTTTGAGATTCTGCGCGACCGTATCCCCGGCAAGGGAGCCGTCTTCCACTGCTACAGCGAGAACGCCGGCTACGCAAAGCAGTGCCTCTCCGCCGGGCTCAACGTCTATTTCTCCTTTGCGGGGAACCTGACGTACCGGAACGCGCGCAACCTGCACGAGACCGTGCTGAACATCCCGCTCGACCGCATCCTGCTGGAGACCGAGAGTCCCTTCATGATTCCCTCGGAATACCGCGAGCGCAAGCGCACCATGCCCGCCTACCTGCCGGCCACGGCGAAATTCCTTGCGGACATGCTGGAGATGGACATCGAGACGCTCAGCGCCCAGCTGTGGAAGAACAGCTGCGCTTTCTTCGGGCTGCCGGAAGCATGACGTCCCTGTACCATCCCGTCCGGATAGGCTCCCTCCGGCTGGACGGCAACCTCTTCCTTGCGCCTATTGCCGGTTACAGCGACCGGGCGTTCCGCTCGCTGTGCGCGGAGCAGGGGGCTTCCCTCTGCACGACGGAGATGGTGTCTGCGGAGGCGCTCGTCCGCGGTTCCGGAAAGACCGCCGCGCTCATGGAGAAATCGCCGCAGGAGAAGGCTTATGCCGTACAGATTTTTGGCGGCAATGCGGATGTTATGGCCGCTGCGGTGCCTATCGTGCTTTCCCGCACGAGCTGCGACGCGCTGGACATCAACGGCGGCTGCCCCGTCCCAAAAATCGTAAAGACCGGCGCGGGCAGCATGCTCACCAAGGAGCCGGAGCGCTTGTACGCCATCGTGAGCGCGGTGAAGGGCGCCGTAAAGGCCTATGCCGCAGAGCATCCTGAGCGCCCGGAAATCCCTGTGACCATAAAAATCCGCAGCGGCTGGGACGCGCAGCACCTGACCTGGAAAGAGGCAGCCGAGGCCGCGCTCAGCGCGGGGGCGGACGCGATTACCATCCATGCCCGTACGCGGGCGCAGGGCTATGAGGGCAAGGCCGACTGGGGCATACAGCGCCAGCTGGTGGAATTTGTGGCGGGTCGGGTGCCGGTCTTTGGCAGCGGGGATGCCCACAGTCCCGAAAGCGCGCGCCGTATGCTGGAGGAGACCGGCGCTGACGGCGTCATGTTCGCGCGCGGCGCCATGGGGGATCCCTTCCTGTTCCGCCGGACGCGGCAGTACCTTAGCGAAGGCCGCTACGACGAGGAGCCGCTGAAGGAGCGCCTGCTCGTGGGCTTCCGGGAGCTTGAGCTCAATGTCGCGGACAAAGGCGAGAGAACCGCCTGCATGCAGATGCGCAAGAAATTCTGCGCGTACAGCTCCGGCATCCGGGGCGGGGCAAAGCTCCGCTCGCAGCTGGTCATGGCCGAGACCGTGAGCGACTACCGTACGATTTTTGCCTCCTACCTTGAGTAAGCTTCAGAAGTCCGTTGTTTTTTGGAACTTGCTTGCAAAAACCTCTTTGCGTCGTGGTTTTTGCGGAGGATTTTGCATGACTTTCCAAACTCGTCTGAGTTTTGAAAGTCTCTCCCTTGTCTAAATCACTTTTTTGGCATAAAATAGGATTATGCAGATTATTCAGAGCTTAAAGAATTTCCTTCAGGAATTATTCACGCCGACGGCGCCGGAGGTAAAGAAAAGAGTGGCACTTCGGAAACTCGGCAACGAGCTGCGTGCGGTTTCTCCATCCATTTATGCGGATGACCTGCTGCAGCCGAATTTTGCGGAAGCCCTCAGGATTCTTTATGTGAACACCAAGCCCTTGCACAATCTGCTGTCCGAGACAATCTGCAGCGAGGACATCGAGCGCAACTTCCACTTTGCGGAGCAGCTGATGCTTACCGGCTTCTCGGAGGAGGGGCAGGCTATCATCGAGAGCCTTTCCTACCAGAACCGCAAGGATGCCGCGGCTCAGGCGGACGACCTGCCGCGCTTCTTTGAGATGGAGCGCGTCCAGCTGGACAAAGTGCTCAAGGAGCTCAAATCCCCCCAGTTCACAAAAATAGACACGGTCATAAACAAGCTGAAGCAGCTGAGCGACATCTGCAAATTCAATTATATGTCGGTGCTGCACCTCTTTGACGCGAACTATAACCCGGATTCCCCCGCAAAACCGAATTTCCAGCCCGTTCCCCTGACGCTCGTGGAGAACGCGCTGCAGGATTTATATTACATTATCGCGGGCATGGACATAAACACGTCCACGAACAACGCCGTCCTTGCCCTCTACCAGCTGTACAACCGCTCCCGCATCGACAAGCGGAAGCAGGACGAGCTGGTCTCCAGTCTGCGCAAAGTCCAGTCCGTCATAAAAAAGGTTCTCCGGACGGATACGCTCCTTATGCTCGTACGCATGTCCAAGGGAGCCCCCGACTTTATGCCGGAGAAGAACGTCTACGAGAGCGACGAGCGCCAGCGCTATTCCAACTATCTGGAGAACCGCTTTACCGTTGACGAAGGCCGCCTCAAGAACGCGCTGCAGGAAGAGAATATCAGCAACGAGGTGCATGCCCTCTTCGGCGATTCCGCGATGGAGACGCTCAGGGGCTACAACGATGAGCTCAATATGCGTATCAAGCAGGATTCTCCCTGCGCGTTCTACTGGGTGCTGCCCATGCAGGTGCTCAAAACCTTCCTTGTCCGCCTGTACAAGGAGCATGTAAAGCTCGTGCTGGACGATATCGTGATAGAGGGCTTTTTCAATGCGCCGGACTACAAGAAAGACTTTGCCGCCGAGGTCTACGCGGTGAACGACAGCCTTGCCCACATCGAGCAGTTCGAGATGCTGTTCCAGCAGGGAGGGGAATTCGACGAGGCGCTTATCACCGGCCTGCTGCGCGACGGGCACAAGGATCCGGCTTTCCTCAACCGCCTCAAGGATCTGATGGACAAAATCGACAAGCGCGTAAAGTCCCTCCTTCAGGCTGAAGTGAACAACCTCTACCAGCTGGACGAGAAGGTCGGCGAGATACTGGTGGAGTCGAAAAAGCCCATGTCCGATGTCATCACGAACCTGAAAGTGCTGATGATGTCTTCTCGCAACAGGGATCATTCAGAATTCCTTGAAAAAACATACTCCTCTTGGACGATATTCTTTGATATAATGAAAGAGTATGTCGTCCTCAAGAAGGACAAGAAGAGCTGACGGGAGGAGGGAGCTTAATGGAAACTGAATTCAGCACGATGAGCCAGGAGGTAGCGCTTGGCAGCAAGACTGCCGCCGACTACGAGAAGGAAATCTACGACCTCAACCAGATGCTGGAGATAACCCGCTCCCTCTGCACGACGCTGGAGCTGCCGACGCTTATCGAGTCCATCCTGTACACGGCGATGGCGCAGATGCGCGTGACGGGTGCTGGTATCTTTACTCTGAATTCCGTCACGAACACATCGTTCCGGCTCGGCAACAACTATCAGAACCTTGACACCGACCAGCTGCTGGATTATTCCATCCCAAAAAATTCCAAACTGATAGAGAAGATGAGCAGCGAGGAGCGCGTCTACACGCTTCCGGAGCTTGAGGAGGCGCTGCCGGACTGCAAGGAAGTCAATATCCTTCGTCAGCTCAAGCCGACGCTCGTCGTCCCCCTGCTCCTCAAGAACCGCCTGAACGGCATCCTCGTGCTCGGCGAGCGCATTATCCCCGGCATGACGGACGGCGGCTATACCGATTACGAAAAGCAGGAAATCCTTACCATTACGTCGCTTGCGTCTATTGCGGTGAACAACGCCTTCCTCGTGGAGCTTTCCTCCACGGATATGATGACGCACCTGAAATTCAAGTACTACTTTTTCAATGTGCTTTCGGACAGGCTGGCGAGCGCCCGCGAGAACTCAGGGATTGTCAGCGTGCTGATGTTCGACATTGATTTTTTCAAGAAGGTGAACGATACCTACGGGCACGCGTGCGGCGATTATGTCCTGACGCAGGTGGCGAGCATCATCAAAGGCAGCATCCGCGGCGACGACATGGCTTCCCGCTATGGCGGGGAGGAATTTACCGTGCTGCTCAACGGTACCTCGCAGTCCGACGCCCTGATGGTGGCGGAGCGCATCAGGAAGAATATCGAGCATTTTGACTTTGTGTACCAGATGCAGCGGCTGCAGATGACGATTTCTGGCGGGGTTGCGACATTCTCTATGGAAAAGAACCCCGCCGCCTCCGCGGAGCAGCTGGTGGATCAGGCTGATAAGGCGCTCTATGTCTCAAAGCGGGAGGGCCGGAACAAGATTACGGTGGCGGATGCCGCTATTATCGAGGAAGTGCGGAAGGCGTACGCGGAGCAGTAGCGGTGCCTGCCGCACAAGGGTCTGTTCTCCGGGCGCCCGGCGGCCGACATTAAGATGGATACGTTTCAAAAGCCTGTCGCTTTTGGAGCAGCTTTAGCTGAGGGGCAGCCTGCGGCATGGCAGCAGTCCTGCCCGGACGGAAATGCACTGAGGTCTCCGGGCGGCAGGCTTTGGGGACTGGTCTGAGCGGATTCTGAATCCACAGTGGGAATTGCTATGGGAAAGAGATTTGTTTGTTTTAAGTCGGTTTTAATTATCTTTCTGTTTTGTTCCTTTGGTGCGGTGCTTGGGGCGCAGCAGCCCTCGCAGGCGGAGCAGCTGAGAATCCTTATCTGGAGCAGCATCGATCCTTTCCCCGGTTCTTTTGACGAGCCGGAGGGCACGGACAAGGACGCCGTGCTCAAAAAGACCGCCGCGCGGCAGGCATCCGCCACTGCTGCGGCCGTCGCGTCTCCGGCGGTTTCGCCGGATGACCCTTATGTGGCGGAAAAGCTTGAGGTCTTCGGTTATGCCATCGAGCGGACAAAGGAGATTACCCCCTTCCTGCTTTCCGGCATGATTTCCGGCTGGGCCTTTGATTATGTTCCCTATGACAAAACGCGCCGTGTGCAGGAAATCTTTGAGGTGGAGGAGGTGACGCCGTTCAGCGCGGCGATGAACCCCATCAGCTACAAGAACCCGGAGCCGCTGGAGAACCGCCTTGTCTGCTGGGCGTACTGCGACCGCACCGAGGCGCAGCAGCTTTCGTATCGCCGCTGGACATCCGTACAGCTGCCGAAAATCCACGGAAAAGGCGCAGCCTCCGTGGAAGGCGAATTTGAGGGCATACAGGCTGCCTGCAAGGAGGCCGTAAAAAATGCCGTGCGGGAATATTGGCGGATTTACGAGAAGAACAAACCGAAAGAAATTTTGGGAAAAGTGTTACTTATCGGCAATCCACGCATTTATATTAGCGAAGGTCAGTATGTCGCCGACCTTGAATTTTTTCTAGAAACTGATAGAATAGTCAAGTATACAACGTACTGACGACTATCAGTCCAGGAGGAAACTTATGAAGAAAATACTTTCACTGATTGCTATCGCAACGCTGGCCCTTACATCCGTTGTCTTTGCCCAGTCCGCGGCTGATGCTACCGTTGAGGCTGCGGACAGCTATGCTGACCGCACGACACAGACAATCACTGTTGAGGATCAGTATGACTATCTGCACCCGACCGCAAAGAACGTGCAGATTACCCTTGAGTATACGCCGCTGACGGATGAGGTGCGCCTGTATTACACCTGCCTTGCCTCAAGCTACGACCAGGGCGAGGCGATGAACACCGCGATGGCTGTGCTGCAGGACTTTGCCGGCGAGCACCAGTACAAGCACTACTTCTACAAGGCGAAGGACAAGACGAAGTACTTCAGGGATGCTGATTCAAAGCTGAGAATGGCTCGCTACAGCTCTTACGTCTACTACAAGAAGTAAGCTGCTGGCAGAACCGGGCGGTTCCGCTCAGTCTTGAAAAACGAACGGGGTATGTTGATTAAATCCACAGGATTTGATAACATACCCTTACTTTATTTAAGGCTGCTCCCGGAATCCTGAAAGCACATCCCGGAATATGTCAGGGCTTCGGAATCCGCCCGTGTTATAGGCTGGTACACTGAAATTGACGGATATTAAGACACTTATCAAAAATCTGCACCCGCTGGAAACAAAGGTGCTGCTCCGCTACAGGCAGACGGACGAGCTGACTTCTGCCAGGCTCCAGAAAGAGCTTGGGTATAAGGAAGGTCATGCAAACCAGGCATTCAGCTGGCTGACCGGCAAGCAGCTGCTTGCGGAGACTTCCCGTACACCCCATACATTTTACGAGCTGACCGATTTTGGCAGGCTTGTCGCAAAGAACGGCTCCGCAGAGGAGCGGATAATCGCATACCTGAAAGAGAGCGGCCCCAAGCTTCTCCCTGAAATCGCAAAGGCGCTTGCCCTTGAGAACAAGGACGTGGGCTCTGCGTTCGGTCTGCTCAGCAAAGAAGGCGTCCTGAAGATGACCGCCGAGAAGAAGGCCGAATATACGGGCGCCGCGCTGCCGGAGCGCCTTGCCATAAGCAGGCAGCTGATAGAAAAAGCCGCCGCTGCGGAGAACGGCCAGCTTGATGCAGCCAATCTTTCCGCGCAGGAAATGGCGGTCATGGGCGGCCTGACCAAGAAACGCGGCGTCTCCGAGACCCCGTTCCGCACGATTGAGCGCGAGACTGTCGCCTACAAGCTGACCGGGGAATTCCTGAAGATTGCGGACGCCCTCAGGCAGGCTGGCATAACCGGCAACGAGATAGGCGAGATTACGCCGGGCATGCTCGCTTCCGGCGACTGGAAGAAGGGCAGCTTCCGCGCATATAATATCAGCATTCCTCCGGCCCGTATCATACCGGGGCGGACGAACCCCTATGTCCAGTTCCTTGAGTCTGTCAAGGACAAGCTCTGTTCCCTTGGCTTCCAGGAATTTGACGGGCCGCTCGTGGAGACGGAATTCTGGAACGGCGACGCGCTCTTTATGCCGCAGTTCCATGCTGCCCGCGATATCCACGACGTATACCGCATCAAGACGCCGACCCATGCCAAGAGCATAGAGGAGCCGTATTTGAGCAATGTGCGCGCCGTCCATGAGAACGGCGGCAACAGCGGCAGCCGCGGCTGGAATTACCATTTTGACACGGAATTTACGCGGCGCCTCATCATGCGCAGCCAAGGAACGGTGCTTTCCGCCCATCAGCTGCACAGCGCGCAGGTTCCGGGCAAGTACTTTGGTATCGCGCGCTGCTTCCGCTACGACAAGGTCGATGCGACGCACCTGAGCGATTTCTACCAGACTGAAGGCATCGTGCTCGGCAAGGACGTGAACCTGCGCACGCTGCTCGGCTTTCTGCGCATGTTTGCCGTGGAGATTGCGGGTGCGACGGAAGTGAAATACGTGCCGGGCTACTTCCCGTTTACGGAGCCTTCCATCGAAGTCCATATCAAGCACCCCAAACTCGGCTGGTTCGAGCTGGGCGGCTCCGGGATTTTCCGCCCGGAAGTGACGAAGGCGATGGGCATCGATGTTCCTGTGCTTGCATGGGGCATCGGCATAGACCGCATGGCGCTCATGGCGCTGGGGCTGAACGATCTGCGCGAGCTCTTCTGCGAGGATATCGAGAAGGTCCGCCTGCGCAAGGCGAAATTCTGAGAGGACGCGGAGCGCGGGGTAACGCTCGCTTGCGTTGCGTTCTCGCAGGAATTTGTAGAAGGCAGCTGCTTCCCGGCTGCCTTTTTTTGTGTGCGGCTGCAACTTTTTTATGCCGCATGTGGTCTGTTTGCATGGGGGGCTGTCCGGGAGCCGCATGTGCGGCGGAGCTTTAGGCCTTTTTACGGACAGCATACCCGGCATTATGCAAGAAGAGCCCTGTCCGGGAACTGCGCTTTCCGGGCAGGGCTAATGAACGGGCGGCCGGGGCACGAGCCTTTGAAATCCGCCTGAAAACGAGGAACGGTATGAACACAGTATGGTACAAGACCCCTGCGGAAGACTGGAATTCTGCGCTGCCGCTCGGAAACGGCAGAATCGGGGCCATGGTGTACGGCGGCTTCGGCCACGAGACAATCCAGCTGAACGAGGAGTCGGTGTGGTCCGGGGAGCACAAAGACCGCAACAACCGCAGCTGCGCCCAGACGATACACGATATTCAGGACAAGCTGGCCAAAGGGCAGACCGGCGAGGCTGAGCGGCTCGCCTTTGAGGCTATGAGCGGCACTCCTTCCCAGCAGACGGTCTACCAGACGGCGGGGAACCTGCTTATCGATTTTTTTACGGCGGAAGGGCAGGAGATAGGCGGCGGCGATGTCTCCGTCTACAAACGGGAGCTTGACCTTGAGACCGCCGCTGCGACGGTGTCCTTTTCTATGGAAAGCAGTATGCCGAGCACGGCCTTTTTCTCCAAGAACACGCAGGGCAGCAGCATCAGCTACACGCGGGAGGTCATCGCGTCTGCCCCGGCAGATGTCCTTGCCGTCCATATCGCGGCCACCACGCCCAAAAGCATCTTTTTCCGCGCATATCTGGAGCGGGGCAATTTTTCTACCCGCCAGTACTCGCTCTCCGACGATACCATCGTGCTGGAGGACACGCACGGCATTCCCTTCTGCGTGATGGCGACTGCGGTGCTTTCCGGCGGTAAGTGTATGACGCGCGGTGGCTGCATTGTCGTGGAGGGCGCGGACGAAGTGACCCTCTATGTTGACATCGAGAGCGCCTTCCGCAAGCGCAATTATTACAGGAAGGGCGGGCATGTGCACAACAGCCCCGCCCGGCTTGCCGCATGGTGCGTGGACAGGGCGCTGCGAAGGCTTTGCTTTGCCTCCAGCCAGCCCTACGGCGATTTCCGCGCGGCGCACATCAAGGAATACGGGCGCTGGTACAAGGCGGTGTCGCTCAGCCTCGCGAAGGACGAGGCGCTGGAAAAGCTGCCGGCAGACGAGCTGCTGTCCGGGCACGCGGGCAGTACCGCGCTCGCCGAGCTGTACTGGAACTACAACCGCTACCTCCTCATTTCCTGCAGCCGTGCGCCGGGAACGCTTCCCGCCACTTTGCAGGGGCTCTGGAACAAGGACATGGATCCGCCGTGGGGAAGCAAATTTACCATAAACATAAATACGGAGATGAACTACTGGCCGGCTTCGATGTGCGGACTCGGCGATACGGAGCTCCCCTTGTTCAGGCTGCTGGAGCGTGCCCACCGCAACGGCAAGAAAACCGCGCGCATTATGTACGGCTGCGGCGGCTTTGTCGCGCATCACAATCTGGACATCTGGGCTGACACCGCGCCGCAGGACACCTGGATTCCCGGAACCTACTGGCTGCTCGGTGCGGCATGGCTGGCCACGCACGTGCGGGAGCACTATGAGTACACGCTGGACAAGAAATTCCTGCGGAAATACTTTTACCTGCTCAGGGATGCGTGCCGCTTTTTTGCGGAATTCCTGATTCCTTCCGAGGACGGCAAGCATCTGATACTCTCGCCCTCCGTCTCTCCGGAGAATACCTACCGCCTTGCGGACGGAAGCCGCGCTTCTCTCTGCGCCGGGGCGGATATGGACAACCGCATACTGGAGCACCTCTTCCGCGCCACGTTGCAATCGGCAAAAGACCTTGCCCTTCCGGACACGGACAGCGATATGCTGCATGTGCGCGCCATGCTCGCAAAGCTGGAGCCGCCTGCAATCACCGCTGAGGGAACCATCAGGGAATGGCCGTTCGCCTGTGAGGAGACGGAGCCGGGGCACCGCCATATCTCCCACCTGTACGGCTTGTTCCCCGGTCACAGCATCAGCGCCGTGCGGACGCCGGACTTGGCGCAGGCTGCCCGCAAAACCATAGAAAAACGCCTTGCGAACGGCGGCGGGCATACCGGCTGGTCGCTCGCATGGATTCTCAATTTCCGCGCGAGCCTGCATGACGGTGTCAGCGCGGGCAAAGAGCTGGAGACCCTGTTCACAAAATCCACGCAGCCCAACCTGCTGGACAGCCACCCGCCGTTCCAGATTGACGGGAATTTCGGCTCCCTTGCGGCAATGACGCGCATGATAGCGCAGAGCGAGCAGGACGGCTCCCGTATCGTTATCGATGTGCTGCCGGCGCTGCCGCCGTCATGGACGGAAGGAAGCCTGCGCGGACTTCATCTGAAAGGGAATATAAAGCTGGACATCTCGTGGAGCGAAGGAGGCATCCGTGCCGCGGAGCTGTATACCGCCCCCGGAACCACCTACTGTAAGAATATCGCCATCTGCTACCAGAACCGCCTTTACGAGGCAAATCTTTCCGACGGCAGGCTCGATATCATGAATGTCCTGCCGAGTACCGTGTGATGCGGCTCTTTCGTGACAGAGATGGATTTGCCATAAAAAGGGGATAACTAAAAAGTTCAAAATGCGGTGGTTGAGCCTGCCGAAACCACCATATATAGTGTAGTAGTCATTTCGACAAGCTCTCTTGCCCGCTACGAAACGAAGTTATTGGACAGCCCCATTCTTTATGGCGGTGGAGCCGGGGCTTAGTACTGCTCCAGCCTTGACAGCAGGTCGTCCAGTTTCTGGCCGTAGCCAGGGTCGGCCGCCCATGTGCCGGAAAGCTCGTAGATGGTGGACGCTTTGCCGCGGGGGCGGACATACTTGTAGCGCCTGTCGATGCAGTCGTTCTTGAGGGGCACGTCGTCTGTCGTGGCATAGGCGTGCAGGTGCTGGATATGCGCGCGGACGCCCAGCTGCATGGTCTCAAAGGATTCTCCGGGGTGCTCGCTGTCGATTGCGCCGAGCCCGCAGTAATTGTGCATATCCGCAGTGATAAGGCTCCCGAAGGTCAGGAAGCCTGTCTCAAGGCACATCTGCACAAAGGCGCAGTCGCTGTTTATTCCTTCTGCCGCAGCCTCGTTGCGGTACAGCAGGGCGAGCTTGCGGACGGTCGTCTTGTCGGCATCCGGACGGTTCGCCAGAAAGAACTGGTACAGCTGCATCGCCGACTTTATGCCGGGGTCGCTCAGCTTGCGGGAGATTGTTTTTGATGCGGGTGATGGTGCCGGGCTCGTCGTCCTGTGCCTGCCGGATACGCATCCGGCAAGCAGGAGTGCCGCGCAAAGCATGAGCGCTGAGGTCTGCCGAATTCTCATCGTCGGAAAGCGCTCAGCGGATTGTCGTGCCGGTATATTCCCTTCCGTCCAGAATCGCACGGATATTCGGGATATTCCTGCCGCCGGCGCAAATGACGGTGAGCCGCAGCTGCTCCGCCTTCTTGCTGGCAATCGGGTCGAAGGGGCAGTTTTTGCCGGGAACCCATTCGTCACCGACCATCTTGCGGAATTCAGCCCACGAAATGCTGTCCAGCGGCTTTGCGTCGGGGTTCTTGCGGGGGTCGTCGGTGTAGACTTTCTCTATGTTCGAAAGATTTACGACGGTGTCCGCATTGAAGCGTTCCGCGAGCAGCACGGCGTCGTTGTCGGTGGAGAAGCCGGGCTTCCATCCTGCGGCAACGAGCACTCTGCCGGTAAAATCGGATACCTTGGTGGGGTCTATGACGACCTCTTGCCTGCACAGCGGGCCGAATGCGGTCTTGAGCAGCTGGGCGTTCAGCCTTGTCGCCATGATGCCGAGCCAGTCGCAGGCGTTGTTTGTGTCCTGCTCCGTCTCGTAGCCGGCGGCTTTTTTCTGCGGCTCCGTGAGTGCCTGCGCCACCGTGCGGTACGCGTTCTGGTACATCCGGGCGGGACCGCCGCCCCCGGCGACAAGGATGAGCCGTGTCTCTGAATTGGAAAGGAGCCAGTCCGTCACCATCCCGCAGAATTCCGAGAGAAAGCCGGTGTCCGGCTCTGACGGGGCGATAATGGAGCCGCCTACGCTCAATACTTTTGTTACCATAGAGAAGAGTCTCCTTACGGGCAGCCTCAAAGTCCGGAGGGATTTTGAGACCGGTTTTCCTTAATAGATTCCGACGATTATAGGGTCGTTCCAGAGGGAGCTGAAGCTTGACGCGGCTTCCCCTGCTTCCTCCCATATTGACTGGAGCGCGTAGGAACGCGGAAAGCGGACGAGCTTGCTGGTGCTTATGGATGGTTTTATCTGGTTCCATCCGCGGCTGAACGCAATGTGCTGGCTGTCCAGGTTTCCGAAGTAGAAATTCCGCGCGTCGTCGACTTGGGTGAAAGCATTATATTGTAACCCGGCACCGAGCGATACGTCAACTGGAAACCAACCATATTTTTCAAAATAGATTTCAGTCCACCAGTGGCAGCGGCTTGTGTTCTGGTTTTCCGCGAGGATGCCGCAGACCGGAACCGCCGGTATGCCTGCCGAGCGGCAGAGCGCGGTGTATATGATGGCAAAGTCGTAGGCGTCCCCGCTCTTGTCCCGGATAAGGTCAAGCTCGGAGGCGTCGCCGCTGCGCGTGCTGCCGCTTATGCGGTATTGCTCCGTCATGTAGTCGTAGAATAGCTTTGCCTGCCGGTAGGGATTCTTCTCCTTGCCAAGTATGCTGTCCTTGAGGCTGGCGACATCGGGAGCCGCGGCCGGAATGCAGGCGTCCTGCACGGTGTTCGCCTTGTAGAGCGGCCGCTTTGTGTCCGTGTAGCCGCCGATTTTCTTGGGGTCGATGTTGGCCGCAAAGGAATAGAGGCTGATGATTGCCGTTGCGGAGAATGACTGTTTGCTGCCAGCCGTCTTTTTGAGCTGGGTCTGGAAGATGATGTTGCGCAGGTCGTCGGCGATGAGCGGCTCCGGGGATATTTCCTCCAGCTCCGCTGACGGCTGCAGGGCAGAAGTCGCTGGGCGCGGCATGTAGAGCGTGATGGGGGCGTCCTGGCCGTCCCCGTTGCTCTCTATGTTGGTGCTGAGCTGCAGCACATACGTCCGCTGCTTGCCGTAGGATTTTTTCCCTGCGGGGAAATTGACGGTGAACGACTGGTATGCGCTCCTTCCGCGCCCGGTGCGTACATAGAGCTGCCCTGAGTCGGCTCCGTCGGGTACCCTGACCTTAATCTCGCTGTTGCTCCACAGCTCGTAATCGTAATCCTGCGGGGACGCCGGGATGAACTGAGCGTCCTCGTTCTCTGCGGCAGCGCCCGCCGCCGGCTCGGAGCGGTTCGCCGAAAAATAGACCGCCGATGATTCCCGTGATGTGCCGAAGTTGTTGCCGGTGATGCTTATCAGCTCCCCGGTCGCCGCGCTCTGGGGGGATACCGACTCTATGCTCGGCAGCGTGATTGAGGGGTCTGTGCGTGCGGTCACGGGGATACCGGATTTGTTCGCAAAGAATGCCGGCTCGGACTGCCCGGCGGTCGTACAGACGCTGACCAGCCCGTCCTGCACGTTTGACGGCAGCTCCAGCTGGATTTCCGTGTCCGTCCACAGCCGGTATTTGCTGCCCGTTACGCGTGAGCCCGCGATGTCTACGTAGGATGTGCCGCGGGTGGCGCCAAAGTTGCTTCCGCTGATGATAAGTATATCGCCGGGCGAGCCGACGGACGGGCTTATTGAGGATATGAGCGGTTTGCCGCTTACTTCGTGGCTGCGCAGGAACAGGAACACCGTTGCCGCGCAGACGAAGAAGAAGAATGTCGCGAAACGAACCCTTGCTTTGTTTTTAAGGAGCTTTTTATAGGTTCCGAAAAAACTCACTTGTTATTGCCTATGTCAAAGGATACCAGCGGTGAGGAGAAGTGCACGAAAAATCCGTGCTGCGTGGTATTCTGGACCGGCTCTTCGATGGGGCTGAATACGTCGTAGCTGGTAAGATCCATGTATTCGATGGGCTCCGCGTCAACGGTGCCCGCGATGGTGCTGCCAAAGGGCATGACCATTGCCGCGACGGCCGTCTGTGCCTGCAGCGATGCGCCCTTGGGCATCTTTGCGGGCACGGAGCTTTCGTCCTCGCCAAGGAATGTGGAGAGCGCCACCGGGGTAACGTTTCCGTCGCTGTTCGCGATGGGAAGGTTGAACGATGTCTGCCGCGCGATGGGGGTGAACGCCGGTGCGGCGTTGCGCTGCGCGTTGTTCATGCGGAGCGGGAGAATCGCGATGACAGCTGCCGCGGCAGCCGCGCCGATGCACATATCCTTGACGATTGCGCGTGCGGCATTGCCCAGCACGAGCGTCTTGTGGGCGACTTTCTTGTAGGAGAGCCGTGCCTGGAGGCGGTCAAAGCTTGCCTCCATCTCCTGCTGGCTGAGCGAGATGTTCCGGCTGTCCTCCGCGAACAGCTCGTGCAGGCGGCGCCGTTTTTCCAGCGCATCCTTGCACTTTCCGCAGGACTGCAGGTGCTGCTCATATTCCGCCACGTGATTCTCCGGCAGCTCGTTGTCGAGGTACAGTGAGTGAATATCTTTATCAGGACAGGTAGACATCTTCTTCTCCTATTAGTTTAACCAGTTGCTCGCGTGCGCGGAAGACGCGGACTTTTACGTTCGCCTCCGTGATGCCAAGCACCTTGCCAATCTCTTTATAGTTCATTTCGCCGTATTCCCTCAGGATAAGGACTTCCTTCAGTTTCGGCGGAAGTTTTTCCAGTGCTTCCCGGGCGCTTTTTATCGCCTCGGCTTTCAGGAGCTCGGTCTCGCCGCTCTCCATCTCCTGACGCCCCTCGTAGAGCGCCTTGTGGTATGCCTTTGCCTCGCGCAGCTTGCGCTTCGCATAGTTGAGGGAGGCGTTCTTTACCACCCGTATGAGCCAGTACTTTGCATCATCCAGTGAGGGAAAAACGAGCTGTTTTTCGTTCGCTTTGATGAAAGAGTCATGCACCAGGTCTTCTGCGGCCTCCTCGTCGTTCACGATGCGGTAGGAAACCTTGAAAAGCAGCTGCATGGTAGCGTCATATACTTTTTTGAAATCCTGCGGGTCGGCGCAGTTAATCTGCTCTTTCGCCTCAGGAACTTCACTATAATTAGAAAACACGATAACCCCTTTTGGTTACAAAAAATATATAATTCCGGCAGTTTTTTTTTGCTGCCGTGGCGCTATTTCTTTTGGGCTGTCCGTTCCCAGACGGGTCCCTGCGGCGTGTCTGTTATGACGATGCCCTTTGCCGCAAGCTGGTCGCGAATCTCGTCCGAGCGGGCAAAATTCTTTGCCTTCTTTGCGGCGCTGCGTTCGGCGACGAGCGCGTTGATAGCCTCCGCCTCGGGGTCGTCCGCGTGGGCTGCGGCGCCTGCGTTTGCCGGGACATCGAGGGCGGCCGCCGCGCTTTCCGCGAGCCTGAGACCGAGGACGCTGTCCATGCGGCGGACAAGCTCCAGCGCCTCTGCGGCCGCAAGGCTGCCGTCCTTGACGGCTTTCTGGAGCAGGCTCAGCGCGACCGGCGTGGAGAGGTCGTTCTCCAGCGCAGTGCGGAATTCCTCAAGGTAGTTCTTAGCCTTGCCGCCGAGACCCTCCGTTTTTGCCGCCTCGCCTTTGGCATAGTGCTTTTCCGGGCACAGGGCTGCTTTTCCGCCCGCTGCCTGCGCAAGTTTTGCGACCCGCTGCACGAGCGCCTGCCGGGCGTTCTTTGCCCCGTCCATGGCCTCCCAGCTGAAGTAAATCTGCTTGCGGTAGTGCGCGCCCAGCAGGAAGAGCCGGTAGTCGAGCGGGTCATACCCTTTATCAATTAACGACGTAAGCGTCAAAAAGTTACCGCTGGACTTTGACATTTTGTCCGCCGCGTCCGTCCCGGCAGTTTTTTTGTCTTTTGCGATGACAAGGAATTCGTTGTGCAGCCAGTAGTTAACCCACTTTTTGCCGGTGGCGCCCTCGCTCTGGGCAATCTCGTTCGTGTGGTGGATGGGGATGTGGTCTATGCCGCCCGTGTGGATGTCGAAGTGCTCGCCCAGATATTTCATGCTCATGGCGGAGCATTCGATGTGCCAGCCGGGGTAGCCGCGCCCCCACGGGGAATCCCAGGTGAGCGCCTGGTTCTCGAATTTGCTCTTGGTGAACCACAGCACAAAGTCGTGCGGGTTGCGCTTGTTCTCGTCCACGACCACGACGTCGCGCTTGCCTGCCCCCGCGCGCAGCTCGTCCAGGTTCAGCTGGGCAAGGTCGCCGTAGTTCGGGTAGGTCGTCACGTCGTAGTAGAGGTTACCGCCCGCCATATAGGTGTGCCCGTTTGCCTCTATGCGCTTTATCAGCTCAATCATGTCGCCCACGTGCTCTGTTGCCCTGCATACGACGTCCGGACGGATGATGTTCAGCCTGTCGAAGTCTTTGAAGAAGGCGTCCGTGTAGAACTGGGCGACTTCCAGCACGGATTCGTGGCGTTCCCGCGCGGTTTTGAGCATTTTGTCCTCGCCCGCGTCCGCGTCGCCCGTCAGGTGCCCGATGTCGGTGATGTTCATGACGTGCTTTTTGCCGAATCCGAGGAACGAGAGCGTCCTGTCCAGCGTGTCAAGGAATATGTATGCGCGGAGGTTCCCGATGTGCGCGTAGTTGTAGACTGTAGGGCCGCAGCCGTAAAAGCCCACGAAGCCCGGCGTGATGGGAGTAAAGTCCTGCATTGTGCGGCCCATTGTATTGAAAAGACGTAATCCCATAGTTCCTCCAGATGACCAAATCGAAAATATCGTGTATAATCGACCAGGGAGGAAAAGCGATGGTTCCCCCGCTGGCCTTGCATTTTTTCAGGCTGAAGCCTTGCAAAAATGTAGCCTTTAAATGTAGCTTTTATAGGTACAATCATGGATAGCATACGAGAAATAGGAGAAAATATCAAGAACTCCCCTTTTTTCCGGGGCAGCCTTGCCTATGACGAGCCGCTCGCGCCCCGCACGACGATGAGGGTCGGCGGGCCTGCCGCGCTGTTTGTCTGCCCTGCCGACGTCTCTTCCGCCGCGTTCGCCGCATCCCGCTGCCGTGCCGCCGGGCTGCGCCTTTTTGTGCTGGGCGGCGGGAGCAACCTTGTGGTGGATGACGGCGGTTTTTGCGGTGCGGTGCTTTCCACGGGGGGGATGCGGGGCATATCCGTGCAGGCGGGGGAGGAGCTTGCGCCCGCAGACGACGGGATTCCTTTTGGCCGGCGCTGCCGGGCAACGCTCTGCTGCGGGGCAGGGGCAAGCATCGCCTCCATCACGGAATTCTGCGAGGAGCACGGCCTGTGGGGGCTGTGCAGCTTTGCTGGCCTGCCGGGGACGGCTGGCGGCGCCGCGTATATGAATGCCCGCTGCTACGGCCAGGATATAAGCTCGGTGATTTCCGCGGTGGAATATGTAAATCTGCCCGATTTGCCGCCGTACCTGTCAGCTGACGTTGCATTTGAGCCGAAAATGTATCATAATGATGGTGTCGGCTGGGATTACAAGCGCTCTCCCTTTATGGGGACGGAGCGCCTGATAAGCGCCGTGCAGTTCTCGCTCTGCTGCCTGGATCCGGACGCGCTGTACGGCGGAAGGGCTGCGGCGGCGGACGTCCGGGAATTTGTGAGGGGGCAGGACAGGCATTTTGTGCTTGACCGCAAGGAGAAGGGGCATTTCAATGCGCCGAGCGCCGGGAGCGTGTTCAAGAACGACAGGAGCTTCGGCAAACCGAGCGGCATGCTGGTGGACGAAGCCGGGCTGAAGGGACTTTCGGTGGGCGGTGCGCAGGTGGCGCCGTGGCACGGGAACTTTATCATCAACACGGGGGGCGCCCGTGCCGCTGATATACGGGAGCTTGTCCGGCAGGTCCAGCAGGCTGTATGCTCCCGCTCTGGCTGTATGCTGGAGCCGGAGATTATTTTTGTTTAAGAAGGCTGTGTCTGTTGCCGAAAATCTAGACTAGGGGTATAGCCGCGAAATAAGAGGTACGAGAATATGTTGCAGTTGTCTTTTGTTAATTTTAAGATGAATTCTTATCTGCTGGTTGAAGGAACGGATACCAACGACAGATTTTTTATTATACAGACCGGTAAAGTCACCTGCTACCATGAGACCAAGATACCGGAGACTTCCATCAAGATTCTGGGGCCGGGGGATTTCGTCGGCGTTACGGCCTGTATGTCCGGCCATAGCCAGATGGAGACTGTCATCGCCCAGACCGATGTGACCGCCATCGCCGTCAGGCGCGATCAGTATCCTGAGCTGATAATGAAGAACACCCCGATAGCGATGAAGATAGTCCGCTATTTTGCCCGCGAGATGCGCGTGCTCAACGATCTCCGCACCAAAATCACGCTCCGAAAAAATATCGTGGATTCTCCGGAGGAGCTTTTCCGCATTGCCGAGCATTATGAGGAGGCGGGATACAACAATATCGCTGTGTACGGCTACTACCAGTACCTTAAGCGCTGCCCGACGGGGACGAACGCTATGGAGGCAAAACGCCGCTTTATGCGGCTTAAGCCCAAGTCGACCGTCACTTATTTTGAGCCGAGCGACGAGATGCTGCGCCGTTATCCGGCGGACACGATGATTTTCTCCGAATGCCAGAACGGGCCGGATATGTTCATCATACAGGAAGGCACCGTGCGCATCACCAAAGTCGTTGACAATGAGGAAGTGACGCTTGCCCTCCTGAAAAAAGGCGATATGTTCGGCGAGATGGCGCTGCTGGAGGACAAGCCCCGCTCTGCGAGCGCTATCGCCCACAGCGATTGCCGCGTGATGGTGGTAAACCACAACAACTTTGACCAGATGGTTTCCTCTCAGCCGGGATTCATCGCCCGCCTTTCTACGATGCTCGCGGATCGCGTGTGGTCTATGTACCGCCAGCTGGTGAACGGTATGCTCACGGAGCCGCGCGAGCGCATGATAGACATGCTTGCCTTGCAGATTGAGGGGCAGAAAGGCATCTCTTACATGAAGGGTGTGCCGCTCCAGACTGATTTGTCCCCCCAGGATATCATCAATCTGTGCGGTATTCCCCCGCAGAACCAGAAGATAGCGATGTACCAGCTGTCCACAGACCAGAACGTAAAAATCAGGAACGGCAAGATAAATGTCCCTGACGTCCCTGAGCTATTGAAGCAGGCGGCATTCTACCGCAAGCAGAACAACCGGCGGGCAAATGAAAACAGATAGGAATATATTCGCGGCAGTTTTTTCGGCTTTCCTCCTGGCGTTTCCGCTCGCTGCGGAGGGCGGGGTGTCGGTCTCGGTTTCCGTGGGCGGCGATTTCCCCATGTCCGAGCGGATTCCCGACGTCAAGGGCTCTTCCGGCTCTTCCGCCCAGGCGCTTCCCGGCGGATTTGGCGCGGTCAAGCTGGGGATGTCGGTGGACGACGTAAAGGAGATGCTGAAGCAGGACTCGCGCTTCGGCTACCGCGGCGACCGGGACGTCTCCCTGCTGCCGGGCGATAACCGCGTGCTCATAGAGACGGATACGTCCCGCACGGCGCCCTATTCGTACCTTGACCGCTGCTGGTTCCAGTTCTATGAGGACAAGCTGTACACCATCACCATCAACATGAATCGCGACAAGCTTGACCACTATTCGGTGTTCAGCACGCTCTGCGAGAAATACGGAAATCCCGTCTCCCTGAATCCTGACAAGGCCGAATGGCGGGACGGCAGCGTCATCATCGATTTGGAGCGCCCGCTCGCCCTCAAATATACTGACAGGGCTGTGTTCGAGAAGCTTCAGGCCGACGCGATGGTAGACAAGACCGCCGGCGAGAAGTCGAGGGAGAATTTCCTTGAGGGGCTGTGAGCATGCATAGTCCCAAAAACTACATAGCGCTCTTTTTCTCTGTCCTTGTGCTTGCGACGGCTTCCTGCTCCGGCAGGAAGTTTTCGTTGCCGGAGCGCACGCTGTTGATTTCCACGGCGGACGGGCGGAGCGTAGCGGTGCAGGCGGAGATTGCCCGTAAGGAAGAGGAACGGAACTACGGTTTTATGAACCGGAAGCACATTCCTGCCGGCACAGGTATGCTTTTTGTCTTTGAGAGCGACCAAGTGCTCCGCTTCTGGATGAAGGACACGCCGCATCCGCTTTCCATCGCCTATATCGACGCGGACGGTGTTATCCGCGACATCCTTGACATGACCCCTTACAGTACCGCCTCCGTGAAAAGCTCCGTGTCGGTGCGCTATGCGCTGGAGGTGCCGCAGGGCTGGTTTGCCGAGGAGCATATCGCGCCGGGGGACAGCGTCGCGCTGGATTCCGGAGAGGGGCTGCGCAGCTTGCGTTAGTTCCCCTGCGGGGCTCTTGGCCGGAATGTATCTCAGGAACCGCACGCGGTGCGTGGCACCGCTGAAATTCTTGCGAGCCTGTTTCATGCGCACGCGACTTTTGGAACGGGTTCTGGAGTGTTATAGAATGAAAAAGACGAATCTCTTTGTGGGAGCGGCCGTGGCGCTGCTTTCCCTGCTGACTTTTTCCTGCGAGACCCTGAAGGATGTCGTGGGAACGCCGTCCTTGTCCCTCAAGTCTATGGGCATCCGCTCGCTTGACCTGGAGGGCATAACCTTTAGCTGCGACTATTCCATAAGCAACCCGTATCCGGTGGCTTTCTCCATCAAGCAGCTGGCCGCGGACATCCTGTATGAGGGCGGCACGTTCACGAAGATTAATTCAGACAACGGGGTGAGCGTGGCGGCGATGGGCTCCCGCACCAATACGATGACCTTCAAGGTGCCGTATGATACCATCCTGAATTACGCCAAGAGCACGAGCGGCAAGACTTCCCTGCCGTTTACGCTGAAAGGTGCCGCCGCCCTTGACCTGAGCTCGGTGCCGCTGCTTGAGAGCTCTTCCCTCTCGCTGCCGTTCTCAAAGGATTTCAGCGTGCCGGTCTTTAAGCCGCAGCTGTCCGTATCCGACGTGAAGGTGCAGCTTCCTTCCCTGAGCACGCTGAAAGACGCCTTGGTGAACGGCGGCATGAGCGCGACGAAGGCCGCGACCCTTGCGGCGTCCATTATCGGCGGCAAGCAGCTGAGCGCGGATGCGTTTGATGGCATTGACCTGAACCTTGATATGCTTTTTAACGTGAATGTCGCGAACAAAGGCAGCGCCCCGTGGAAATACCTGCTGAAGAACTGCTCTCTCAAGACCGCGTCCGGGGACTTCGCCACGGTGCAGACATCCGGCAGCACGTCCATCACATCTGAGAGCGGTACCATCCCGATGAAAGTCTCCCTGAACACACTAAAGGCCGGTGCGTTTATCGTCCAGATGCTGAACAAAAACGGCTCCAACCCGGTTTTCTCGCTTGACAGCGCGCTTTCCTTTACGGAGCTGCCCTACAGCCCCGACCTGCCGCTCGCCTGGTCCTACGAGATTCCGCTCTCAAAGGTCGCCGTGAACCGCAACTAGAGTAGGAAGCAAGAAGGATTCAATATAAAAAATGCGCGGAGGCGGAAAAGCGCCCGATGCCGCCTTTGTAGCGCTTGCGCTACAACCAGCGGTACCGGGCGATTTTCCGCCGGGAGCGCATTTTTGTTTTTATGTTGAAACCTTTGGGGGCTTATGCTTCCCGCTCCATTTCCGTGAGGCAGGCCTGTGCGATTTTGTCGTTGGGGTCGAGCTCAAGAACCGTCATGAAGTATTTGCGGGCCTCGGTGTAATCTCCCCGCTTCATAAAGAGATAGCCGAGATTGCTGATGATTTTTGTGTTGTCGGGATCCATGGTGAGCGCGTCGTTGAGGCTGTCCTGCGCGCCGTCAAGGTCGCCGGTCTCCATCTGGCAGATTGCGAGCTCGTTCAGCGTGTCGGCGTTCTCGTCGCCGCCCTCGCATTCCCGCGCCTTCTCAAAGGCCTGCTTTGCCGCCTCAAAGCGCTCAAGCTTGCGCAGCCCCCAGCCCAGCATGAACCAGGCGTTCCATACGGCGGGGTTGTCCTGGATGAAGCGCCGTATCTCTTCCAGCCCTTTTTCTTCCTGCCCGCCCGATATGAGCTCGTAGGCGTGGTGGAAGCGGTCGCTTTCCAGATTGCGGTTCTGTATCTTGTGGATCAGCTCCTGCGCGCGCTCCTGCTTGTAGCGCTCGTTCTCGCCCATCTCCTCGTCCTTTGCGTCCGCCGTCAGCGCAAGGAAGCTTTCCAGACAGCCCTTTGCGTCAGCATAGTTGTGCTGCTTCAGGTAGAAAAAGGCCGCGTTGAAGAAGGCGTCGGGAATTTCGGGCTCGCTGTCCATCGCCTCGCGGTAGTAGTTGAGCGCGCTGTCGTCGTAGGCGTCCGCGTCCTCGTGCAGCCCGGAGCGGCGGTAGCTGTCTGCCCGCTGGTCAAAGAAGAGCGCCATGTTGAGGATAGTCGCCTTGTCCTCCGGGTCAAGCCCGTGAAGAGCCATCCAGATTTCTTCCGCCAGCTCCCAGTCCTCGTTTTTTGCCTTCAGTATGGCGGCTTCCGTCAGCTCCTTTTTTATGCCGGGGCGGGCTTCCTGCAGGACGCTGCGGTAGTAGCCCAGGTTGGGGTTCGCGTGGTCGTATGCGAGCACCGTCAGGATTCCTGCCAGAATCTGCTCCTGCGTGAGCTCTGACGCGTCAAAGGTGCCGGGCGCCGCGCTGTCTTTCTTTTGTACCGGCAGCGGTATTGACGGATCGATGTGCATCGCATGGGCTGAAAGCGAGAAATTTTCCGGCAGTTTGATGAAATAAACGGAGTCCAAGGGGTTCTGGGGGTTCATGACAGTTCCTTTTTCGAAATTCCTGTGAGTTTTTAAAGGCGAGCCAGTCTCAAAAGTAATCTGCTTTTGAGACTGGCTCCGGTATGCGGCCGATGCGCCCGCGGAAGGCTTTGCAAAGACAGCCCGGGCTTTTATTTTGCCGCGTTTGCTCCGGCGGAGTCAGCCTGCGCGTTGTCCGCGGAGACCAAATCGTTCTTTCTGGCTGTCGTCAGGTAGTTGTTTATATGGATTTTGTAGGAGAGGGATACGGTCTGCTCTGCGAACTGTATGCTCGCCGCAACGATATCCTTGCGCCCCTCTACGGCTGCGATGTCCACAATCGTGCCCTTCAGCTGGATGACCTCGTGCGGATCCTCAAATTCGAGGCTCATCTGCACTTCCTTGCCTTTCAGGAACTGTGCGATACCGAGGATGACGACCTTTGCCCCGCCAAAGGAGATGTCGCGCAGGATACAGTGGCGCGGAACGCCCTGCACCGTGATGATACACTCGTCCTTGGGGATGCCCAGCTTGCGGCGGGAATCCTGGTTGATGGGGATGCGTTCGTCCTTGCGCTTTACGGCATTGATATTTGCGTCGAGCAGGTTGCCCAGCATCTCTATCAGGTCGTCCGGCGGACGCTGCGTGTAGTCGAGCGACACGATGGCAAGGTCGTTGCTGTTCATGTACGGCATGAGCTTTGTGACCTTGCATGATATAAAGAAGCTGAGCGTCTGCCCGTCCTGCTGGTAGAAGCAGAAGCGGAGGCTCATCACCGGCGGATCTTTTTTGACCATCTGCTGGTAGGCACCGCCTTTGGTGCCTATGATAATGCGTGCGCCTGAAAAAGAGGTGGAATTGATGATGCACGGCCACTGGCCTTCCGAGCATTTGATGTACAGCTGGCGGGGATCCATCGCCAAAGTGCGGATGATATCCTTTGTAAAGACGACTTCCGTCGTGCGGTACTGGTCATAGTATTTTGTGAGTTGCTGACTGGTAATCATAGCCATAGTGTATATAATATGATATAAATCAATTATTGTAAAGGGCAGAGCATGGAAATCCAGGGCTTCAGCATGAAAACAAAAATGCGCTCCCAGTGGAAAACACCCGGACTGCCGGTTGCACGCTTCGCTTTGCAAATGGCAGCCCGGGCGTTTTTCCGCTTCCGCGCATTTTTTATGTTGAATCCTTGGCTTTGGTAGCATAAAAAAGAAAATCATTTTAAAACAGTTTACATAATTTTCCAATACCGCGTCCGTATTCAGATAAAATACATCTCA
>DGUD01000070.1:0-10033 GCA_002393865.1 Treponema sp. UBA4319
CCCAGCGGAAAAACACCCGGACTGCCTGTTGCACGCTTCGCTTTGCAAATGGCAGCCCGGGAGTTTTTCCGCTTCCGCGCATTTTTTATGTTGGCTCCTTGGCTTTTGTAGCATAAAAAAGAAATTCATCTTAAAACAGTTTACATGATTTACCAATACCGCGTCCGTATTCAGATAAAATACATCTCATGCTGAAGCCCTGGCCCTCCGCTTCCCCCTGTGCCCTTTGCGTTCGGGCTGATTGTGTGCTATAATACAGTTATGTTTTGTGGAATACGGAAAAATATGGCTCGTAAGGCTGCGGCCCTGCTCATGGGAGCCTTGGTGCGGCTCCCGCTTTTTGCCGTGCAGGAAGTGCAGCTGGATGATACGGACGATTTTTTAGGGGACTTTGAGAACCGGGTGTGGACGGCTGCCGACGGGCTTCCGGGCAATACCATCACCGATTTGCTGCAGGATAGTACCGGATATCTGTACATCGGGACATACGGGGGACTCGTCCGTTTTGACGGCGTGGAATTCCTGACGCTGAACCGGAACTTCAATCCCAAGTACAATTTTGTGTCCGCGCGCGCGCTTTTTCAGGACAAAAGCGGCAATATCTGGGTCGGATCGAATGACGAGGGCGTCGCGCGCATCGGGGCGGATCGCTCCGTGCGTATGTTCACCGTGCAGGACGGGCTCCCGAACAATTCCATCAGGGCGGTCTGCGAGGACTACGACGGCAACATCTGGGTCGGTACTGCCAGCGGTATCGCATACATAGAGCCCGGCTCTGACAGCATCCAGCGCCCGGCGGGACTTGCGCAGTACGATGAGGAGTCCATCCTCGTCTCTTGCATGTACTGCGATACAGCCGGCAGAATGTGGGTTACCAGCTCGGATCCCGGCAGCATCTATTTTTATTCCAACGGCAGTTTTTCCCGCTATACGGGCATACACTCGGTTGAGAACCCCGTGGTGAACGTCATCAGGCAGGATTCCCGCGGGACATTCTGGTTTGGTGTGTCGCCGCACTATGCGGTGCGCATCGATTCTGCGGGTGAGCGCCTGTACGATTTGGGGCATGGCGAGCAGCAGGGAACTATCGTCAACGCAATCCTTCAGGACAAGACCGGGAGCCTCTGGTTCGGGCTTGACAGCGGTGTCGCCATCATGCACAACGGCCAGCTGAGCTTCTACGACCATGCGAACGGCCTGACCGACAACAACGTAAAGACCATCCTGGAGGACAGGGAAGGCAATATCTGGCTGGCGACCGATCGCGGCGGCCTAGAGAAGCTGAGCCATTCGAAATTCAAGACGCTTGCGATGTCCAGCGCCGTGAACGCCATCGCGCAGGATCCGTCCGACGGGAGCATCTGGCTCGGCGAGGATGACGGGCTGTACTGCCTAGACCTGAAAGGCAGCATGATAACGAATGCTGCCACGGAGCTGTGCCGCGGGGTCAGAATCCGGCACGTGGGCTTTACCCGCTCAGGCGATCTGCTGGTGAGCACATACGAGAAATTCGGGCAGCTCCTGTTCCGCAGGGACGGCTCCTACCGCTCATGGACAAAGGCCGACGGAATGACGGGCAACAAGGTTCGCGTGGCGCTGGAGCGTTCGAATGGCGATCTGTACGTCGGCACGACGAACGGCCTGAACGTCATTGACCCGGCGAGCGGGCAGGTGCGGACGTTTACGAGGGCAGACGGGCTTCCCCACGAATACATCATGTGTATCTACGAGGATTCCTCCGGTACGCTCTGGTTCGGGACGGACGGCGGCGGCGTCTTCTCCATGAAGGATGAAAAAGTTGATGTGGTATACACCACGGAGAACGGCCTTGTCGGCAACGTTATCTTCAAGATAAACGAGGAGCGGCCGGGAGAGCTGTGGATTTGCACGGGAACCGGCATCAGCCGCGTCAGGGACGGCCGCATCGAGAATTTTTCTGCCTCGGACGGCCTCGGCACGGACGGCATCTTCCAGATTCTCTCCGATTATACGGAAAAACTCTGGATGACGAGCAACCGGGGCATTTCCTCCGCCCGGATGTCCGATTTCGACGATTTTGCCGCCGGACGCGCTAAGTCCCTGAACGTGAAATTCTTCTCCCGCTCCGACGGCATCCATTCCGGCGGCGTCACCTCCACGTCGCTTTCGATTAAAGATAACATCGGGCGCATCTGGTTCACGATGATAGATGGGGTCGCCGTGTATGACCCCGTAAAGATAACGTCGGACAACGCCGCGTCCCTCGTCCAGATTCAGGAAGTGTCGGTGGACGACGAGGAATGCGAGTACTCCGGGGGCGAGCTTGTGCTGGCGCCGGAGACCAAGCGCCTGAACATCAAGTTTGCCGGCATGAGCTTTATCTCTCCGGAGCAGATGCAGTTCCGCTACAAGCTGGACGGCTTTGACAGCGCTTTTTCCCAGTGGTCTACCTCCCGCGTCGTCTCGTACACGAACCTTCCGCCAGGGCGCTACAGCTTCAGGGTGCAGGCCTTGAACAGCAATGACATCGAAAGCCCGCTCTCGGAGGGGCTTGTCATCGTCAAGCGCCCTTTCTTCTGGCAGCTGTGGTATTTCTGGCTCCTGATGGCGCTGCTGGTGCTGTCCGCCATCGGGCTCGTCATCTACGGGCGCTACTGCCGCCTCAGGCGCTACCAGCGTATGCTGGAGGCGGAGGTCGAGCGCAAGACCTCCGAGCTGAAGCAGAAGGCGCATGACCTTGAGCTTGAGAAATCCAAGTCCGAGCGGCTGCTGCTGAACATCCTGCCGCAACCGGTCGCCGAGGAGCTGACTGACAGCCCTGAGAAAGTCATCGCCGACCAGTATGAGCATGTGACCGTCCTCTTTGCCGATATCGTCGGTTTTACCAAGATGTCCTCCGGCATGCGGGCGAGCGATATTGTCAGGATGCTCAACATGCTCTTCTCCAGATTCGACCAGCGTGCCCTTGACGAGCACGTGGAGAAGATAAAGACCATCGGTGACGCGTATATGGCGGCCTGCGGGCTTGAGGAGGACGCGGACGCGGAGTCTTGCGCCGAGAGGATGATACGCTTTGCCTTCGGCATGTTCCGGGATCTGGAGGAATTCAACATCGGCAAGCCCCTGAAGCTCCAGATGAGGATAGGCATAAACACCGGGCCGCTGGTTGCGGGCGTTATCGGCAAGTCCAAATTCATCTATGATATCTGGGGGGATACCGTGAACGTCGCGAGCCGTATGGAGAGCAGCGGCAGGGCGGAGAGGATTCACGTGACCGAGGAGACCCGGAACCTTGCCGGCAAACGCTTTGCCTTTGAGGGACCTGAGGAAATCGAGGTGAAGGGCAAAGGTCTGATGAAGACCTATTTTGTGAAGGTCTACTAGGCATCTGGCGCGGGCTGCTGTGCCCGTGCCGGCTTTCCTGCGGGCGGGGAAAAAATCATCCTCCCCCTTGCCCTTCAGGTAAAAAATCTATATACTATTACCTAGTAGTTTGATAGAGAATCACTGATTGTCAGAGAAATATATAGAGGTGTATGACTATGGCGGAAGACTTGCTTGAGATTCAGAATCTGAGCGCCAGTATCGGCGATAAATCTATTTTACATGAGATTTCCCTGCATGTAAAGAGGGGCGAGACTCATGTGCTCATGGGGCCGAACGGCGCGGGAAAGTCCACGCTGGGCTATACGCTGATGGGCAGCCCCGACTATACGGTGTCCGGCGGCAGAATTCTGTTCGGCGGCGAGGACATCACGGAGGAAAGCACCGACAAGCGGGCCAAGCGCGGCATGTACCTGAGCTTTCAGGAGCCGCTGGAGGTGCCCGGCATCTCCCTTGAGTCCTTCATCCGCTCCAGCCTGCAGCAGGTGACGGGGCAGCATGTCAAGCTCTTCCAGTTCCAGAAGGAGCTGGAGAAGGCCATGGATGTGCTGAACATGAACCACAGTTATGCGGAGCGCGACCTGAACGTCGGTTTTTCCGGTGGAGAGAAGAAAAAATCTGAGATTCTGCAGCTGCTGATGCTCAAACCGTCCTTTGCCATCCTTGACGAGACCGATTCGGGGCTTGATGTGGACGCTGTGCGCACGGTGAGCAAGGGCATAGAGACCTACCAGCAGCAGGCTGGCGGCGCCCTGCTCATCATCACCCATTCCGCGCGGATTCTGGAGAGCCTGCACGTGGACTACGTGCATATCATGGTGAAGGGGCGCATCGTGCATACCGGCGACGGTTCTTTGGTGCGGCAGATAAACGAGCGGGGCTTCGAGGAATTCATTCCGCAGGAAGTGAAGGAGGCGGAGCGCAAGGCACGGCTCGCCGAGGCGGCAAAGGCTGCCATGGATGCGGTGAAGTCCGCGGCCGCAAACGGAGGCTTGCAGTAAGATGGCAGAGGAAAAGACTCAGGTTGCGGATATAGACCGTTCCCTTTATGATTTCCGCTATGCGGAGAGCGACCGCGATTTTTATAAAATCCGCAAGGGGCTTGACGAATCCATCGTCCGCAGAATCAGCGAGGAAAAGCAGGATCCCGACTGGATGAGGGATTTCCGGCTGAAGTCTCTCGCTTTGTTCAATGAAATCAACGAACCTGACTGGGGACCGGATATCCACGATCTCGACATACAGAAAATCGTCACATACGTGAAAGCCAAGACCTCGATGGCCGCAAAGTGGGAGGATGTACCGAAGGATATCAAGGAGACCTTCGAGAAGCTCGGCATTCCGGAGGCGGAACGGGCAAGCCTTGCCGGTGTGGGCGCGCAGTACGACAGCGAGCTTGTCTACCACAACGTGCGGGACGAGGTGAGCGCGCAGGGCGTCGTGTATACGGACCTTGAGAGCGCCCTCAGGGGGCAGTACGCCGGCATGATCCGCGAGTATTTTATGCATCTGGTGCCGCCGTCCGACCACAAATTTGCCGCGCTGCATGGCGCTGTCTGGAGCGGCGGGAGCTTTGTCTACGTTCCCAAGGGCGTCAAGGTAAAGATTCCCCTCCAGTCCTACTTCCGCCTGAACGCGGCCGGCGCGGGGCAGTTTGAGCACACGCTCATCATCGTGGACGAGGGCGCGGATTTGCACTTTATAGAAGGCTGCTCCGCTCCCAAGTACAACGTCGCGAACCTGCATGCGGGCTGCGTGGAGCTGTACGTAAAGCGGGGCGCGCACCTGCGCTACAGCACGATAGAGAACTGGTCGAAGAACATGTACAACCTGAACACCAAACGCGCGCTGGTGGAGGACGATGCCACTATGGAGTGGGTGAGCGGCTCCTTCGGCAGCCATATCTCATACCTCTATCCGACAACGCTGCTGAAGGGCAGTCATTCCCGCTGCGAGTTCACCGGCATAACCTTTGCGGGGCAGGGGCAGAACCTTGATACCGGTGCCAAGATGGTGCACATCGGGCAGTATACGTCCAGCGTCATCAACACAAAATCTATCAGCAAGTCGGGAGGAATCTCTACGTACCGCAGCTCCATTGTCGTGAACAGCGGCGCCAGGCATGCCAAGGCCAGCGTTGACTGCCAGAGCCTCATGCTTGATTCCGAAAGCCGCTCCGATACCGTTCCCGCGATGAGCATTATGACCGACGACTGCGACGTGGGGCACGAGGCGAAAATCGGACGTATCTCCAACAAGGCCGTGTTCTACCTGATGAGCCGCGGGCTCAGCGAGGAGGACGCCCGTGCTATGATTGTGAGCGGCTTCGCGAACCCCGTGAGCAAGGAGCTGCCGCTGGAATATGCGGTGGAGATGAACAACCTCATCCGCCTGGAGATGAAAGGAACATTGTAATGAGCGCACAGATTAACAGCGATGTGAACCAGTTTCCCACGCTTACCTGGAACCACTTGAATATAAACCGCACGCACCTGGAGGCTGCAATCACTGATGCCGCAGTCCCGGACTTTGATGTGGCGGCCGCCGGTGTCAATCTGCGGCAGATTCCGCGGGGCAGAGGCACTGTCCTTCCCCCGCGCGGAGAAAGCGGTCTCGGCAGGGAATTTGACGGGCAGTTTGACGCGGCCTGCACCGCAGCGGGGATTCCGCTCAACGAATTTTCGGTGGAGCCGGGCAGCTCGGAAGGAAAGCCCGTGCGGATTTCCTGCCATGCGGCGGACGGGAGCGCCGCTGCGCTGGACACGCTGATTCTTGCAGGGGAGGGCAGCTGCTCCACGTTCATCTTTGATTTTACGTCGGAAAAAAATGCGACCGGCGTGCTTGGCAGCCGTATCGAGGTTCGTGCGGAGGAAGGCGCCGTCGTCCACGTGGTGACGGTGAACCTGCTCGGCAGCGGCTTCGTGCATTTTGATTCGGTCGCCTCCACCGCCGCTGACGGGGCGCATATCAGCCTTACCCAGCTTGAGCTCGGTGCCGCGCAGGTCTATACGGGCAATTACGAGACACTTGCCGGAGACGGCTCCCGTTTTGACGGGCGCCTCGGCTACCTGGTGCGGCAGGATCATTTCCTTGACGTGAACTATGTCTCCCGCCAGGAGGGACGCTCCACATCGAGCACGATGAGCGCGGACGGCGTGGTGGCCGACAGCGCGCGCAAGACATGGCGCGGGACGATAGATTTCAGGAAAGGCTGCGAGGGCGCCACCGGTGACGAGCAGGAGAATGTCCTGCTGATGAGCCCGACGGTCGTGAACAAGACGCTGCCCGTCATTCTCTGCGACGAGGAGTCTGTGGAAGGCCGCCACGGTGCCTCCATCGGTCGGCTCGGCAAGGACATCCTCTTTTATATGCAGAGCCGGGGCATAAGCGAGAAGGATGCCGAAAAGCTGATGATACGGGCAAAAATCTCCTCTGTGTGCCGGGATATCCCCGACGAGGCGCTTGTCGCCGCCGTGCAGGAATTTCTGGAAGGAGCTGTATGATGGGAACGACGACTGAATTCAGGAAGGACTTTCCGCTCTTTGAGAGTGCCCAGAACCAAGGAATCCTCTATTTTGACAACGCCGCCACGACCCAGCGCCCCCGGCAGGTGCTTGACGCGCTGCGCGGCTTCTATGAGACGGCGAACGCAAATCCCCTGCGCGGGCTATACGGGCTGAGCGTCCGCGCCACGGACATGTACGAGGCTGCCCGGCATACGGTGGCGCAGTTCCTGCATGCTGCCGAGGACGCAGAGATTGTGTTCACGCGCAATGCTACGGAGAGCCTGAACCTTGTCGCCTACAGCTGGGCGATGACGAACTTGCAGGAAGGCGACGAGGTCGTGGTGAGCTGCATGGAGCACCATTCCAACCTGCTGCCATGGCAGATGGCATGCCGGGCAAAAGGCGCCCGCCTTGTCTTCCTTGAGTGCGGGGATGATGCTGTCATCACAAAAGAAGAATATGAGGGCAAGATTGGTGCCCGGACAAAGCTTGTGGCAATCGCGCATGTCAGCAACGTCTTTGGCATCACGAACCCCGTCAAGGAGATTGCCGCCTATGCCCATAAAGTAGGGAATGGCGGCAAAGGCGCCGTTGTCGTGATTGACGGCGCGCAGAGCACTCCCCACATTGCGGTGGACGTGCAGGCGCTGGGGGCGGATTTCTTTGCCTTCAGCGCGCACAAGCTCTGCGGCCCCATGGGCATCGGCGTACTCTATGGCAGAAAGGCGCTGCTTGCCGATATGCCTCCCTTCCTGAGCGGCGGCGAGATGATTGAGTATGTGACGCGGGAAAGCGCCACCTATGCGGAGCTCCCGCATAAATTTGAGGCGGGTACGGTGAATGCCGCCGATGCGGTGGGGCTTGCCGCTGCCATCAGGTACATCGGGCAGGTGGGGCTGGATGCCATAGAACAGAACGACAACCGCCTTGCCTCGCTTATCATCGACGGCTTGCGCCAGCTTCCCGGCGTGCATATCATCGGCAACGAGGACAGCCAGCGGCATTGCGGCATCGTCACGTTCACGATTGACGGCGTGCATCCGCACGATATAGCCACCATCCTTGATACGGAGCATATCGCCATCAGGGCGGGGCACCACTGCGCCCAGCCGCTCATGCAGAAGCTCGGTGTGGGCAGCACGGCGCGAGCCAGCGTTTATTTCTACAATACAGAGGAAGAGGCGGCGATATTCGTGGAGAAAGTGTCGCACGTGCGTTCGTGGATGGGGCTGGCCTGAGCGCCTCCCCGCCCGGCCGCATCAGGCAGGGCTAAGGCAGCAGGTTCGTCCACAGCTTCCCTGCCACATGCGGGTTCACGCCGCAGCGGGGGAAAATCTCGCGCACCGTCATGAATTCCGCGCCTTTTTCCAGCAGCGCGGGGATGCACAGCCGGAGCGCCTCCACGGTCTTTTCGTTGCCCTCCCTGTCATGCAGGAGCACTATCTGCCCGTCGCGGGCATTCTCCACGATGCGGCTTGCCCTTGTCTCCGCAGAGACGGAATCCTCCCAGTCTTCGACCCCCTGGCCGCAGATGAACGGCATCGGGATTATCCTGAACATCAGCTCGCTCACGTCGATGTAGGGCGGGCGGAAGAACTGCGGGGTCTGCCCGCTGTATTCCTGTATGAGCGCGTTCGTCCGTTCGATTTCCCCGGTGATTTCTTTGGCGGACATCGTGCTCATGCGTGAGTGCGTCCATGCATGGCATTCCACCGTGTGTCCCTCGGCAATCTGCCGCGCGATGGCGGCGCGGGAAGCTTCCGTGATGTTCTGCCCGATAAGGAAGAACGATGCCCGTATGCCGTAGCGCTTGAGCTCGTCGAGCACATGCATTGTCGTCGTCGTGTTGGGACCGTCGTCAAAAGTCAATGCTATCCTCATGATTTGCCTCCTGTCTGCGGGCGCTGCAGGAAATCCTCCAGCTGCACCCCTGCTCCCGCCGCCACGTCCCGCTGCAGCACGGCGCCTTCCAGCACCCCTGCGAATTCCGGGGAGATGCCGGGCGAGAGCACCTTTTCCGTGCGCAGCACCGCTATGTCGCTAGCGGCAGCCTGCTCTCCGCGCCGCATCGCCCGTAAGTAATGCAGCGAGCGGTTCGTGCGGCCGTAGTTCTGCCGTTCGATCGGGGCAAGTCTCTTTATGCCGTTTCCGAGCGCTGCCGTGACTTTCTCCGTGCCGTATTCTGCCCCCATCTGGCGGAAAATCTCTGCCTGCGCCGGGGTGCACAGAAAGCTGCTGCCGCTGCCCTGCATGACGGTGCAGGGGGCGCCTGCCGCCTGCTCCCTGCCGTAGCGGCGCAGGACGGCCTCCGCCTGATGCACGGCATGCACCATCTGCGCGAACTGCGCTCCCTCCAGCGCGACAGGGTCATCAAGACCGTCGGTCTGGCGGCTGAGCGTGATATGCTTTTCTATCATTGTGCCTCCCATCGCGACGGACAGGACGGGGATAAGGACAGGGGCAAGGCTGTGGTCGCTTATGCCCGCCGGGATACCGAAAACCCGGCTCAGCGTGTCCACGCAGCGGACATTGTATTCTTCCTCCGGGGCGGGATAGAAGGTGACGCAGTGGAGCAGCGTGAGCGGGGCGAGTTTTTTGCCGCCAGCCACGCTGATGGCAGGAGCCTCAGTGCCGGAGCTTCCCTCCAGTATCTCGCATGCCCGCTCTATGTCGCCCAGCTTTGAGACCCCGCTGGACAGGATGATGGGGATGTCCCCATAGTAGCGCGCGGCCTCCTGCAGCAGGGGAAAATGATTTACCTCCGGGCTTGCGATTTTGAGCGCGTCAGGTCTGAGCGCCGCAAGCTCCCGGAGCGAGCGCAGGCCGAAGGGTGAGCAGATGAACAGCATCCCCTGGCGGTGGGCATAGTCGAGCGTCTTCTCAAAGAAGGCCGGGCCTTCCTCCAGCGAGCGGAAGCGGTCGTAGAGCCTGATGCTTCCGCCGGGCAGCTTTACGTAGCCGGTGTCCGGGTGCAGTATCTCGTCCGCATAGACCCACTGGAACTTTACGGCATCAGCACCGGCGTCCCGTGCCGCGTCAATCAGCGAAAAAGCCTTTTCCAAGGAGCCGCCATGTGCGGTTCCTATCTCTGCAATGATGGTCATGCCGCCAGTGTAGCACCAAAAGAGCCCCTGTGCAATCCCGCCGGAATCAGATACCCTTCC
>DGUD01000070.1:10108-52412 GCA_002393865.1 Treponema sp. UBA4319
GGAATCAGATACCCTTCCCGCCGGGTCGCTCTCCGGGGCTCCGGCATTTCCTGCACCAGGAGAAACATCGGCCTGTCCGGAACCGCTGAGGTGCATTTGACACAATCACGATTCCCTGCTACACTTTTGTCAAGGAGTTCCCATGTCAAATCCCTCGGAAGTGTTTTTTACTGATTTTCGCACGCAGACGGACGGCGGGCTGCCGCTCAAGCTGAAGAATTTGTGCGGGAGGGCGGGCATCGCAAAGATTGATTTTGACGGAAAGTTTACCGCAATCAAAATGCACTTTGGCGAGGAGGGGAACCTTTCCTACCTGCGGCCGGATTATGCGAAGGCTGTCGCGGATGTGGTGCGCGAAAACGGGGGAATTCCATTTCTGACGGACTGCAATACGCTGTATCCGGGCAAAAGAAAGAATGCGATAGACCATCTTACGGTGGCCATGCAGCATGGCTTCCTTCCGGTGACGACGGGCTGCCAGCTTATCATCGGCGACGGACTCAAGGGAACCGACGACATCGAGGTTCCCGTCGTGAACGGCGAGCTCTGCAAGACAGCCCGCATCGGGCGCGCCGTTATGGATGCGGATGTCTTCATCAGCCTGAACCATTTTAAGGGGCACGAAGAGGCGGGATTTGGCGGTGCGCTAAAAAACATCGGTATGGGATGCGGAAGCCGTGCTGGTAAAATGGAGCAGCATAACGACGGTAAGCCGGAGGTGAATCAGGAGCTGTGCCGCGGCTGCAGAAAGTGCGCCAAAGAATGCGGTTCTGACGCGATTCACTTTGACGGCGGAAAGGCGTCCATCAATCAGCATGAATGCAAGGGCTGCGGGCGCTGCATCGGCGCCTGTAACTTTGACGCAATCTTCAATCCCAACGAAGGCGCCTTTGAGGATCTCAACAAAAAAATTGCCGAATACTCCCAGGCCGTCTGCTACGGGCGCCCCTGCTTCCACATCAGCCTTATTCTTGATGTGAGCCCCTACTGCGACTGCCACGGCTACAACGATGCTCCGCTCATTCCTGACATCGGCATGGCCGCAAGCTTTGACCCGGTTGCTCTTGACGCGGCCTGCGCGGATTTGTGCCAGAAGGCGATGCGCTTCCCGAACACCCGCATTACCGACAACGCGGGGCGCGGCTTAAAGCTGACGGGCGACCTCTGGCACGACAGCGAGCCGAATTCCGTGTGGAAGATGACGCTTTCCCATGCGGAAAAGCTGGGGCTCGGCACGCAGCGCTATACCTTGGTACGAATTTAGCGGGAGCGATGGCAGGCGCATGATTTGTAAGCAGCTTTGGCTCATCTGTGCCCGCTGGATGCCTGATTGCCTCTCGTGGAGCCGTCTCCGCCTTACGCTGTCCGCAGGGGAATGTGGATGGTGAACGAAGTGCCTTTTTCCCGCTCTGAATCCACCGTGATGTTCCAGCCGTGCGTGTCGATGATGGTTTTTACGACGGAAAGCCCTATGCCCATGCTGCCTTCCCGCCGGGAGTTGCTGCCCCGGTAGAAAAGGTCGTAGATGTGCTCCAAATCGTCGTGGGCGATGCCGATTCCGGTGTCTTCTATGCACACCGTGACGTCCTCCGCGGAACTGCTGGCGATGATGCGTATCGTGTCCCCGTCTCTCGTGTAGCGCAGCGCGTTGTTGAAGAGGTTCTCCAGCGCGCGGCTGAACAGGTTCTTGTCCATCGCGACGCGGATATCCTTGCCGATATGCACGGAGGTCTCGATGCTGCGCTTGTAGACTTCGGCCGTCAGCGCCGCGCTCTTTGCGAAGTCCCCGACGACCTGCGCGACGGGGATAGGCTCCATCGTCTGCCTCCAGTCGGTGTTGTTCAGCTTGACGTAGTTGATGAGGTCGTTGATCATGGTCTCCAGCTGGTCGGCCTTCGCGTGTATGATGGCAAGGGACTTCTTCACCGCGTCCATGTCGCCGACGACCCCGTCGTTGATTGCCTCCGCATAGCCCTTGATGAGCGCGACGGGAGTCCGCAGGTCGTGGCTGATGCCCATGATAAAGCGGGTGCGGCGCTCCTGGGCGTCCTTGAGGGAGATGCGCATTTTCTCAAGCCCCTCGGACAAAGACGTTATCTCGTTCCTTCCCCTGGTGTGGGGGGCCGCTATCTTCGTGTCGAGCTTGCCGTCCGCTATCCGCTGCGTGCTCTTCTCCAGCAGCGTGATTGATGCCGCTATGGTGTGCGACAGGTTGAGTATGACGATGATGCAGAATGCCTCGAACACGAGCACTGTGATGAAAATCGGCAGGGAGAGGCTCCTGATGCCGCCATGCTCCGCCCCCGGCACCTTGGAGCGGCTGATGACGAGGAACTGGCTGCTGCTCCGCTCCAAGACCTTTGCTTCAGGAGGCTCCTTCGCTTCCGGCGGCTCCTTGGAGGGTTTTTCAGGGTCTACCGCCTCAGGGGGCTCCTCCGCGTCAGGGGGAGGGCTGCCCCGGAATTTCCGGTGCTTGGCGGGCGACTGCATCTGGTAGTCGTAGGTGTCGCTCGTGGAGCGGATGTAGTCAAAAAGCGCGACGGGGGAGATTTCTGTGCCCGCCTTCAGGTCAGGGAATGAAGAGATGAGTATCGTTGTGCCGTGGTAGACGACGGTCTGGACATTCGGGGGAATCGCTTTCAGCTGCTCCTCGAATTTGTTCCAGTCGTCGTCGCTCAGGTCTATGATGTTCAGCTCCCTGATTTCCTTGTAGCCTTTGAGCAGGTAGCGCTGGGGCGACGTAAAGTAGTGGTAGACGGGAAGCGACATGACGCAGAGAAAGGGGATGAGAACCATGCCGAGCACCAGCAGGTTCAGCTGAGTCCGTATCTTCATCCCGCCGCCTGCCTGATGAATTTGTAGCCCAGACCGAACATGGTGGTTATGTACTGCGGGTGCGAGGGGTCAGGCTCTATCTTCTTCCTGAGGCGCTGCACGTAGACGGCGACCGCGGTGAAGTCCCCGTACTGGTTCTTCCAGACATTGTTGTAGATGTTCTCCGGGCTGAGAGCCTCGCCCGCATGGTGCACAAGGTAGTCGAGCACCTCGTACTCCTTGGTGGACAGCGGGATTTTCTCGCTGCCCCGCTTGAGCGTGCAGCTGTTGCAGTACAGCCTGAAGGGGCCGAAGTCCACGGTCTCCTCCACGGCTGCCTCTGCCTCCGCCTGACGGTTCAGCTTGGATTGCACCCGCGCCACGAGCACCTTGGGGCTGAACGGTTTCGTGACAAATTCGTCCGCTCCGTAGCCGAGACCCGCGATGATGTCCTCGTCGGCGTCCCTCGCGGACACGATGATGACGGGTATGGTCGTCTTGTATTCCGCCCGGAATTTCTGGAGGAAGTCGAGCCCGCCCATGCCGGGCAGGTTAAGGTCAAGGAGCACGAGGTCGGGGCTGTATCCCCCCGACAGCTCCTGCAGCGCTGCTTCCGCGGATTCGCAGGCGTTTATGTCGAAGCCTGCGTTCTCCATGTACATGCAGACAAGCTGAGACATTTCCGGCACGTCCTCAATGACAAGTATCTTGCTTTTCATACTGTAAAGGTACCCCTAATCGTACAAAACCGCAATAAACATCCTGTTATAAATAGAAGAGATAACGGAGTTTTATATGCGCGCGTCACGGAGCCTGCTCCCCCGCGGCCGCTATACGTACAGGGAGATGGTCTCCATGCGGTCCTGTATCCTGTCCAGCACCTGCACGATGGCCGGGTCGAACTGCGTGCCCGCATGCTCCCTGATGTACTGCAGGACTTCCGCGCAGGGCATCTTGTCCTTGTAGGGGCGCGGGGACGTGAGCGCGTCGTAGACGTCCGCGACGGCCATGATGCGGGCGCAGAGCGGTATCTGGGTGCCCTGCAGCCCCTTTGGATAGCCCTTGCCGTCCCAGCGCTCATGGTGGTAGAGCGCCACGTCGTGCGCCATCTGGTAGTATTCCGTGTCCTCGGTCTCGCGGAGCGTCCGCTCGATGAAATCCGCCCCCAGCATGGTGTGCGTCGTCATGATGCCGAATTCCGCCGGCGTCAGCTTGCCCTGCTTCTCAAGGATGCTCTTGTCTATGTAGTTCTTGCCGATGTCGTGGAGCGGCGCGACCTGCCGCATCTTGTCCACGTAGCGGCTGTCTATTTCCTCCGTGTATTTGCCTTCCTCCATCAGCTCGTTCGCGATAAGCTGCGTGTAGAATGCCGTCCGCCGCAGGTGCCCCTTGCAGGACATGTCGTGGTTCTCGGCAAGCGCCGCGAATCCCATCACCATGTTGTCCCGCAGGACTTCCAGCTTCTTTGTCTTGCGGCTCACCTCGGACTCAAGGTCTTTCTTGTAGTTGTCAAGGAGCGTGATGTCCTCCAGCCACAGCACGTAGCCGAGCAGCGCTCGTTCGGTCTGGACGCTGCGGAGCTTGGGCATGAAAATCTTGCCGTTGCGCTCCACGACATCCTTCGGGGACGAAGGAAGCGCCACCGCTCCCCGCTTCAGGCCGGGATCCTTGAGCAGGCGCGAGAACGTCCCCCGCATCTCGTAGGGAAGCACCGACGATATGCTCCTGAAGAGCGCGCTGCGCGAGAATTCCGGGAATGCCTTGCGCGCGGGCTCATTGATGCTCGTGATACGCCCGTGCCTGTTGAGCACGAGCGCCGGGATGCCTGCCGTGTCAAAGAAGATGCTTGCCGCGAGGTTGTTCACGTCGCAGAAGCGGCGGACGAGCAGCAGATAGGCAAAAAGCATCGTGGATACGGTAAAACCTGCCGGGACGATGGGGACTGTGTCCGTCTGCGTCACGCGGATGATGATTTTTTCCGCGAAGAAGCAGAGCAGGGGGCTGATATTCAGCAGAAAGAGCGTCATTACCGTTCCTGCAGGGCGTTTGCCGCGCCGCTGGGCGAGCACCCGTGCCGTCGCCACGGTAAAGATGAGCGCATAGGCGGCGGCGAGCGCCTCAAAGACGTGGTAGGCCCAGCCATCTGTCTTGTGCAGGCAGGGAATGTCTTTTGGCATGGTGATGGAGAAGTCTCTGATGAGCCAGCCATGCCACGGCAGTGAGCGGTGGTCAAAGGAGAACGCCAGTACGCTGAAGAATGCCATCAGTATCCCGCTGAGCACATGCGCCCAGCGGGGGACGGCGATACCGATGTAGCTGAGCGTCAGGATAATCTGCATGCAGAACAGGATGCTTCCCAGGTACTTGAGCTTTGTCCCGTTTATGAGCATCATCGTCTGGCAGCGGGATTCCAGCACTTCCCAGTATCCCGTGCAGAAAATCAGCGACACGATGGTGAAGAATCCCGCGAGCTTCTGCTCCTCGGAGCTTTTCAGGCGTGATATGAGCAGCATGCTGCATAAGGACAGAAAAAGCGACAGGTTTGTGATAATCCTCTCTATGGTGAAAAAAGACATTTTTGCATATCCTTAGGAAGGAGCGCCCGCTGTCTTGCAAAGCCTTCCTCCTGTAAAGGCAGCTCCGAACGCCTCCGGACTTTGGGAGCTGGATAAATTTACCTTAAAAGAACCGCAATAAAATGCGGTTCTTGCACGCCTGACCCAAAACGGATCGCCTTTTGAGCCGGGCTCTGTATGTTCAGTGTCGGCTGTTTTTGGGGGTGACAAAACAGTTTTTCTGTCGTTCCTCCTGAGTCCTCGTATAGTGTGCCCGTCGTGGGCGCGGCAATCCGCCTCCGTGTCTTGGCGCTCCTCCTTCGTCCGCGTAGTGCGCCGCGGGGAGCAGCTGTTTTGTTTGTATTTTAAGTTTAATTGTAGTATTTATCGTACTGCAGCCTTTTGCTACGGGGCTCTCCGCTCCTGCTGCGGGCGCGGCTCATGTCCGGCAGGCCTCCGCCAGAACATGGGGTGCTGCCCGGAAAGCCCGTTTGTCCCGGACAGCCGTCATTTTTCAGGCTGAAACCTTGCAAAAATGCGGAATTCCGGGGGTGCTGCCCGGAAAAATGAAATTTCCGGACAGCTCTGCGGCAAAAAAATGCCAAAAACACTTGACGGTAAAGGCAATATCGTACATTATATAGAGATATGATAGAAGTAACGCGTTTGGATGGTAAAAAGTACTGGATAAACCCCCATCAGATAGAATCCATGGAGCAGACTCCTGATCTTACCCTTACGCTCCTTTCTGGAAAGAAGGTCGTCGTAAGGGAATCTCCCGACGAAGTTATAGACAGAATTGTCGCCTACAGGCGGAGGATTGGAATAAATCAGGAATTATAGCTCAATATTTATCCCGATATTCCGACAATAAAACAAAGGGAGGACTTTTCTTCAAATGGATATAGCAACAATAATCGGCCTTATCGGCGGTTTCGCCGCCATTTTCCTTGGCGTTATCTCATCAGGTAGCTCCATCATGAATATCGTCGATATTCCGTCAATCTTCGTTACGGTCGGCGGCTCTTACTTCTCACTGTTCATCGCCGCCCCGCTGAACCAGTGTCTTGCGCTGTTCAAGGTCATGGGCCGCACGTTCAAGACATTTGATTTCGGCGAGAAGAGCATTGTCCAGAATATGGTCTCCTTGAGCGAGAAGGCTCGCCGCGAAGGTATCCTTGCCCTTGAGGAAGGTCTTGACGACCTTGATGACGCCTTCCTTAAAGAAGGGCTCCGCCTGATGGTCGACGGTAGCGACGGTGCCGTTATCCGCGCAATCCTTGAGAACGAGATGGCCCAGACAGAGGCCCGCCACATGCAGTTTATCAACATTGTCAACTCCTGGGCAGGTTACGGTCCTGGTTTCGGTATGATGGGCACCGTTATCGGTCTTATCGGTATGTTGAAGAACCTTGAGGACAAGAGCTCCCTCGGTCCGAACATGGCAACCGCTTTGATTACGACGCTGTACGGTTCATGGCTCGCCAACTGGTTGTTCGGTCCTATCGCGAACAAGCTTATGTTCCAGAACACCATGGAGATGAACGCAAAAGAGATGGTCATAGAGGGTATCCTTTCTATTCAGGGCGGCGACAACCCGCGCGTCCTTGCGCAGAAGCTGCTGACCTACCTTGATCCGAAGTCCCGCAAGGCTGTCGAAGCCGATGTTCTTAAGGACTAATTAGAAGAGAGGCGTTCTGATGGCGAAGAAAGAAAAGAAGGAACCGCAAAAACCGTCAACCGCATGGCAGGGAACGTACGGTGACATGATTACGCTCATGCTCTGCTTCTTCGTTGCTATGTATGATCCGACGGAATCGGACGCGGTGCAGATGGCCGCCCTTTCGGCCTCTATCTCCAACAACAATACGGGCGGCGGCCTGTCCCTGAGCAAGGGACGCCTTTCTGATCTCGGAAACGTGGTGAGCACCCTTTCTTCTATGGAAAAAGGAAAGTCCCTCGGCCCCACCATGAAGAAAGCCGTAAGCATTTTTGCTCCTGATGTAAAGTCAAATAAAATAACGATTACCAGCGATGAGCGCGGTCTCGTTATTTCCCTTGCCTCCGATGCTTTCTTTGAGGAGGGAAGCGCGGAGCTCAATATCGATGAGACCCGCGAGACGCTGCTCAGGCTTTCCCAGTTCTTCAATGAGGATTCCATGAAGGAAAAGCGTTTCCGCATCGAAGGGCATACCGACAATACCGCCGTTCCGGAGGGCGGGCAGTTCCGGAGCAACTGGGAGCTTTCCGCTGCCCGCGCCGCGAATGTCCTTCATTACCTGTCGGACTACGGCTCCGACGAGAACCAGTTCTCTATCGCGGGCTATGCGGACACCCGCCCCAAATTCAGCAACGATTCTGCTGAAGGTAGGGCGTATAACCGGCGCGTGGACATCATCATCCTTGATGAAGGTCATTTCTGATGGGCGCAAAATATTTCTGGTTGTGCTACAGTTGAGAAATAAATTGCCGATATTGTAATAAAGGTAGTTTATATAATTTGGGAGGATATTATGGCAGACGACAACGCAGACGACTTGGGTGCAGGCGACCTTGGCGGTGACGGCGCCCCGGCAAAGAAAGGCGGCGGACTCAAGGGAGTTTTCCCGGCTTTATTGAAATGGATTCTGATAGGTCTTGCGGCCGTTATCTTCATTATCACGGTTGTTTTTGTCGCAGTTAAGATAATGACGGGCAACGGTAAGCAGCAGACCGCTATACCCATCGGCGAGGAATATACGCAGCAGCGTGAGGACTACGACTGGTATACGTCCCTTGATCAGGTGCGTACCCAGACAAGCGATGCTATCCCGGCAAGCGTGGTCGTGCAGGTTGCTCTGGGCTATAAGAAGGAAGATAAGGCTGCCGCGACGGAGATTACGTCACGGCGCATCGAGATTATCGACTTCCTTCGCCGTTATTTCTCCACAAAGACGCAGGAAGAGCTGCGCCCTGAGAACGAGGAAGTGCTGAAGCAGCAGATTCGTGACCAGATAAACGATGATATCTTGAGCAATTCGAGAATCAGGGCTGTCATGTTTACTGCAAAAGATGTTGTTTCGCAGTAAGAATTGAATAGGTGGGCTAAGACATGAATGAAGTTCTGTCACAAGATGAAATAGATCAGCTTCTCCAGGCAATAAGCACAGGCGAGGGCGAATCTGACGATTTTAAGCCGGTCAGCGACACGCGCCGTATTAAAATCTATGATTTCCGCCGCCCGGATAAATTCTCAAAGGAACAGATCCGCACTGTTTCCAATATGCATGAGACTTTTGCCCGTCTTACCACAACAAGTCTTTCTGCCCAGTTGCGGACTTTGGTGCATGTGCATGTCGCTTCCGTCGATCAGCTGACGTATGAGGAATTCATCCGCTCAATCCCGACGCCGACGACGCTTGCCGTTATCAATATGGATCCGCTCAAAGGCAATGCGGTTCTTGAGATTGCGCCAGAGATTACATTTATAATGATAGACCGCCTTTTTGGTGGTTCCGGCGATACTGGTGGCAAGGTGAACCGTGATCTGACTGATATCGAGCAGTCCGTCATGGAAGGCATTATCGTCCGTATCCTTGCCAATATGCGCGAGGCATGGACGCAGGTTATCGACCTTCGTCCGCGCCTGCAGCAGATAGAGACGAACCCCCAGTTCGCACAGATTGTCCCGCCGAGCGAGATGGTCATCCTTGTTACGCTTGAGATAAAAATCGGTGAGGAAGCCGGTATGATGAATATCTGTATTCCTTACATCACGATAGAGCCGATTGTCTCCAAGCTGTCTTCTCAGTTCTGGTTCAGCTCCGTACGTCGCAGCTCCACGACCCAGTATCTGGGCACGCTCAAGGAAAAGCTTTCCGACGTGGAGATGGAGCTTATCGCAGAAATCGGCTCGCTGAATGTTCCTATCCGTGATGTCTTGAACCTCCATGCCGGGGATGTAATCCGTCTGGCGAACACCAAGATTACAGACCCGCTGACGCTTGCCGTCGGCAGCCGGAAGAAGTTCTTCTGTCAGCCGGGTGTGATAGGTAAGAAGCTTGCTGTGCAGGTTATTGGCAAATTGGAAGACGAAGAGAACGAAGAGTTTGAAGAGTTAACAACCGCTGAAGGAGAAGAAACCGTATGAGTGAAGGATCTATATCACAGGAAGAAATTGACGCATTGCTGTCCGGGGTTGATACCGGTGGCTTAAGCGCTGACGGCTCATCAAAAGCTGCTCCCCAGGTTGGCATTGATATCCCGACTTTGACGAAGTTTGCGGGCGACCTTAAGGATAAGCTTTCTGCAAATCTCGGCACGATGACCGGCGTAGAGGTTAAGACCGATGCGCCGACGGTTGAGGAATGTGGAAGGGATCAGCTCCTTGCGAAAATCCCGGAGACCGTCATCGCGGTCATGGATGATTTTTCTGCCGGGCTGACCGGTGATCACCTGTTCCTGCTTTCACCGGAATTCGCACAGAAGCTCGTCAGCCTTATCAATAAGGAAGAGAACGCAGCTCTTGACGACATGGCGCTTTCTGTCATCTCGGAGGTGGTCTCAAACCATTCCGGCGCAGAAATCACCGTGCTGAGCGCGGGCGGCAAGCTTCCCGGTCTTGCGACCAATCCTCCTGAGGCGCTGAACCAGCCGAAGGCTATGGTCCGCATGCCGCAGGACAAATTTGCGGTATTCTCATATCCTGTTACCATAGACGGGACTTCATATACTATGTGGGAAGCTGTGAGCAGCCTCGTAGCAGACGGTATGGCAAAAGCGCTGGGCGGAGGCGTCACTCCTCCGCAGCCCGCGCCGATGCAGCAGGCTGCTCCGGCTATGGCATCTCCTGCTATGTCCGTCCCTCCGCAGGGAATGCCGATGCAGGCTATGATGCAACCACAGATGATGGGAGTAAATATGAACGGTATGCAGCAAATGTCCACGCCGCCGAATGTGCAGGCTCTGCAGTTCCCGAATCTGCAGCCTGTTGCAGGAAGTGCGGAGCAGGGTAACATCGGTCTTATCATGGATGTCTATATGGAGATGACCGTAGAGCTCGGTCGCACCAAGAAAACCATAAAAGACATCCTTGGCATGGGCGAAGGTACCATTATCGAACTTGATAAGCTTGCCGGTGAGCCGGTAGATATATTAGTGAACCATAAGCCTATAGCGAAAGGCGAGGTTGTCGTCATCGACGAAAACTTCGGTGTGCGCGTGACGGAAATCCTTCCGGCAATCGAGCACGTTACCAGTCAGATGTAGGCTCTGCATGAGGAACCTATGGGGCGCTTCCTGTCCCATGGGTTCTGTTGCGTTTTATTTTCTGCTGCAGGGGATAGCGGGGAAAATAGAATTATGGGTGGGGGGAACAGTACGATTAACTCAAAAAAGACAATGACGGCGCTTTGTGCCGCTTTTGCAATTCTTATGTCTCAGACTGTGTATGCCCAGGATGCGGGGGAGGGAGAAGCTTCTTCTGCACAGCCGCAGGCTTCTGAGGAATCTCTTTTGACAGACAACGATGATGCCACGCCGTTTGGCCTTTCTTGGGAAGAGGAAAGCCCTGCCGCCACAAGCAGCACTTCTACGCTATGGCTCTTTGTGCGGATGTTCCTGATGCTGGCCATTGTGCTTGGCATAATCTGGCTTGTATTCCGCCTGCTCAAATCCGGTATGATGCCGGGGCAGGAGACCGACACCTTCCTCCGGAAGGTCGCCTCGCTCCCGCTGAGCCCCGGAAAAGCCGTGCATGTGGTGACGCTGGTTGACAAGGCCTATGTCATAGGCGTCGCGGAGAATTCCGTGAACCTCATTGCGGAGGTGGACGACAAAGAGCTTGTGGAGGCACTGAACCTGCATGCCGAGCGTCAGGGCAGCGTTCCCCGGCCAAAGAATTTCTCCGAGGTGCTTGATTTGTTCACCGCGCAGCATTCCCGGCAGAAGCAGGGGATGCCGCCACAGAATACGGGCAGCGTGTTTGACAGCGGCGACACCTCGCGGATTCTGGATTCCATAAAAAAACAGGCTGACCGTCTGGACGGGGAGTGAGCTATGAGAAGACGTTTTTCCAAGCTGTTTTTTACCGCCGTGGTGGCGGCTGTGCTCTGTGTGTTCCCGGCTGCCTCGCAGGCGAGTTTTCCGGCCGGCTCCTCGCAGGGACGGACGGATATGTCCGAGACGGTAAGCGGCATCGATTTTCCGAATATCACGTTCAGTGCTACCTCACCGCAGGATGGCAAGCAGGTTGCGTTCAGCGTGGAGCTCCTGCTGCTGCTCTCGCTGCTGACGCTGGCGCCCAGTCTTATCCTGCTGCTTACGTGCTACCTGCGTTTTTCTATTGTGCTCGATTTTATCAAGCGCGCACTGTCGCTGCAGCAGGTGCCGCCCACGGCGGTGCTCAACGGTATCGCCCTCTTCATGACCTTGTTCTGTATGTGGCCCACATTCACGAAAATCTACGACGATTCGTTCAAACCGCTGTACAACAACGAGCTGACTTTGACGGAGGCCTATGATCGCGCGGAGGCGCCGCTGCGTACATTCATGTACCGGCAGATGGACTCGAGGGACAGCGAGGCCTACATCGCCCGCTTTATGAGCATGGCCAAGCTGCCGAGACCGAACAACCACGGCGATGTCCCCACGTACGTGCTTGTGCCCGCGTACATACTGCACGAGCTGACGGTCGCGTTCAAGATAGGTGTGCTGCTGTATATTCCCTTTATCGTCATCGATATGGTGGTCGCCAGCATCCTCATGAGCATGGGCATGATGATGCTTCCGCCGGTACAGATTTCCATGCCGTTCAAGCTGATGCTTTTTGTTCTTGTGGACGGCTGGGGGCTGCTGACTTCCCAGCTCTTCAACAGCGTCATCCACTAGAGGAGGTGCGTAGCGTATGATGACCATAAACGAAATCGTGCAGCTGATGCAGGGCGGAATCCTGCAGGTGCTTAAGCTTTGCGCTCCCGTTCTGGGCGGCGCGCTCATTATAGGTCTTGTCGTGGCCATCTTTCAGGCTACCACGTCTATCCAGGAGTCCACGCTGACCTTTTTGCCCAAGCTGCTGGCCATCCTTCTGGTGCTCGCGCTGCTTGGCGGCTGGATGTTCACGACCATGCGGCAGTACACCATCGATTTGTACCAGCTGATTCCGTCCTTGGCAAGGTAGGTCTCCTCATGCTGGAAGAGATAGTACGGAACGCGCCGGTCTTTCTTCTTGTCGCCGCGCGGAGCTTCGCCTGCATTATGTCGCTGCCCCTCTTTTCCTCGCGGACTGTGCCGCGCAAGGCAAAGGTTGCGCTTGCGGGCTACATCGCGTATTTTGCGTTTCCGCAGCTGTCTCTGGAGAGCGGCACCTATGCCGCATACGCCTCGTTCATATCGGAATCCGGCGGTTTTTCCGCCGACTATATATTCTTGCTTATCGGCGAGGCGCTCATCGGCCTTGTCATCGGCTTTTCCGTGACGCTCATCTTTGCCGCTTTCAGCACCGCCGGCCAGTTCTTTGCCTTCCAGATGGGCTTTTCCGCGAGCGAGGTCTATGATTCCATGAGCGAGGTCGAGAACCCGCTTATGGGCGAGTACCTGAACTTTATCGCCATGCTCATGTTCCTGCGGGCGGGCGGCTTTCTGGAGCTGTTCACTGACGGGCTGCTCGCAAGCTACCGCTCGCTCAATGTTTTTTCTATTATAGGACACCGCGACGAGCTTCTCTCCTTCATGCTCTCCGGGCTGACCAAGCTGTTCCAGAACGCGCTTGTCATAGCGCTCCCTCTGATGGGCACGCTTTTTCTCATAAATGTCTGCATGGGTATCCTCGCAAAGGCCGCGCCGCAGATGAACCTGCTCGCGGAAGGCTTTCCGATTCTTATCCTGACAAGCTTTATGCTGCTGTTCCTGCTGCTGCCCCAGCTTTGCGAGCTCTTTTTGGGCAGCTTCAGGACGGGTTTCCTTGGCCTGCAGCAGCTTTTCGTCAGGCTGGGAGGGCGCATCCAGTGAGTACGATAGACCTGCAGTGGTTCTCTGCCGAAGAAGAAGGCAAGACCGAGGAACCGTCAGAATATAAGCTCCGCAAAGCCCGTAACGAAGAAGGCCGCGTTCCGAAAAGCCAGGAGCTGAACAGCAATATCATCTTCTTCTTCCTGACGCTCATGCTCATCTTCCTTGCGCCGTGGATGGAGCGGAAGCTTGAGGAGGTGCTGGTTTATTTCTTTACGAACGTGACTGAGCCTCGCGTGGACAACGGCAAGTTTTCGCTCGCCGCGCTGCGCTACTTCCTGATGCTTGTGCTGCCGTTCAGCATTGTCGGCGCAATCGTCGGCGTCGTGGGCAACCTTGTCCAGAACAACGGTTTTATCTTTACGACAAAGCTGATTATACCCAAGTTTGACCATATCGTGCCCCATTTCGGCAAATACTTCAAGCGTACGCTCTTTTCATTCGAAGGGGCGTTCAATGTGGTCAAATCGCTCCTGAAGGTAGTGGTGCTGGCCTTTATCGGCTATACGCTCATCCGCTCGAATATCGGAACCCTGCTCGCGATGCTCGATACCGGCGGCCCCAGGCTTGCGATGCGGCAGATTGGCTCCATGTCGGGCAGAATCCTGTTGACGGCATCTCTGTTCCTTGTCGTGGTGGGCATAGCGGACTATTTTGTGCAGCGCCGCCAGTTCAAGGAAAACATGAAGATGACGAAGCAGGAGGTTAAAGAGGAGTTTAAGGAACTTGAGGGCGACCCCGATGTCAAGAACCGCCTTGAGACGGCGCAGCGGGAGATGCTCCAGCAGAATATGCCCAAGGCGGTGCGCGAGGCCGATGTCGTCATCACGAACCCGACTCATTTCGCGGTCGCGCTGCAGTGGAAGCAGGAGCACAACGATGCCCCTCAGGTGACGGCAAAGGGCGAGGACATGACTGCCCAGAACATGAAGCGTATCGCGCGGGAGGCTGACGTTCCTATTGTGGAGAACCGTCCGCTTGCCCGTGGTCTCTATACAGACACGCAAGTTGGTGATATAATACCTACGGCGTATATCCGTGCGATTGCGACGGTTTATGCCCAGATAGGATATATGGAAAAAAAGAAAAAAAAGGTGTAGAATAGAGAAAGTCGGTTTCAGAGCGCAGTCACGTTTGAAACCGCCTCTCTATATTCTCTACGGGTGGGGAAACAATGCCAGAAAGGCGGAACAATTTTTTTAACGACGTACTCAATGCTGTCCAGCAGAATGCCATTGCGGTCGCAGTGGTCATTACTGTCCTTATGATGTTCATACCAATCCCTAAGGGCTTGATAGATGTCTCTATGGTACTGAACCTTGCCATCTCGCTGACGGTGCTGCTGACCGTCATCTATACGAAGCGGGCGGCGGAATTCACCTCTTTTCCCCGGCTTATCCTGCTGGTGACGCTTTTCGGGCTTGCCATAAACATCACTTCCACGCGCCTTATCCTGACGCACCCGGTGACCGGCAGCGGCGCCCGCGTGAACATGAGCAGCCAGAGCGAGATGGTGCAGGCCTTCGCGAATATCGCGACCGGCAACAGCGTCGTAGTCGGCTTTATCATATTCATCATCCTTATCGTCGTCCAGGTCGTCGTGGTTACCAAAGGCGCTACCCGCGTCTCCGAGGTCACGGCGCGCTTTACCTTGGACAGCATGAACAACAAGATGTTCGATGTGCAGAACGAGCTGAATTCCGGCGCGATTACCGAGGAGCAGGCCGCGCAGAAGAAGGCTCGCATCAGGCAGGAGGTGGACTTCTATTCTGCGATGGACGGCGCATCCAAATTTGTGAGCGGCAATGTCAAGGCGGGTATCTTCATCACCGCCCTCAACCTGATTGCGGGCATGATAACGGGCATGATGATGGGCGGCATGGATTTTGCCAGCGCCCTCAACAGCTATGCCAAGCTCACGATTGGCGACGGCCTGATGTCGCAGCTGCCGTCGCTCATGCTTTCCTTTGCCACCGGCATCCTCGTTACCGGAGGCAGCACCGACGAGGTTATCGGCGAGCAGCTCAAGCACAATTTCTCCGTCAGCGGGACTATATATGTCATCGTGGGCGTTGCCCTCGTCGCGATGGGGCTTGCCTTCCACAACGGCTCCGCCGTCGTGCTGCTGCCCGTGGGGGCGCTCTTTATCTATGTGGGAATCCGTATGTCCGGCATGGAGAAAAAGCAGGAGCTCAAAAAGCAGGCGGAAGCTGCCGCCGCCCCTGCAAAGACCCGGCAGCCGGGTGCCGGCCCGGACGAAGTTGCCGCCGCCGTCGCCACACTGCCGCCGCTTTCGCTGGATTTGGGCTATACGCTTGTTCCGCTGGTGGACCGCGAGAAAGGCGCGGAGCTGCTGGAGCGCGTCACCCGAATCAGACGCGAGGAGGCGCTCGACCTTGGCCTTGTCGTTCCGCCCATCCGCATCCGCGACAGCATGTCGGTTGACCCTGACGAATATGTCTTTAAAATCCGCGGCATAGAAGTGGGGCGCGCCAAGCTCAAGCTCGGTTACTACATGTGCCTGAACACCGGCAACGTGCCCAAGGGGCGTGAGCTTGCCGGGGAACGGACTAGGGATCCCGCCTTCGGCATGGAGGCTATCTGGATACCGGAGGAAAAGCGCGTGGAGGCGGAGAAGGCCGGCTATGCGGTTATCGATCCGCCCACCATTATCGCCACGCACCTGACGGAAATCATCAAGCGGCATGCCGCTGAAATCCTTACGCGGCAGGAAGTCAGCTCCCTTGTCAACAAAATCAAGGAGACGAACCCCGTCGTCGTGGATGAAGTGCTCTCCGGCGAGCATAAGTTCAGTTACGGCGAGATTGAGGCTGTGCTCAAGAACCTGCTTGCTGAGCAGGTGAGCATCCGCAACATGGTCAGCATCCTTGAGACGCTCGCCAATTTTGCCCCGCTTACAAAGGATCCCTACCTGCTTACCGAGAAAGTCCGTCAGGCGCTCGGCGCGCAGATTTGCCTGCAGTATGCGGACGACGACAAAATCCTGCATGTGCTGCGCTTGTCGCAGTCGCTCTCGGAGAAAATGCTGGAGCATAAGGCGGAGCAGCCGGGACAGAAGCCCTTTGTCGCCTTTGACCCGGTTGACGGCAGAAAGTACATCGAGCAGATGAGCGCGGCCATTGCGGCCGTCCGCGACAGAAATTACCTGCCTATCGTTCTCTGTGCGGACGAGGTCCGCCAGCTGGTAAAGTCATCTACCGAGCGCGAGCTGCCCGGTCTGGTCGTCATTTCAATCGGCGAGGTCATGGCTGCCGGGCCTGAAATCAAGATTGAGACCTTAGGAGATATCGATGTACAGTGACGCCCGTTCCACCCCGCCAGTTCCCCAGCTGGAGATAGAGGGTGCTTCCCTTGAAGAATGCAAGAAGAAACTCTTCGCCATGTACGGTACGGAGTATACCATCTCCGATTACCATACCATCCCCAAGACCTCTTTGTTCGGTCTGCGGCAGAAACTCGTTGTGCAGGCGACCTACTATCTGAAGGGGCAGGGCAGCGCCAAGCTTTCTTCCCCGCGGATGCAGCCCTATCCGTCTCAGGGGGGGGCGGGAGCGCAGCCTGCCATGCGCATGAATATGGGTGCCCCGTTCCCGCCGGGGCTCAGCACGTCCGATGCTGCCCCGCTCAATTCGATTCCCTCTGGCGTCGGGCAGGACAGCTTTATGCAGAATCGCGACGAAATCCTGAAAGAGCGCGCGAGCACAAGCATTGCCAATATCCTTGAGGTCTCCAAGATGTCCAAACGAATTGAGGAGATAAGCAAGAAGCTGGATTCGTTTTCCCGCGAAAGCGCCTCCAAAGGCGAGCATCCTTCTATTCTTAAGATTGATGAAATCTTGAAACAGAATGAATTCACTCAGTACTATATCGACAAGATGAACGAGCGTATCCGGGCGGAATTCAGCCTCGATGCGCTGGAGGACTTTGATACCGTGCAGCGGACGGTGGTGGACTGGATCGGTGGTGACATACACATTGCCCCCCATTTTGAGCCGAAGTCCCCGCAGGTCATCATCATCGTGGGACCTACCGGCGTGGGCAAGACCTCCACCATCGCAAAGCTCGCGGCAAAGATAAAGATTTCCGCCAAAAAAGAGCGCCTGCGTATCCCCGTCATCCACATGATTGTGGCGGACAGCATGCGTGTCGCGGCCAAGGAGCAGCTGGAGCATTACGGCGGCGCCCTTGAGGTCTCCGTGGACAAGGCAGACAGCCAGGAGGATTTGCAGACCCTGTTCAAGCGCTACAATACGCCCAAAGTTGATTTTATATTCATCGATACGAGCGGCTACAGCCCGAATGATTTTGAGCATATCAGGAAGATGCAGGAGGTGCTCGATGTGCCCGGCATGCATGCGGAGACCTATCTTGCCATTACGGCGAGCACGAAGTCCCGTGACCTTGAGAGAATCATCCGCAACTATGAGCCGTTTGATTTTAAGAGTATCATAATCACGAAGTGCGATGAGACTTCGACGTACGGCAATGTCCTGAGCGTCCTCTACGAGAAGAACAAGCGGATCTCAATGCTGACGACGGGGCAGGATATCCTGCACCATCTGGAGCGGGCGACTCCCCTGTACTTCTTGCAGCGTCTGGACGGTTTTAAAAAGGATGAAGAGCATATAAAACGGCAATTTGGTTCTGACGAGGAATCTAAGCGCGATACTTTGACCGAGGAATGATATATATGGAAGAACAACTGAGCGAGCTTCGTGCGTTTATGGGAAAGGATGCTGGCGAGCACAAAACGCGGATTATTGCCATCAGCAGCGGAAAAGGCGGCGTTGGCAAGACGAACATCGCGGTGAACATGGCCATCGCCTATGCGCAGCTAGGAAAACGCGTGATTTTGATTGATGGCGATATGGGGATGGCGAACGTGAATGTTCTGCTCAACATCGTTCCCCAGTACAACCTTATGCAGGTTATCAACCGCCAGAAAAAAATGAGCGAAATCATCCTCGATACGGAATTCGGGATAAAATTCATTGCCGGGGCAAACGGATTCTCCAAGCTGGCAAACCTGTCCTCCGATGAGCTGGACGCCTTCGCGCAGGAATTTGCCTCCTTGGGGAATGCCGACATCATCATCATCGATACCGGTGCCGGTATTGCTGAAAACGTCCTTAAATTTGTTGCGGCTGCGGATGAGGTCTACATCGTGACCACGCCGGAACCGACCGCCATCACCGACGCGTACGGTATCATCAAGATTATCACGACCGAGCTGATGGACAGGGAGCTGCACCTGAAGCTGCTGGTGAACAGGGTGCATTCTGCGGACGAGGGCAAACGCATCTCCGAGCGTATCATCACGATTGTGGGTCAGTTCCTGAACTACAAGGTCGATTATATCGGCTTTATCTACGACGACCCGGTGGTACAGGCATCCGTCATCCGGCAGAAGCCGTTCATGGTCGTAAACCCGACATCCAAGCCTTCCGTCTGCCTGAAGCACATTGTCGGACGCATGGAAAAGACCGAGTCCTCGAACGCCGGCGTCTCAACCTTCCTCCAGAAATTTGTCGGGGGAAAAAAAAGACGGTGAAACGCTATGTTGAACTTGACCTGAAAGGTTTTTTGCCGTACCATAGTATAATGGTTATGAATGCGGAGGACTTGGCATGCTGAACAGTAAGAATATTGCGGTAATGGCAGGTGTGGGATTTGTCTTGTCTTTTTTGATAAGCATCCTTTTTGCCCATACGCCGTTCGGCTGGGCTTTGCTCCGCGGACTGATATTTGCGCTTGTCTTTGGGGTGCTTGCAGTCGCCATCGAGTTCATGTATGAAAAGTTTCTGAGCGACGGGGAACCGGGCGATATCATTGCCGATTCCCCGCGGGCCGCAGGCGCGCAGTCTGGCTCCAAGGTCGATATCACTATCGGCGAGACAGATTTGACGGAGGACGGGCTTGGGCTCAGCTTTGCGGTCAACAATAATAAGCATGTCCTTTCCGAGCGGGATACGAGAAGCGTCGCCGAGAACTCCGCCCGCATAGACAGCATATCGCCGGCTGCCGGGTCTGCTGCCCAGCCGGTGCAAGCTCCTGCGGCTGCCCCGGCGGCAGCGGCTCATCCTGAGCCGGCTACATTCAGGCCTGTGACGCTGGGCAAGCCCCTTGCAGAGACCGCGGCTCCTGCCCCGGCTCAGGCGGCTCCTGCTCCCGCCGGCGAGCCTCCGAAGGCTGCTGCCCCTGCCGCTGAGCCCCCGAAGACTGCGGCTCCTACGGCAAAAACCGAGCTTGATGAGCTGCCAGATTTGGGGATATTTGATGACGGAGGTGGAGGCTCGTCCTCTATGGGCTCCGATGTCATAGAAGATTCTGAATTCGCGGAGAATGGCGGGGGGGCGGTTCCTTCCCGCATTTCTCCTTTAGCGGATCCGAACAAGGCGACGGATCACGATACCGCGACTTTGGCAAAAGCGATTCAGACTGTTCTGAAAAGGGATGAATAAATAGATGCGGCCTGTTCGGGAATCCTGTCGGATTCCTCTCAGGTTGGTGCTTTTTCAGGCTGCAGCACTGCGGAGGCACGGATTTTTAAGGTTTCTGCCCTGGCATGCTTGTTCCGGGCAGCTCTATTATGGAAAGGTGTGGGAGAATGGGAAATTCGCTCTTAGATGAAAAAACGGAAGACGAACTTTGGCATGAATTTAAAAAGACAAAGATGCCGGCTATCCGCGATAAATTTATCAGGCAGTATATGCCGCTGGTGAAGTATGTCGCGGGCAAGGTTTCTACAGGTATGCCGGAAAGCGTCGAATTCGATGACCTTGTCGGATTCGGGCAGTTTGGTCTTTTGGACGCCATCAATAAATATGACCCGGACAAGAATGTAAAATTCAAGACCTATGCGGTGACCCGTATCCGTGGCGCGATTTTCGACGAGCTGCGGGAGCTTGACTGGGTTCCCCGTTCCGTGCGCCAGAAATCCCGTGAAATAGAAGATACTATCGTGGACTTGGAGGCACGTCTTGGCCGCACGGCGAGCGATGCCGAGATTGCAAAGGCGATGGGCATGACGGAGAGCGAGTACGAGACCACCGTCATGAAAATCAGCGGCACGAGCATTCTTTCGCTCAACGATGTCTGGTATTCAGGGGATGACAGCGACCACATGTCTATCGGCGACAACATCGAGGCTCCTGCCAGCCTGAACCCCGACGTTATTGTCGAGCGCGAGGAAATCCGTAAGGTGATTATTCAGGCAATAAACGAGCTTCCGCGTAACGAGAAGATGGTGATAGTGCTCTACTATCATGAGGATCTGACGTTCAAGGAAATCGGGCAGGTGCTCAATGTGAGCGAGAGCCGTATCAGCCAGCTGCATTCAAAAGCGAATGTCCGCTTGAGGGCAAAGCTCACCAGCTTCAAGAAGGGCATATTCTAGCCCGGAACGAAAGGAGGCGCAAGTGGTAAATCTTGAAATTATCCGCGGAGAGATGGAGAAGAAGCTCACCGTTGACAAGGCGATTCATTCTGTCGTCGTGCAGGCTGATACTATAGAAGACTGCCTTGAGGATGCTTCCGTCCAGCTGGACGCAAAAATCGCAGATTTGGAATACGAGGTTGAGGAGCGCGGTTTTCAGGGGGTCATGGGGCTTGCGAAAAAACCGTGGAAGCTCCGTATTTACGAGAACCCGAGGCTCGTCAAGCAGAAGCTGGAGAAGCAGCAGCAGGAAATCCTTGCGAACGCCCAGGTCGCGCAGGAAGTCAAGATTGTCGATACGGACGGTATGTTCTATCTGCACCGCTTCAACGACGAGATTTGGCTCAAGGTCGTCCTGCCGGTCGGCAAGGGTAAGCCGGTTTCCCAAGGAGAGGTGCTCTCTGCCGCCAAGCGCGGCGATACGCTGGAGCTTGACGAGAACCTTGTCAAAAAATCCTGCAAGGAAGGTACCGCGAACGATTACTGCATCGTCGGCAAGTACCGCCACGTTCCCGGCGCGGATGCGACGTTCGCCGTGGATATCGCGAAGGACGAGATGCAGGCTACTATCACGGTAACCCCGCCGGGCGAAGGCGGCTCCGAGATTTCCGAGTCCGCTATCCGTCAGTCGCTGCAGACACAGGGCGTCGTGGCCGGTGTCAGTGCGGAGAAAATCCAGGAATTCATCGACAGCCCCGTCTACAACGCGCCCTTTGTGGTGGCGGAGGCAATCAAGCCCGTTGACGGGCACGATGCGTATGTCGCCTATGATTTTGAGACTGACAGCACAAAGCTGCGCCTCAAGGAGACCCAGAACGGGCAGGTCAACTTCAAGGAGCTTAACCTTATCCAGAACGTCGTTGCCGGGCAGCGCCTCGCGCAGAAACAGCTTGCGGAGCGCGGCAAAGGCGGCAAAACCGTCACCGGCCGTTACCTTGAGGCGAAGAACGGCAAGGACATTCAGGTGCAGCTGGGCGCGAACGTCAAGTTCGATACGGACGGACGCACCATCATCGCCGAGAAAAACGGGCAGGTCATGCTTGTGGGCAATAAGGTTACCGTCGAGGAAATCTACGAGGTTCCGGGCGTCAACATCAAGACCGGGAACATCACCTTTATGGGTACGGTTATCGTCAAAGGCAACGTGGAGGACGGTTACGACATCAAGGCCGACGGCAATGTGGAGATTTACGGTACGGTCGGCAACTGCAAGATAGAGGCCGAGGGCGACATCATCATCTCGCAGGGTGTCATGGGGCGTGATGAGGGCGTCATAAAAACCTCCAAGTCCGTATGGGCTCGCTTTATCCAGAACACGACGGTTGAGGCCGGGGAATATGTCGTCGTCAACGACAACATCATGAACGCGAACGTCACCGCCATGAAGAAAATCCTGCTGAAGGGCAAACGTGCGCAGATTATCGGCGGACACCTCTTTGCGACAGAGGAGATTTCAGCAAAGAATATCGGTTCTCCCGCAGGCGGTACGGAGACTATCCTTGAGGTCGGCTACGATCCCAAGGCCAAGCAGCGCCTTGTCGAGCTGCAGGAGATGCAGTCCGGCCTTGCGAAGGAGCTTGATGAGATAGATCTGAACATCGCGACTCTTGAGAACCAGAAGGAAATCCGCCGCTCCATCCCCAAGGAGAAGGAGGAGGCGCTCATGAAGTTCAAGGAGCAGAAGGCCGATATCGTCGAGCGCAGCAACAAGATGACCGAGGAAATCACGCAGATACAGCAGCACCTGCACGAGCTGCGTATTGTTGGTCGTGTGAATGCGAGCGGCTCTGTGTACGCCGGAACAAAGATTTTTGTGCGTGACGAAAAAGACGAGGTCAAGAACGACTGCAAGGCCGTCTCGTTCTACTTTGAGAACGGTTTTGTGCGCCGCGGCAAGTATGACCAGTCTCAGGTCACGAGCGATGTAGGAGCTCCGGATGGCTATTCAACCAATTGATTTGTCTGTTGTCTATTCCCAGATGGACAACGTGGCAAAATTCAATGCCTCCCAGAACCAGCTTGTCCAGTCCGCGAACCAGCAGGGGCGCGACCGTACTGCCGAGCAGAACCTGCAGCGTTCCAAGACGGTGCAGGAGGCTGCGAAGCAGGAAGTCGGCTCCAACACTATAAAGAATGACCTGCAGGAAGGCGGCGCCGGCTCCGGGCCGCAGGGGCAGGGCAAGAAAAAAAAGCGTCGTGATGATACGGAGGCGCAGGAGCTCCCTCCTTCCCCGCAGGAATTTACGGATCCCTGCCTGGGGAACCGGATTGATATCATCGGTTGAGCATCCGGCTGGTTTCAGAAGCCCGTTGCTTTTGGAGCTTGCTCATCTCTGTGAGTCAGGACATTTTTATGGCCCTTACATTCATCGTTCTGTTATACATTGTCAATATTATCCTGTGGATTGTGCTCTTTTCCCGTATCAAGAAGATGTTCTCCACGGAAAACCTCGTGCGCAAGATTGTGGCGACCGCAAATGATGTGGTGAAAAGCATCGATGCGGTCACCGACCGCAACCGGAGCCTCGTCAAGGACGGGGAGGAGCGCCTGATGGCCGTCAGCGCAGAGACCGCCCGCCGCGTGGAGGAGCTGAAGGCCGAGCTGGAAAAAGCCGACAAGCACATCATGTTCCTGAAGGGCGAGCTTGACAAGACCGAGAAAGCCTTTGCGTTCCGGGCGGAGCTGGATGCCGCTGGGCAGCAGCAGGCGAAGCAGCTCCGTGCCTCGGTGCAGGCGGGCTCGCCGGCCAGCGTCTACCGCCACGAGCAGCTGCAGGGAACGCGCTTTTCCGCCGCAATCCGCACGGAGAACGTCGATGGCGATTCGATTGCGGTGGGGAGCATGCCGGATGCGGAGGCTGCTCCGCAGCAGCCCGCCGTTATGCGCGAGGCAGGGCAGCCCTTGCCGCCGCAGGAGCATCCCCCCGTGCCCCCGGAGCCTGCCGCCCCCGCCGAATCCCAGAATGCCGCCGCAGCGCCCCGCCAGCCCCAAGCTCCGCAAATCATCGTCTCTGCGGCGCCCCTGCGCCCCAGAAAGGACTACAAGCAGCAGGTAAAGGAGCTCTCCGCGCTGGGGATGACTGCCGAGGAAATCGCCGCCGAGCTGGGGAGGAGCCCGCAGGAAGTCGAGGTGACGCTGGAGCTGCTCTGAGCCCGCGCTATCCCGAAAAGCGCCGCGGAACGGAAAGAACGCCCTTGAAATTTCAAGGAAACAGGCTATAATAGTACGTATATGGCTGGAATGAAAATAAAGAAGAGTCGGTTCGGGCTTTTGGCAGACGGTACAAAAGTCCACCTGTATACGGTTTCCAACGGAAAAATGAGCGTCTCCATGACGGATTATGGCTGCACGCTTACAAGCATTCTGGTGCCCGCCAGAAAGAGCCGGATGGTTGACGTCCTGCTCGGTTTCTCTACGCTTGATGGCGTTGTCCGCGATACCTGCAGCTTCGGCGCCTTGGTCGGACGCTTTGCCAACAGGATTGGCGGCGCCACCTTTGTGCTGGAGGGCGTCAAGTACGAGCTTGACAAGAACGACAACGGGCTGAACACCCTGCACGGCGGCTTTGACCGTTGGGAGAAGAAGGTATGGAAGGCAAAGCGCATCAAGACTGAGCACGGCACCGGTATCCAGTTCTCGCGCAAGAGCCCGGACGGAGAGCAGGGCTTTCCCGGCACCGTAAAGGCGACCGTCACCTACACGCTCAACGAGGATAACGTGCTGACGCTTTCCTACAATGCGGTGTCCGACCGGCCGACCCCTATCAACCTGACGAACCATGCCTACTTCAACCTCAAGGGGCATAACGGCGGCTCTGTCGCCGACCAGAAGATTCAGCTCAGCTGTTCCCGCTATGTCGCCGTGGATGACAAGCTTATCCCTACCGGCGTGCTGAACGAGGTTTCGGGCACCCCCTTTGACTTTACCCGTTCCCGCCTTATCGGGGAAGATCTGGGCAAGGTTGGCGTCGGCTACGATCACTGCTACTGCGTGGATGGCTATGTGCCGGACGGCTCGCTCCGGCCTGTCGCAGAGCTTGAGGATCCCAAGAGCGGGCGCAAGATGCTTGTCCGTACGACCTTGCCCGGCGTGCAGTTCTACACGGGCAACTATATCGAGGGCATATCCGGCAAGGACGGCGTCGTATACCGTACGCACGGAGGGCTCTGCCTTGAGACGGAGGACTTCCCCGATGCCCCGAACAAGGCTGACTTCCCGTCGGCAATCCTGCGCCCGGACAAGCCGTACCACCAGATTACGCAGTATGCGTTCAAATTCTAAGGGAAGGGGCTTCCGCATGGTGCAGGAGCCTTTTTCGGAAGAATTTTTAATAAATTTCAGTTAAATTTTGCATATTCTGCTTTATTTTTGATTGATTTCGGTTTATTATGGTAGAGACAGCTCTGGTGCTTCCGGAAATGTGCTTCCGGAAAGAGTTTGTCTACATGCAGTATATTTTTTATGAAAAGAGAGGTCATAATGGATGTCCAGTTACAAGAACTAATCGACAAGATTAGAAAAGACGGTGTGGCCAGCGCGACGGCTTCTGCCCAGAACATTATTGCCGAGGCTGAACAGAAAGCCGCCTCCATCGTAAAAGAGGCGGAGGAGAAGGCCGATGCCATTATCAAGAATGCAAAGGCAGAGACTGCCCGCATGGAAAAGGCAAGCGAGGAGGCCATAACCCAGGCTGGCCGCAATTTGATTATCTCTTTCCGCGACGGTATCAATAAAGAGTTGTCTTCTATCATTGCGGAGCAGACTGAGGCTGCCTACGACAAGGATCTGCTCAAGAAGCTTATCCCGGAGACCGTAAAGGCGTGGGCGGCAAATACCGAGGCGAAAGATTTGTCCGTGCTCCTCTCTGCGAAGGATCTCAAGGCATTGCAGAGCACGTTTGCCACAGCCCTCAAGTCACAGATTTCCAAGGGACTTGAGATTAAGAGCGACGCATCCCTTTCTTCCGGCTTCCGGATTGGCTCAAAGAACGGTAACGCCTTCTATGATTTCAGCGCAGAGGAAGTTGCCGGTCTGTTTAGCGCATACCTGAACCCTAAGACAACCGAGCTGATGAAGAATGCCGCTCAGGGCATTCCCGCCGGGAGCCCGGCGCCGGTGAACACCGACGAGGCTGTGCAGGTCATCAAGGAGGCTGTCGCCGATTCCATCGAGAAGGCCGAATCCGCTGTTTCCAAGCGGGCTTCTTCTGTAAGGAAGACCGTGGAGAAGAAGGTCTCCGAGGCAAAAAAGGCAGTGGAGAAGAAGGTTTCCGCCGCTTCTAAGACAAAAGGAAGAAAATAGTGGAACATTTCTATTATCTGGTGGCTCAGCTTCCTGCGTTCAAGGCGGTTGACGAGAGCAATGCCAAGCTCCCCATCACGACGGAGTATTTCAAGGACTTGTGCCAACGCTTCATGTCCGCGAAAGACGCCGCAGTGGCCGCTTCGCTTTCCCTTGAACCACCGCTTGAGGCTCATCCGACAGGCTCAGAATTCCTTGACGCCTGGTATGCCAAGGAGCGCAGCCTTCGTTTTGCGCTTGCGCAGCTGCGTGCCCTTAAGATGAAGAAAGAAGCCAAAGATATTCCGGCTACGACGGACGGCGAGGTTGTGCAGGTTGCCCGCACCGCGACTGGTATGGACAGCCCGCTGAGCGCGGAGCAGTTCCTGAACGAGTACCGCGTGAGCGTGCTTGACCGGCTTGCCCCGCTCGACAATTTCTCCGTAGATGCCGTATACAACTATGGTCTCCACCTGATGCTTGCCGAGCGCATGAAGAAATTCAGCAGGGATGAAGGTCTGGCTTCTTACCACAAAATATATGATGAGATTCTTGGAGAAAATAAATGACTGAAACAAAAGGCAAAGTAGTTGCTGTCAACGGAAACATGGTTTCCGTCGAGTTTGACGGTAAGGTCTCCCTTAACGAGGTAGGCTACGTTAAAGTCGGTGATCAAAAACTCAAAGGCGAGGTCATTCGTATCAGAGGAAATACTGCGCAGATGCAGATTTACGAGATGACGAATGGCATTTCGACGGACTGCTCCGTTGAATTTTCCGGCGACCTGCTGAGCGTAGAGGTCGGGCCTGGTCTGCTCGGTCAGGTCTATGACGGTTTGCAGAACCCGCTTCCGCTGCTTGCGGAGCATTCCGGCTACTTCCTTGAGCGCGGCGTGTACCTGCCTGCCCTGAACGAGGAGAAGGAATGGGACTTTACGCCGACTGCGGCGGAAGGCGACAAGGTGCTTGCCGGTGACAGCGTGGGTACTGTCCCGGAAGGTCCGTTCTCGCACAAGGTTCAGGTTCCTTATGGTTTCCTCGGCACGTATACGGTAAAGAAGATTGCGAAGGCTGGTTCCTATAAGATTCATGATACCATCGCGACGCTCGTTGACGAGAAGGGCAAGAGCCATGATATCTGCATGAGCTTCAAATGGCCGGTCAAGCGCGCCGTGAACTGCTATGCGGAGCGGCTTGCGCCGAGCGAGCCGATGCTGACAAAAGTCCGCCTTATCGATACCTTCTTCCCCGTCGCAAAGGGTGGTACCTATTGTATCCCCGGACCGTTTGGTGCCGGAAAGACCGTTCTGCAGCATACGACTTCCCGCAATGCGGACGTTGATATCGTTATCATCGCGGCCTGCGGCGAGCGTGCTGGTGAGGTCGTCGAGACGCTGACGGAATTCCCTGAGCTGAAAGACCCCCGCACGGGACGTTCGCTCATGGAGCGCACCATCATCATCTGCAATACGTCATCTATGCCGGTCGCATCCCGCGAGGCTTCCGTCTATACGGGCGTGACGCTTGCCGAGTATTACCGCCAGATGGGGCTGCACGTCCTGCTCCTTGCCGACTCAACGTCGCGCTGGGCACAGGCAATGCGCGAGATGTCCGGCCGCCTTGAGGAAATCCCTGGCGAAGAGGCATTCCCTGCATACCTTGAGTCTACGATTGCGTCGTTCTACGAACGCGCAGGTATCGTCCGCCTTCGCTCCGGCGAGACTGGCTCCGTCACAATCGGCGGTACGGTTTCTCCGGCAGGCGGCAACTTTGAGGAGCCGGTGACTCAGGCGACGCTCAAAGTCGTCGGCGCCTTCCACGGCTTGTCCCGCGAGCGTTCCGATGCCCGCCGCTATCCGTCTATCGACCCGCTGGATTCATGGTCCAAGTACCAGTCTATCATCCGCAAGGATCTGGTTGACTATGCCCGTACGCTCTACAAGCATGGCGCGGAAGTGAATTCGATGATGAAGGTTGTCGGTGAGGAAGGCACGTCGCTTGATGACTTTATTATCTACCTCAAGAGCGAATTCCTTGATGCCGTGTACATGCAGCAGGACAGCTTTGACGAGATTGAGGGTGCCTCCAATGTCGAGCGCCAGCAGTATGTCTTTAAGAAGATTATCGAAATCCTTGGTTCCACCTTTACCGTTCAGGAGAAGGCGGAGGCCCGCGACTTCTTTAACACCTTGCGCCAGAACTTCATCGACATGAACTACAAGGGCTTCCAGACCCCTGAGTTCAAGGAAGCAGAGAAGGCTATCGACAAGACGCTCGCGGAAAAAGGTGCTCAGGTATCTGACGAAGTAAAAGCCTTGCTTAAGGACGGTGAGTGATGAACAAAGTTTACAGTAAGATAGAAAGCATTAACGGCAGCGTTATCACCGTTAAGGCAAAGGGCGTCAAGCTGAACGAGCTTGCCGAGATTGAGACCCGCTTTGGCAAATCCCTCGCGGAGGTAAACAAGATAGACGGCGAGCTTGTCTCCCTGCAGGTCTTTGCCGGTGGTCGTGGCGTCGCTACGAACGACCAGATACGCTTTTTGGGGCACGACATGCGCGTCTCCTTCAGCGACAACCTGCTGGGGCGTATTTTTGACGGTTCCGCGGAGCCGCGCGACCACGGGCCTGCGCTTGCCGAGAACCTCGTGCAGATTGGCGGTCCGTCCGTGAACCCGTCAAAGCGTATTCTGCCGAACCGTATGCTGCGCACGAACATCCCGATGATTGACGTGTTCAACACGCTCGTCGTCAGCCAGAAAATTCCTATCTTCTCCATTTCTGGCGAGCCTTACAACCAGCTGCTCGCGCGCATTGCTATGCAGGCGCAGGCGGATGTCATCGTCCTTGGCGGTATGGGTCTTAAATACGACGACTACCTCTACTTCAAGAAGACGCTGGAGGAAGGCGGCGCTCTCAGCAGAACCGTCATGTTCATCCATACCGCTGCTGACCCGACGGTTGAGTGTATGAAGATTCCGGATCTTTCGCTTGCGGTTGCCGAGCAGTTCGCCCTGCAGGGTAAGGACGTGCTTGTCCTGCTGACCGACATGACGAACTTTGCCGACTCCATGAAGGAAATCGCCATCACTCAGGAGCAGGTTCCTTCAAACCGCGGCTATCCGGGCGATTTGTACTCCCAGCTTGCCAGCCGCTATGAGAAAGCCGTTGACTTCTCCGATCAGGGCTCCGTCACCATTCTTGCCGTTACGACGATGCCCGGCGACGATGTTACCCATCCGGTTCCTGATAACACCGGATACATCACGGAGGGGCAGTTCTACCTGAAGGGCGGCCACATCGAGCCGTTCGGCTCCCTGTCCCGTCTGAAGCAGCAGGTGAACTCAAAGACGCGCAAGGATCATCGTTCCCTTATGGACGCCATGATTCGTCTGTATGCCCAGTACAAGGACACGCTTGAGAAAAAATCCATGGGTTTCACCATGTCCGCATGGGACGAGAAGCTGCTGAAATACGGGCAGCTCTTTGAATCCCGCATGATGGATCTGAGCGTGAACATTCCGCTTGAGGAAGCGCTGGATGCAGGCTGGAAGATTCTTGCGCAGTGCTTTGACAAGAAAGAGACCGGTCTGAAGACCGAGTTGATCGAGCAGTTCTGGCCGAAAGACTGACGGAGAATTGAATGGCAAAGATTAAGCTGACTAAAAACGAGCAGAAGACCCAGAAGGACGCGCTTAAAATGTACCGGCGCTACCTTCCGACGCTTACGCTCAAAAAACAGCAGCTGCAGTCTGAAATCCGCACAATAGACGAGAAAGCAAAGGCTGTCCGGCAGGAAAAAAAGCTCCTGGAGGAAGACTTTGAGAAATGGATTTCCGTCTTCGGTGAAAAAGATGCCTTCAAGCCCGGTATGGTGACCGTAAAGAACATCAGGAAGGGCTGGGGCAATATAGCCGGTGTGAAGATACCGATTTACGAGGGTGCCGATTTTGGCAGGGGCGATTACGACCTGTATTCGACGCCTTTGTGGATTGATATGGCTGCAGACCGCATGGAAAAGGCGCTGGAGCTTGATTTGCAGGCGGAGGTTCTTGACGAGCAGGTGCGTCTCCTTTCTCAGGAGCTGCGTACGACGACGCAGCGCGTGAACCTTTTTGAGAAGGTCAAGATTCCTGAGACCAAGGCGAATATCAAGAAGATAGGCATCTTCCTTGGAGACGAGCAGGTTGCCGCCGTCGTGCGCAGCAAAATCTCCAAGAAGAAGCTGCAGAAGGTAAATGACAAGGAGGCTGGCGAATGATAGTTCCGATGAAGAAAGTTTCCCTTGTTGTTCTGGACGAAAGCCGTAAGGAATCGCTCAAGCAGCTGCGCCGGCTCGGCGTGGTGCATCTGGAGGCGGTGGAAGGGAAGGGGGCTGTGCTTGCTTCCTATAAAGATGCTGCCGCTGTGACCGACAAGGCCATCGCTATACAGGATGAGATTAAGCTGCCCAAAAAGCAGCAGCCCTTGCAGGTATCGCTTGACAAGGATGCCTCCCGTGAGATGGCGGAAAAAATTGTCTCTCTGAACGACCGCAAGAAGTCGCTGTTCGACGCGATTTCTCAGGGAACGCAGGAACTGGAACGCTTCAGCAAGTGGGGAGCCGTCAATCCGGCGGATTTTGCCGCGCTTGCGGAAAGCGGAATCTTCCTCTATATGTATGAGATTCCGGAAGATAAGTACGCGCTTATCGGAGATGATGTGCGTACCATCAAGGTGAATGCCGAGGCAAAGACGGTGCGCTTCCTCCTGCTCTCCGACGTGGAGCTGACCGAGCGCCCCGCAGAGCTTCCTCCTGAGGCATACGCAGTCCCGATGCCGGAGCTGTCCACCGGGGACATCCAGAATAACATTGAGAATGCGCAGCGGGAGATATCCCGTATTGACGGGGAGCTGCTGGACAGCAAGAAATACGCTGCCTCGCTCGCCTCGTACCGCAAGCTGCTTGCTACCGACATTGAATTTGAGACGGTATACAGCGGCATGGGGCGTGAGGAAGACGCTGATGAGGAGGACGGGCAGGATGGCGCCGTACGGCTGGCATGGCTTTCTGGCTATGTGCCGGTGGACTTGCTCGACGGCTTTAAGAGTGCCTGTGAGGAGCACGCGTGGGCGTATGCGGTGGCCGATCCCGCCGAGGACGACCCCGTACCGACCAAGCTGCATAACAACAAGCTCGTGAGCCTGATATATCCGCTCATGGACTTCCTTGATGTCACTCCGGGCTATCTGGAGTATGACATCTCCGGCTGGTTCCTGCTGTTCTTCTGTATCTTCTTTGCCATGATATTCGGCGATGCCGGTTACGGGGCGCTCATCGCGCTGCTCGGCGTCGGCATGATGATAAAGGCAAAGAAGGCGTCGCCGCTGAGCGTGCTGATAAGCCTGCTCGGTCTGTGTACGATGGCATGGGGTGTCTGTACCTGCTCTTGGTTTGGCATAGATACCGGGAAACTGCCGGAAACGCTCCGCGCTATTTCCTTCAGGCCTGTGTCGCCGGCAAAAATCGGCGATAAGGCCACGACGAACCAGCAGATACTATGCTTTATCCTTGCGCTTGCGCAGCTGAGTATAGCCCATATCAAGAATATGGTGAAGTACCGCAAGACGCTTAAGTTCTTCGGGGACTTCGGCTCGCTGCTGGAGCTCTGGGGAATGTTCTACGTCGTGCTGGACATGGTCGTTGACTCTGTGAAATACCCGCTCGGCATTACGCCGGAGACGCTCTATTTCTTTGGGGTCGGATGGCTGCCGCTGCCGTTTGTCGCCATCGCGACGCTCGGTGTCGGTTTTGTGCTGAATTTCGTCTTTGCCAATTACGAGGGCAGCATCGGCAAGTCCGTGCTTGAGAGCTGCAAGAACATCATCAGCGTTATCCTCGGCGTGGTGAACGTGTTCAGCGACATTGTGTCGTATATCCGCCTGTGGGCTGTTGCGCTTGCCGGTGCGGCAATCAGCAATACCGTCAATACGATGGCGGGACCGATGCTCGGAAAGTTTATGCTTTTCATCTTCGGTGTCATACTGCTGGTCTTTGGCCACGGGCTGAACATGATGCTGAACGTGCTGTCTGTCATCGTCCACGGCGTCCGCCTGAATACGTTGGAATTCTCTACGCATCTGGGCATGACGTGGAGCGGTGTCCGCTATCGTCCGTTTGGCGAATGACTGGGCTGTCCGGAAGCTTTTGCTGCCGGTCTGCTCTGATAACAGGGGCTGCTCTAGAAGCTGGTGCTTTCCGGGGCTTCCCTTGGGAATCCTCCTGCCTGTGCCTTGCGCGGGCGGACAGGGATTTTTGAATCGGTTTCATGATGGAGTTTTTTTCCATCTTTAAATTTTATTGAAATATAAACTGAAGGGCTGGTGCCCAGAAGGTTAAGGAGTAATGTATGAATTGGGGTATGATTGGTGCAGGTGTTGTCATGGGTATTGCCGCTATGGGCAGTGCGATGGGTATTGGAATCGCCGGGCAGGGCGCTATCGGGGCGTGGAAGAGATGCTACCTGAATAACAAGCCTGCTCCGTTCCTGCTGGTCGTCTTTGCCGGTGCCCCGCTTACCCAGACGATTTATGGCTACCTTCTGATGAACACGATGAAGGGTAAGGCTGTGGGTGCTGACCCTGCCACGCAGATGTTCCTGCTTGGTCTTGGATTTGCCTGCGGACTTTCAATGTGTATGTCTGCTATCGCGCAGGGACGTGCCGGTGCTGCCGGTTCTGATGCGCTTGCCGAGACTGGTAAAGGCTTCACGAACTATATCATGGTCGTCGGTCTGTGCGAAACCATCGCTCTGTTCAGCATGGTTTTTGGTATGATTGCGGCATAATGAAGAGGCCTGCTCGGAAAGCAATGGGCTTCCGGACAGGCCGTGCATTTTTTCAGGCTGAAGCCTTGCAAAGATGCGCTTCTTTAAGGTTGCTGGTTTGGAATCCTATGGGGTTCCGGACAGCTCCAAGGAATATCCGGTCTGAGCCGGTTCCGCCCGCGCACTGCGGTCGCGCATGCCTGCCCGTCAGCCGGATAGCGCTGTTCATTGCAGCCTGTTGTGCTTTCTGCTACAATAGGTTGCAATTTTTATTTTAAAGGAAGCTCGTATGTTTACATCTCCAAGGAGCATGACAATCGGCGGGAAAGACGGTATCCGCGCCGTGACGATAGGCGGCGATGCACCGATAAGCGTGCAGACGATGTGGAAGGAAAGCATTGCCGACGTGACCGGGGAAGGCTCCCGGCTGCAGGAAATCCTTGCGCGCATACAGACCCTGCGCTCGCTTGGCTGCGACATCATCCGTTTTGCCGTTCCCGACATGGAGAGCGCCCGCGCACTCTGCCTTATCGCTGCCCATACGGATATGCCGCTTGTAGCCGATATCCATTTTGACTATCGCCTTGCGCTGGCCTGCCTTGAGGGACCTGTCTCCGTCATCAGGATAAACCCCGGCAACATCGGCAGCCCGGAGCGTGTGAAGGCTGTTGTGGATGCATGCCGTGCCAGAGGAAGCGCTATCCGTATCGGGGTGAACAGCGGGAGCCTGCCCAAAGACCTTGAGGAGCAGGTTGAGCAGGGGCAGCTTTCCCGCGCAGCGGCGCTGGGCGATGCTGCCATCCGGGAGGCTGCCGTGCTTGACGGCCTGCATTTCCGCGACGTCGTGGTCAGTATGAAGGCATCCTCGGTGCAGGAGACTGTGGAGGCGAACGAGCGCTTTGCCCGGCAGTCCGATATTCCCCTGCACATCGGCGTTACGGAGGCAGGTCCGCTGATAGCGGGCGTCGTCAAGTCGACGCTGGCCTTCAGCACGCTCCTGAAGGAGGGCATAGGCTCCACTATCCGGGTGAGCCTTTCTTCCACGCCCGAAAACGAGGTCATTGCCGGGCGGGAAATCCTGCATGAGTGCGGCCTGCGTTCCGGCGGCATCACGCTCGTAAGCTGCCCCCGCTGCGGGCGGCTGGGATTCGACGTGCATGCCTTCATGGAGCGCTGGCAGCATGAGCTGTACGCGCTCAGAAAGGATGTAACCATCGCCGTCATGGGGTGTATTGTTAATGGACCCGGAGAGGGAAAGCATGCGGATCTCGGTATCGCAGGTGGCGGAGGCAAGGTTATTCTTTTCAAAAAAGGAAAAATAATACGAACAATTGACGCCGAAGATGCCGATACTGAATTCAGGAAAGAATTGGAGACGCTTTAGGACATGAACGCGAAATTCAGGTATAGATTATTCTTTTGCATAGCTTTTATATGTTCCTCGCTCGGCGCCGTGCATGCGCAGAAGATAAGCTCCGTGCATAAGCCCTTGGATTTTGACTACTGGCTTACCCTGAAGGAAGCGCAGAATGCTTATGAATCCGGCGATTTTGGGGATGCGCTGCGTTATGCGGAGAATGCCAAGCGGCAGCGGAAGGATATTTCAGCCTGGGAGGTCTATGTGCTCGACCAGACGCAGAAAAATGCCCGCGTGCGCAAGAGCGGCGACTATATCGACGATTTGCTGCCTGTCCTGAAAGAGAAAGAGTATAACGATGCCGTCGCCATCATCAACAAGCATGTTGAGCTCCGTGGCAAGGATTTCTTCCATGGACGCTTCTCCGAGCTCCAGAAATGGGTCGCTGATGACTATAAGTACCCGGAGGCGGATTTCATAATCGGCAAAATCTACCGGCTTGAAGGCGAGAACAGCTTTGCGCAGCAGTATCTCAATGAGGTCTGCAATAATTTCGACCGCCTCGATATTCCCGCGATGCGCTACGATATCCTGTATGAGATGGCCGAGCTGGCAAAAGACCAGAACGACATGGAGGCCTATGAAAAAAATCTTGAGCTTATATTAAAAGATGACGATTTGTATAAAGACACCCGCTTTATGAACGCGCTCTTGCGGCAGATAAACCAGAACAATGCCACGGCGGTCGAGAAATTCTTCCTCTTGTACCGCAGCAGCAATGATATCTCCATCCGCGCGCTGGAGGAGCTGGGGCAGTATTACACAAAAATCGGCAAGCCGGAAAAAGCGCTCCAGTGCGTGGCGCTCGGCAGCATTGCTTCGGTCACAAAGATAGAGGATATCCTCAAAGACCGGCTGATAGACTACACGTACATCAGCTTCCCTGATTTGCTGACAAAAGCCGCCCAGTACAACGACATCCTTGTCTGGGGCAATGAGAACAGGATTTGGGAGATGTTCTACGAGCTTGCGCGGACAGCGGAAGGGCAGAACAAGCTTCTGTTTTCGCAGGAGCTCTTTTCCATACTCGCAAAGTACGATCCTGAGCCCTATTGGCGCAAGGAAGCTGAATACCACATCAGGCACTAGCATCCGCCGGAAAGGCTGCGGTCAGGCTAGAACTGATTCCCGACCCCGATGAAAATCTCATAGTTGTGGCGGGGATTCCGCCACGAGCTGTCGAAGCCGAAGTGTCCGTCCAGCAGGGCTCTGCTGGCATCCACGCCCACGCTGGCGCGGATGGTATAGCTTTTCCATTGCTGCGGAAAGATAAGAAATTCGATTCCCCCTGCATACAAGCCCTCTTTCAGGTCAAAGGTATGCCCCGTCGCTTTGTTTGCGAGCAGGCCGATGTCAAGGAAGGGAGAGACTTGCAGCTCAATGTCGAGGTACTGGAGCAGCTTGCTGCTGCTGTGCTCGGCAAAATGGGTCGTAAAGATATGGATGGGGAAATCCATGTTGAGCGTGATGGCGGCCGTCGTGTCGAGCGCGTAGTTTTTTCCGTCAGCGGAGACGGGCATGCTGAATTCCTGGTTGTCCAGGATGCCGCGCAGCCGGGTGCCGATGTTTGCCGTGCTGTTGCCGCTCAGGTAATCAAAGGCGTAGAACGCGCCTCCGATGCCCGCGCGGCTCCATCCCTTGAACAGCTTTATCTCGGCGCTGGTGAAAGGTATGAACATCTCGTCGAAGCCGTCTGCATTGAGGTTCTGGGCGACGGACTGCTCCATCGAGAACGAGTAGCCTGTGCGGAAGTTGCCGTTCCACTGTATGTTGCGCAGGTCAAGCCGGTGGCCAAGCCTGAGCTGCGGCGTCGCGGCGAGCGCCCGGTTCCTGCTGTCGATGCCGTCTATGTCCCACGTGTAGGATGCCGACACAAAGGGCGTATAGACGACGGGGGTGCCGTCCTGCAGCTCCGTGACGGTGAGCGGCAGAAAGATTCCGCCTTCCTCCGTAAAATACAGCTGGTCGCCATATGGGGCGTATTCGTTCTTCCGCGCTGCCAGCTGTGCGAATTTCACGTCGAGCTCGTGCCTTCCCAGCGGAATGCCCACGGTGATGCCGCTCCGGGCGCTGAATTCAGGTTCGTTGCTGTCGAGCAGCCAGCTGAAGCTGAAGGCATTGTCCCATTCGTTCTTCGTCTTTCCGAGCGAGAATGGGTAGGTATAGGTGAAATCAAATCCTGCCGTCACCTTGGAGAAATTCTCAGGCTCGCTCTCTGTTCCGAGCTTTGCGCCCACGGAAAGGCTGAGGGGCGAGAGCAGCCCCATAAAATTCGAATCATTAAAAACAAGCTTAAGTTGTGTGCCGCTGTTTGAATTCAGCGAAGGAGCCGGCACGATGACGATAGAATGGGAGTCCGTGAACGTGTATGTCGCGTCCGCGCTCAGTATGCCGCTGCTGTCGTCGCCGGAAACCGTGTAGCTGTAGCGGATTTTGTCCAGCTGGCGGGTGTTCTCCAGCGCCTGCACGATGCTGTCGAGGTATGCCTCGAATGCTTCCTGCGTATCAAAAATCTGCCCGTATTCCACCGGCGGCAGGGCGTTTCTGATAGCCGCAGGCTTTGTCTTGCCGAGGGAATTGAAGGTAAGGCTTTCCAGCCGGTACTGCTCTGCCGCGGCGGGAATGATGCTGCAGCAAAGGCTGAGCAGGCTCGCTGCAAAGGTGGTGCGGAGAGTCGTGCGCATGCGCTGCGTTCCTGCGGGCATCAGTACGCCCCGTTGCCACGCAGGACGACCCATACGGTCTTGATGATAATCCAGATGTCGAGCCACACCGACCAGTTCTGGATGTAGTAGGTGTCCAGCGTGATGCGCTCCTCGTAGCCGGTGTCGCTTCTGCCGGAAATCTGCCACATGCCGCTCAGCCCCGGCTGGACGGACAGCACGTAGTCGGCGTATTTTCCGTAGCGTGCCAGCTCTGGCTCCGTGACGGGGCGGGGGCCGATAAAAGACATCTCGCCGATAAAAATGTTCCAGAACTGGGGCAGCTCGTCAAGGCTTGTCCTTCGCAGGAACTTGCCGAACTTTGTGACACGGGGGTCGTCCGTGAATTTTCGGTCTTTTGCCCATTCCGCGGCGCGTACCGGGTCGGTCGCAAGGATGTGCTTGAGCTGCTCGTCGGAGTCGATGACCATCGAGCGGAATTTCCAGCATTTTATCTCTTTCCGGTTTTTGCCAATCCGCTTGTGCGCGTAGAATACCGGCCCGGGGGAAGAGACCTTGATGCCGATTGCGATTATGAGCGCCAGCAGGAGCGCGAGCGGCAGGGTAGAGAGGCAGAGGATGATGTCTATGGCCCGCTTGACGAAGAGCGCGCTCTTTTTGGACAGATAGTTCGTGGAGAAGAATCCGAGTATTCCTCCGAAATCGCTCATGTGCAGCGAGATGTTCGTGGCAAGCTGGTTCTTCGGCACCCTGACAAGGTAGCGGTACTGCGCCTGAATCTGCTCGATATCCTTGCTGTAATCGCAGAGGATGGCGACTTTTATGTTGAGCTCCCGGATTGCCTTTGAGAGCGAGGGCGATGCCTGGAATACCGGAATGCCGTTGTATTCCTCATCGGGAAGGACTTCTGTGTCCCTGATGATGAGCGCCGGGATGTATCCGAAGTAGGGGTTCTTGCGCAGGCGGTCAACGATGATGTCCGCGTTCCTGCCTTTGGAATAGATGACGGCGGGAACGCCCCAGAGCGAGATTTTTGAGAAGAGGTGGCGTGCGGCTTCCCGTCCGGCGCTCAGCAGTACGGTCGCAAAGGGCCATGCCGTGATGAGCGCGACGGCAATCGGCAGCCGCTCCTTTGCCTCCATGTCGATGTTGAACGTAAGGCTCACCTGCTCCTGCGTCTCCATGTTGATGCTGAAGGCGATGCCCATGAACGCAAAGAACGTGCACAGCGAAAAGCGCTTCACTTCTTCCTGCGGCGCCAGAAGGATGCCCGGATACAGGCTTGCGGCGTAGAACACGACCAGTATCGGGGGAAGGTATATCGCATACTGCACGAAGGAGCGGAAATTGATGAGATCCGGGATGATGGCGTTTATGATGAAGAATCCGATGCCGATGGACAGCATGAGCATAATGGCATCCACTGCCATCAGCAGGATGCCGGAGAAAAATGATGTCGTGTGCCTGAAATGCTCTGAAAAATACTGGGTGAAATCTTGCTCTGCCATGAGAAAACCGTTCTCCCCAGTATAGCATAAAATGCCCAGCCTTGTCTATTGCCGCCCCGGTAGCGCTGCGTGTGCTGTGCCCGCGATATGAGCAGGCTGGCTCACTGGGAATAGGCGGCCGTGTCTTTTGTGGCCGGGGCGAGTACGGAGAGGATGCGGGAGGCGGTCTTGGAGAACGCGTATTTCTGCGGGAACGGCGGCGGGGGATCAGGGTTTTCCCATGCTTCCCGGAGCTTCTGGGCAAGAGCTGCCGTGTCCCCGGCGCTAAAGAAGGTGACGGGAAATCCACTGTAAATTTCCTTAAAAACAGGAATATCCGAGATGACTGCGTTCGTGCCGCAGCAGAGCGCCTGGAGCGGGGGCAGACCGAAGCCTTCGTAGAGTGACGGCTGCGCCAGCACCCGCGCCTGCATGAGCAGCGTTTTCAGCTCGGCGTCGCCGATGTGCCCGGTGAACGTGATGCCTTCCTCCTCAGCGTTCTGCAGCAGGGCTTGTGCCGCGCTGTCTTTTGTGCGGAAATGCTCCTGCGAGCCCACGATGACGAGCTGCGGGCGGTGTGCGCCGCTGGGAAAGCCCTTGCGGAATTCCCCGAAAGCCTGCAGCAGGAGCGCGAGCCCCTTGTGCTTCTTTATGTTGCCGATGAAAATGACGGTGTCCGTCTTGGGCGGGCGCTGCGTCACGGGGCTGGAGATGCTTTCCGGGAGCGCGCTGTAGACCACGTGCACCGTTTTCTTGCAGCGGAGCTTTTCCCTGATGCGCCCGCGGCTGAATTCAGATACGGTAAAGAGCTCCTTTGAGCGGTAGATTGCGTAGCGGTAGAACATCGCCCGCACAAAGGTTCCTGCCCGGCCCGCAAGCTCCGGCATGTCCAGAAAGACGATGTCGTGGATGGTGCTGTAGACGGGGATGCGGATACCTGCCGGGATATTGCAGTAGGGGCTGAAGTAGACGTCGCAGGCGTTTATCTGGCGGGCAAGGCCGCGGGGAAAAAAGAGCAGCTCCTGCAGGGAGAACGGTTTTTGCGGGCAGCAGAGCGTGCGCACGTTTGGGGCGGCGTCTGCGGCTTCCCTGAGGGAGCTGCCGTGCAGTCCTTCCGGCGGGAGCAGCAGGAGCAGCTCGTTCCCGCTGCGGATAAAGAAGGGGAGGATGCCGTCGATGAACGCGCCGATGCCGCTTTTGCCGCTCATGCGGCAGTCAACGGCGATGCGTGCGGTGCCCGCGGCAGGCCTTGCGCTCTCGGCACCCGTTGTACTCACAACGCAATCTCCTTGCGGGTACGCTCTACCGCCGCGCTGAATTCCGTGCGGAACCGTTCCTCAGAGAAGCTTTGCGCGTGGGCGGCAATCGCGACCGCGCTGAATGCTCCCGCCCTCTCCAGCTCCTCAAAGCGGCGGATTGCCTCCTGCACGGATGCCGTCTCCTGTGCGGCAAAGAATACGCCGGTCTGCCCGTCTATGACGGTTTCCGTAGCACCGCCGCGCCCGAATGCGATGACGGGGCTGCCGCATGCCTGCGCTTCCAGCGGGGCAAGACCAAAGTCTTCCTCGGCACAGAAAATGAGCGCCCGGCAGCTCTGCAGGTATGCCCTGAGGGTATCGTCGTCTGCGCGCCCCGCAAAGCTGATGTTCGCGTCGCCTGCGGCAAGGGCGCGGAGCTTTTTTTCTTCCGGCCCTCCTCCGATGACGACGAGTTTCCTTCCGCTTCCCTTTATGGCAGAAATCGCAAGGTCTATGCGCTTGTACGGGACAAGCCGCGAGAACGCGACATAGAAGTCTTCTCTCCGGGAATCTTTTGCGGGATAGAAGCGCCGTGTGTTCAGCGGCGAATAGATGACCTGCGCCTCCCGGTTCCAGAATTTCTTGATACGGCGGGCGATGTACTTGGAGTTCGCTACGAGCGTGTCCGGGCGCTGGCTGGAGATATAGTCCCACTGGCGGATGGCAGGCATCCAGCGGTCCATGAAAAAGCGTGTCAGCCGTCCGCTCCGCTTGCGGTAGTCAAAGAAGAGATCCCAAGCGTAGCGCATGGGCGTATGGATATAGGCAATCTGGGGAATGTGCGGCGGCACTATGACGCCCTTTGCGCAGCAGGACGAGCTGCACAGCACGAGGTCGTAGCCGGAGAAATCGAATGACTCGAAGGCCTTCGGCATGAAGCGGAGGAGCTTTGTGTGGAGCTTTGTCGCGAAGGGCAGCCGCTGCAGCCGGGAGGTATGGATGCTGACTCCCTCAAAATGCCCCGCGAGCTTCTTCCTGTCGTAGACAAGCGTGTAGATGTCCGCGCCGGGATACATGCGGAGCCATAGCTCCACGAATGTCTCTGCCCCGCCGTAGCTCACGAGCCAGTCGTGCACGATTGCGACTTTCATGCTGTCTCTCCTTCCGCCAGACAATCATCGGCGAATGCCTCCAGCGGATAGGTGCCGCTGATGAGCGCGCTCCGCCTGCATCCTGCATTCTGCCCGGCCTGTACGTCCCTCTCCATGTCGCCCGCCATATATGAGGCTGCAAGGTCTATGTTGAAGTCCCGCGCCGCCTGCAGGAGGAGTCCCGGCGCCGGCTTGCGGCAGGAACAGACCGTCTTGTATTCCGCCCGCTCCCCGGCAAAGCCTTTGTCCGGGTGGTGCGGGCAGTAGTAGATTGCGTCCAGATAGGCGCCCTCGCGGCCGAGCAGCGTCTCCAGCTTGTTGTGGATTTCCTGCAGCTGCCCGAAGCTTGCCTCTCCGCGCGCGATGACCGTCTGGTTCGTCACGACGATGGCAAGCAGCCCGGCGTCGTTGATTTTCCTGATTGCGCTCGCGGCGCCCGGCAGCAGCTCCAGCTTGCCGATATCCGTGAGGAAGCCCGCGTCCCGGTTTATCGTCCCGTCCCTGTCCATAAAAAACGCGCGCTGCTTACGGGACAGGTTCCGTGCTGCCACGATACCGTGGCGGATATCAGCCTCCGCCGCGCGGTAGCGGTCGGGAGTCCCCATGTCCTTGATGTATTCGCTCGTGTCGTATGCGTAGATGCCGCCGTCAGCGATAGCGGGCTTCAGCACGTCCCTGTCAAGGTCTACCTTGTCCGGCGTTTCGGGGTGGCGCGGCACAAAGCGCTGCCGTGCCAGATGCAGCAGCTGCGGCGAGATAATTTCTATGCCGGCATTCACGCGGTTCTTGTACCAGAGCCGCTCGTCCTCCTTGTTCAGCCAGCGGACGACCCGGTGGCTGTCTTGCGGGACGGCGCCGGGTGCGGGCGGCAGCAGCTCCGTCACGAGGAGGGAGCTGTCGTAGGGATGCGCGTTCGGGTGCGCCATAAGCGATGCCAGCGCCCCGTGCCGTTCCCGGTGGAATGCGATGAAGCGCCTGAAGTCGATGTCGAAGAGCACATCCCCGCAGAGCAGCAGGAAGTCCTCCGTCAGGTCGTCCATTTTGAAGAGCGCGCCTGCGGTGCCGAGGGGATGGTCTTCCTCAAAATAGGAGATATGCACGCCAAAGCGGCTGCCGTCGCCAAAATACGCGCGTATGCGCTCCCCAAGGTGACCGGTTACGAGCCGTATGTCCGTCAGCCCCGACGCACGGAGATTCTCAATCTGGTACTGCAGGACGGGTTTGCCGCAGAGCTCAATCATCGGCTTGGGAACGTCGCTGCGGACGGAAGCTATGCGGGTTCCCTTGCCACCCGCCATAATGACGGCTTTCATACGGGAAAGAAATGCTCCTCAATCTGAAGGCAGAGCGCATGGTAGACAGGCAGATGCAGCTCCTGTATCATGAACGTCTCTTCCTGCGGCACGATGATGCATGCGTCGGAAAGGGCACGGATCCTGCCTCCGTCCCGCC
>DGUD01000130.1 GCA_002393865.1 Treponema sp. UBA4319
TAGAATTCGCGCTTGTTCACGCCGTCGGCAACGACATCGTTACCGAGCTGGCCGCGCGTCAGATGGTGCAGCACCATGCGCTTCTCGCCCAGATTCACGACCTCTCCGTCGTAGAGCGCCGCAAATTTGTCCAGCAGCTGCGCTTCGTCCGCAAGCTTCTGGAGCTCCGCGATGATTTTTGCGTCAACCTGCTTTGCCGCATAGTTGTAGCTGAGCCCGCTGCTCATCGGGATGGAAAGCTCCGCGACGCGCTTGGCGCCGCCTTCCCCCTTGAGCGCATCTGCCACGGAGACCGCGTTCTTGAGGGCGGTCAGCTTCTTGAAGCTGTCAAGCTCTGTCAAATCGTTCCATGCAATTGTTGCTGCCATAGTGACCTCTCTAATACATCAATAACCTGTCCGGAAACCTTCTGGTTCCCTCGCCGGTTTTGCATTTTTTTTCAGGCCGGAGCCTTGCAAAAATGCGTTTTTTTTTAAGCGGGCCCGCTTCCAAAGCGCTTTTTGCAGGACTTTGGGAAACTGCCGTTTTTCTACACGAATCTACTATATCAAAATGTGCCGAAATATGCTATAATGTAGCTACAAAAAACATCAGGAGGTTATTGGATGACATCTATTGTGAGTCTTATCATCAGTATTCTAATCGGAGCCTTTGTCGGCTGGCTTGCGGGTATCCTTATGAAGAGCAGCCACGGCTTCTGGATGAGCGCGCTGCTCGGTATCGTCGGCTCTGCGCTTGGCCACTGGCTTGCGGGGCTTATCGGCGTGAGCGCGGCCGGTATCGGGGGCTTCCTCATTTCCCTGGCAGGCGCGTGTATCCTTATCGCGATTGTGCGCGTCATACTGGGAAAGAAATTCTAAAGGAATGCACAAGCGGGCTTGCCCGGAGCACTTTGTGGCAGCACCGCCGCCCGCTGCTCCGGTTTGCCCGATATGCAGCCTCCGTACAGGGGTGCCCCGCTGGTTTAGCAGGCGTTCCCGGAGGATGCCAGTGCCTGCACCCTGCCGAACAGCTCCGCTACGGTCGCGCTGTCGCGGATGTCGGCGCCTTTTATCTGTATATCGTATTCAGAATCAATCATCGCTATGACGGAAAGCGCCGTCATGCTGGACCATTCCTCCAGCCCTTTGAATTCCGTGTTGCCCGTGATGGCGCTTTTGTCCGTCTCGTCAAACTGTTCCGCAAAATTCGCGACAAATCCGTTCAAATCCATAATTTTCCTCGTATCATGAGAGCTCCGCGAGCGTGCCGATGGCGCAGTCCGTGAGCCGCAGATATGCGCTTGCCCATGACAGCCCCGCCCCGAAGCCGCAGAGCACGCAGCGTTTGCTCAGCTTTGTATGCTCGAATTCCGTGCAGAGCAGGAGCGGTATGCTCGCGGAGGATGTGTTGCCGTAGAGGCCAAGGTTCGTGGGGATTTTTTCCCTGGCAGTCTTCAGTTTTTTTGCCACGATGTCCAGAATGTAGCGGTTGGCCTGATGCAGCAGGTACAGGTCAACGTCCGCGTCCGTTGTCCCGGAGTATTCGTATAGTGCCCGGATGCTTTTGGGGACGGTCGTGATGGCAAAGCTGAATACGTCCATGCCCTCCATCTTGAGCTGCAGGCCGGAGCGCATGATGCCGTCGCCTGCGTCGCGTTCCTGCAGGCTGTCCTGCGTGATGGGGTTGCGCCCGCCGTTCTCCGCACGGATAATAATGCTCTCGTAGTCCCTGCCGCTGCTGCCGAGCTCAAAATAGCTGCTGCCGTAGCTGCCTTTTTCCACCAGCACTGCTGTCCCTGCGTCGCCAAAGACCGGGGCGGAGACTGTGTCGCTCGTGCTGAGCAGCTTGCTCAAGGTGTCGCCTGTCAGCAGGAGCACCCTGTTTATCCCCTCCATGCTCGCGTAGGAATACGCCGTGGAGAGCGCGTAGACAAAGCCTGAGCACGCGTTCACAAGGTCAAGGCAGGCGCAGCTTTTGGGCAGCCCCAGACGGTCTTGCAGCAGCGTGGATGTCATGGGGATTTTGTAGTCCCCGGTCTGGCTCATAAAGAGGAGCATGTCTATGCTCTGCGGCTCTATGCCGTTGTCATGCAGCAGCTGCGCGGCCGCCGTATAGCATAAGTCGCTGGTGCAGATGTCCGCTCCGGCAATCCGCCGCTCCGCTATCCCCACCGTATGCTCGATGTCGGCGATTGCCCCTGCGGACAGGATTGATGAGAATTCCTGCGTCCTCTTTTTTTGCTTGGGGACGCAGGCGTTTATTGCCCGTATCCCCACATTGCTGCATCGTATTCTTGCCATGGCTTCTGCTTCCTAGAGAATTGAGGGTCTGTCCTGATCGGCATCGCCCTTGCTGATGACGCAGGTGTAATGCTCCCTCAGCGATATGTAGGTGTAGTCCATCGGAACGTTCTGCCGCACAAAGGGCTCAAAATAGTTCGGGATAATCACGCCGGAATCCGAATCCTTGTTGATAAAGCCCGCCGCCTTCATGACGTCGTCGTCCGCGTTCGATGTGATGATGTCGATGAATTCGTAGCGCTTGGCGGCAAGGAGCGCGCTCATGCTGCCCCGCACCGTCTTTAGGAGCGCGTAATCTCCCACGTAATCGACGAGCCTCAGGCAGCTGCTCCCGTTGGCTCTGCATTCGCGGGCAAAGAACAGCGCCTGCTCCTCGCCGCCCTGCCGGATGGCGTAGCAGCGGTAGCGGTAAAAGGGGTGGCGGAGAAAGCGCTTCTCATAATACGCCTTTGACTTGTATGGGGCGGCGTGCGCAAAGAGCGTGCCGTCCGCCGGAATGTCCGCGTAGCCGGCGTCCGTCAGCTCCCCAAGCGTGTAGCCGGGCTCGTCCTGCTGCCCCTGTGTCTGGTACGGCTCTATGCCGCTGGCAATCCTGAATTCCTTTATCGCGGGGTTGGCAAAAAAATACGTGTCCGCGGAGCAGAGCGTAAAGCCCATGAGCTTTGTGTTCTTCTTTGAGTCGTCGCTCAGACCGAATCCTACCCAGGTCTCCACCGGAAGCTCGTTCGTTATGAACTGAAAGAGGTAGGTTCCCAGCCCGGCGGGCGCGGCGTCGTCGCGGGTCTTCCAGATGGCGCCCCACACGAGCATTTTCTCTATGGCCGGGTCAAAGAATGTGTTGGGGATAAAGCCCAGCAGCGCGTGGATGGCACCCGTGGCCTTGTGGCGGGCAAGCACAAAATTGTAGCGCCCGTGCCCGCGGTCAAGATGCTGCCAGTCAAGGAGCGCGCGGGATTTTACGAGCGCGTGCCCCTTCTGCCAGTATTCGTCCAGAAAGCGGACGACATCGTCGATTTCCTCCAGCCCGCAGAAGTGGACGTCGTAATCGGCCGCAAAGCCCTTGAATATAGAAGAGAATTTGTCAATCTTTGGTATCAGTCTGCTCATAATGCTTATATCCTTGCGTTCCTTGAAAGCGGCCCTAGAACTGCTGCCAGTTGTCGCTCTTGGGCGGAAAATCGTTGCAGTCAAGGCGCTGCAGCGTGAACCTGTTGCCAAAGCCGAGGTCTGCCTTGCCCACGTCCGTCGTCAGGCCGAGCACGCAGCCTTTGGGCTGAATGTAGCCGATGAGCTCCGTGCTGTACGAGCCGTAGGGGTAATTCATGACCCATGCGTCCCTGTCTATAAAATCTGCCATGGCCAGCAGCGCTTTGTCGATGTCGGCCTGCATCTGCCCGGTGCTGCTTGCGCCCAGCGCGTAGTGGGCGTAGCCGTGCACGCCGATGAACATGCCGTTCTGCTGCAGGCAGCGGATCTGGTCGTAATCCATGTAGAGCTCGCGGGCAAAGCTCTCCTCGTCCCTGCCCACGTATTTTGCGAAGAGCCGTGACGTCATCTCGTTGCGGAGCGCTTCGGGGACGGCGGACTGCAGTATGTTCTTGCAGAACACGATGCGGGCGTCGTCAAAGCGGTTTGCGTTTACCGCGGCGTAGCGCTCGTAAAGCAGCTCGTTCCGGGGAATGTCCCTGTATGCGGCCTGCGTGCGTGCCTCATCAAGCAGCGCAAAGATATCGTCCTGCACCAGCTCCGCGCTGGCGGCACAGGCAAGCACAAAATGGATTTTGTGGACATCGAGCACGGCGCGTCCGGAGACGGCTTTGCCGGGGATAAAAAAGGAGCCCTGCATCCCGTACTTTTTGAGCAGCGGAAAAGCCACGGTAAAATTGTCGATAAAGCCGTCGTCAAAGGTAAGGAGCAGCGGGTTCTCCGGCAGGGTAAAGCTGCCGTCCTTTGCGTATACCGCTTTGATGACATCCTGCATGGTGACGGCGGAAAAATGCGTGCTGAAAAACTGCAGCTGCTGCTCAAAAAGCGCCCTGTCCAGCCCCTTTATGCGGGGGTAGGAGGAATGGGCCAGATCCCGCGTGTAGTGGTACATTGCTATGGAAAGTCTCTGCGGCACCGCTCAGCTCCTTATTCATCCTCCAGCTCCGGGATACGCAGCTTGAGCGCCTGCATGAACTGCTCGCCGCTGATGCCTTCCCGGAGGCAGATGAATATGCAGTTCTCTCCCGCGATGGTGCCGATGATTTCGTCCATGTTGAACGCGTCGAGCGCCTGCGACACGGCGTCCGCATGCCCTCCGAAGGTCTTTATGACGACGATGTTGCCGTTGAATTCAATGCTCACGTAGCCGCGGAGGAAGTCCTGTATGTAAATCTGCTCGCTCTCGCGCCGCTCGTCGTCGTCGGGCAGCGTATAGACATAGCCTGAGTGCCCGTCGCTCACTTTGCCCACCTTCAGCAGCTTGAGGTCGCGCGAGAGCGTTGCCTGCGTAACCTCAAAGCCTTCCTTCTGCAGGTACCCGAGAAGCTCTTCCTGGCTTTCGATTCGATTGTTCTTGATGAGTCTGCGGACGGTCTTGAGCCGCGTAAGCCTTTCTTTCAACGTGCTGCCTCGGAGTGCTTGTGTGCTGGTTTTATTCATTATTATGAATATTTATGCAATTTGTGTCAAGTACATGAAAGGAATCCGCGGAGATCAGTTTTGTGCTCAGCGCCCGGCGGGAGTGGTATCTGATTCCGGCGGAAATGGTATCTGATTCCGGTGCGGGGCATCGGGAACCAGGCGCTGTTCCTTCCGCTCAATGGTACGTGTACAGCGTGTGGCTGATGCTGTCCTCGGCCTCGTTGACGGTGACGACGGCAAACTGGTAGTCTTCCAGATAGCTGGGCAGGATGTATTCCTCCATCTGCTTCGATATATGGGTGCCTTCCTCCGTATGCACATGCCCGGCAAGGATGAGCCGCACGTTGTTCTTTCCGAAGAGATCCATGACTCTGGTGGATTCCGACTCGTTCTGCAGGGCGTAATAGTCGTTCATGAACTGGCTGGAGCCGAATACCGGGTAGTGCAGCGACACGATTTTTTTGCGCCCGCTCTCGGCCTCCATCGCCTCCTTCAGGAATTCGAACTGCTTTGTGCCGAGCGAGCCGCTGCCCGCGTCCAGAAAGTAATAGCTGTAGCCGCCCAGCCTGAAGCGGTAGAATGACGTGTGCGGGTAGACGAGCTCCTTGTAGTCGTTCCAGCCGGAATTGTACAGGTCATGGTTCCCCACCACGTTGTAAATCTTGCCGCCGACAATCGCTTCTATTCTGGCACAGAGGGTGTTGTATTCCTCAAGCTCGTGCCGTCGGCCGTGGTCGGCTATGTCTCCCAGGCAGATGCAGAACGAAGGGGTGGGCGAGTGCGAGCTTTGCACTTCCTTGAGCTTCGCGATGAATTCGTCGTCGTGCCGCTCCGGCTCTTTTTTGCCGAAATGCACGTCGCTGATGACCACGAATGCATAGGGGCGTGCCGCCGCCGGAGCTGCGATGTCGTCCCGCAGCTCCCCTTCGCGCTCGGCCACCGTGGGGCCGTGCCACAGCACCTGGTAAAAGCCATATTGGCAGGAAGCGAATCCGATTGCCGCTGCGATTGCGCATGCCGCCAGAAAAAGCTGCCGTCTCATAGGCGGAACCCCACTGTCAGGCGGAACTCGCTGCTGTCGTAATAGGCGGAATTGGTGAAGAAGTCCGTGTAGCGCGCGACGGCCTCGCATGCAAAGAAGAGGTTCATGTTTTGGGGCTCGTAGGAGATTCCCGCGGAGAATGACGGCGCGCAGAGCACATTGTAGCGGAAGGCCTCATAGGAGCTGATTCCGGCATGCAGGCTGATGTCCGCCGGCAGGTGGAAGTCCATCTTGAGCGCAAAGGCGATGGAATGGTTCAGCAAGGTGGTGCTGTCCTCCACCTCAAGCAGGCTCCGCGCCTTGAACATGTAGCTGGTATCGATGTGCAGGCCGAACCATGCGGCCGGCCTCGCCTCAAAATATGCTCCGGCAAGGATATCGTGCGTGGTGCTTTTGCCGTCGTTGTAATAGAAATGGTAGCGCGCGCCTGCCCCTGCGCGGAGCCGGGCCGTGCGCAGCGGCCACCAGATGCCGGCAGTCATGGCGTCCAGCGATCTGTCTGCTGCGCGGAGCCCCGCGCTGGCGCTCATGTACGTGCTGCTCAGCTCGAACTGCGGCTGGTACAGGAAGCGGTAATGCTCAAAGCCCTTGCCGTCGTTTACGCCGAAGGTGAGCGACAGCGCCGGCTGGAAGCCGTCAATGCTAAAATACTCCTTGCCTTCGGCGACCAGCGCTGCCGTAAAGGCCGTTGCGGAGAGAAAAAAAAGAATAAGTCTCTTCTGAATACTACGCATTCGCTTTCCATTGTGCCCGGTCCTTGCGGCGACCCGGCTGGCTCGCTGCCCTCGGACACGGAAATGCCGGGCAGCATGCTCCCATACTTTAAAATATCATCATAGCTTTGTCAAGTTTGCCATAGGAAACTCTTCAGAAATCGGTTTTGTGCCAGCTCCCAGCGGGAATGGTATCTGATTCCGGCGGGAATGGCAT
>DGUD01000101.1 GCA_002393865.1 Treponema sp. UBA4319
TTGCGGTTGATGACGCGGCGGTACAAATCATTGAGATCAGAGGTCGCGAAACGGCCGCCGTCCAGCTGCACCATCGGGCGCAGCTCCGGCGGGATGACAGGAATGACGTCCAGAATCATCCAGCTGGCCTTGTTGTCGGAGGAACGGAAATTCTCCACAATCTCAATGCGGCGCAGCAGGCGCTTGTCGCTCTTCGCGCCCTTCTCTATCATCTTGGCGCGCAGCTCGGCGGCAAGCGCGTCCAGATCAAGGTTGTCAAGCAGCGTCTTGATTGCCTCGGCGCCCATGCCTGCGGTAAAGGAGCCGCCGTAGCGCTCCTGAGCCTGCATGTACTCGTCCTCGGTAAGCAGCTGGCACTTCTTGAGGTCGGTGTCGCCCGGATCGATGACGATGAATTTCTCGTAGTACAGCACGGAACGCAGCGCGTTCACCTGCAAATCAAGCAGCAACCCCATGCGGCTGGGGACTGAGTGGTAGTACCAGATGTGGCTCACCGGAGCAGCAAGCTCGATATGCCCCGTGCGCTCGCGGCGGACCTTGAAATGCGTGACTTCGACGCCGCAGCGGTCGCAGATGACGCCCTTGTAGCGGATGCTCTTGAACTTACCGCAGTAGCATTCCCATTCCTTCGTCGTGCCGAAAATGCGCTCGCAGAAGAGACCGTCACGCTCCGGGCGGAGCGTGCGGTAATTAATCGTCTCCGGCTTCTTGACTTCTCCATAAGACCACGCCCTGATGGTATCGGGCGAGGCGAGCTTTATCTTGAGGCTTGCAAAATCCTGAATGTCACGCATTGTCGTTCTCCTTATCAAAACCAGAGCCAGCCTTGTCTATCATTTCCTGGTCGCGCTCGGTAAGGGCAATCTGCTTGTCCTTGTCATCATAAATCGTAAAGTCCAGCGCAAGGCCGCGGAGCTCCTGCACAAGAACGTTGAAGGATTCCGGCACACCGATAGGCGCCGACGGATCGCCCTTGACGATAGACTCGTAGACTTTTGAGCGGCCGTTCATATCGTCGGACTTAATCGTCATCATCTCCTGCAGCGTGTTCGCGGCGCCATAGGCCTCCAGCGCCCAGACCTCCATCTCGCCGAGACGCTGGCCGCCGAACTGCGCCTTACCGCCGAGCGGCTGCTGGGTCACGAGCGAATACGGACCGGTTGAGCGGGCATGCATCTTGTCGTCCACAAGGTGGTGCAGCTTCATAAAGTAGATGACGCCGACAAAAATCGGGTTGATGAAGGGCTCGCCGGTAAAACCGTCGTGCACAATCTGCTTGCAGTCCGGGCTCAGCCCGGCTTCCTTCAGCTTTTCGGCAATCTGCTCCTGGCTCGGCGTCTGGAACGCGGGGGAGTCATACCATTCGTTCAGAATCTGACCGGCACGCCCCAGCTCGGACTCCATAATCTGCCCGATGTTCATACGTGACGGAACACCAAGCGGGTTCAAACAGACATCAAGCGGCGTACCGTCGTCAAGGTAGGGCATATCCTCCACCGGAAGAATGCGGGCGACGACACCCTTATTGCCGTGGCGTCCTGCCATCTTGTCGCCGACCACAAGCTTACGCTTGTCAGCGATGACAACTTTCACGACCTCATCGACGCCGGGGTTCAGCTCGTCACCCTCGGCGCGCTTGAGCCGCTGAATCTCTATGACGACACCCTGCACACCGTGCGGCAGGCGCAGTGAGGAGTCGCGGACTTCTTTTGCCTTCTCACCAAAGATTGAGTTGAGCAGCTTGAACTCCGGGGTTGTCTCGGTCTCGCTCTTGGGCGTGACCTTGCCGACGAGGATATCGCCGGAGCGGACTTTTGCGCCCACGCGGACGATGCCCTCAGCATCCAGATTGTCAAGCGTCTTCTCCGCCGTATTCGGCACGTCGCGGGTGATATGCTCAGGGCCAAGCTTGGTCTCGCGGATTTCCGTCTGGAATTCATGGATATGGACGGACGTGTACATATCTTCCTTGACCACGCGCTGGCTGATGAGCACCGCGTCCTCGTAGTTGTAGCCGTTCCACGGCACGAACCCTACAAGGATATTGCGGCCAAGGGCAAGCTCGCCGTTGAAGGTCGCAGGACCATCCGCAAGCACATCGCCCTTCTTGACCCGCTCGCCCACCTGCACGGTCGGGCGCTGATGGTTACAGGTATCAGCATTGGTCTTCTGGTACTTGAGCAGCGGATACTCGTCAAGGGCGGCTCCCTTTGTTCCATCTGGCCGCACTTTGATAAGGTCGCTCTCTACCCAGACAACCTCGCCGTCATGGCGGGCCTTGACAAGGGCGCCGGAATCATAGGCAGTCTTCTGCTCCATACCTGTGCCGACGTGCGGCGGCTCCGGGAAGAGAAGCGGCACCGCCTGGCGCTGCATGTTGCAGCCCATGAGCGCGCGGTTCGCGTCGTCGTGCTCAAGGAACGGAACGAGCGACGCGGACACAGAGATAACCTGCCGCGGGGAGACATCCATATACTGGATGTCTTTTGGGGAACGGCTGGTATAGTCGCCACGGTGGCGGCAGGAGACAAGATCGGTCGGGAAGGAGCCGTCGGCCTTCATGCCTTCCGTCACCTGCCCGATGTAATACTTGTCCTCGTCCATCGCGGAAAGGTATTCCACATCGTCGGTCGCCTTTCCGTTCACGACCTTGCGGTAGGGCTCCTCAAGGAAGCCGTACTCGTTCACGCGCGTAAAGATGGAAAGCGAGACGATAAGACCGATATTCGGACCTTCCGGCGTCTCAATCGGGCACATACGCCCGTAATGCGTATAGTGTACGTCGCGGACCTCAAAGCCTGCGCGGTCGCGGGAAAGACCGCCCGGACCCAATGCGTTCAGGCGGCGCATGTGTGTCAGCTCCGCGAGCGGGTTGTTCTGATCCATGAACTGGGACAGCTGTGATGAGCCGAAGAATTCCTTTACGGCAGAGACAATCGGCTTTATGGAAATCAAATCCTGAGGCTTGAGCGTCTCGGTCTCCTTCAGGTTCATACGATCCTTCGCGATGCGCTCCATGCGGGCAAACGCAGTCTTGAACTGGTTGGTCAGCAGCTCGCCCACGGAACGGACGCGGCGGTTCCCCAGATGGTCGATATCGTCCAGCGTCTCGTCGCCGATGTAAACCTCAATCAGGTGCTTCATCGTCTGGATGATATCCTCGTTCATCAGAACAAGGGAATCGCCCGGCTCTTTATAGTCGAATTTCTTGTTGAGCTTGTAGCGGCCCACGCGCCCAAGGTCATAACGGCGCTCGTTGAAGAACATGGAGGTCAGATCCTTTTCGGCAGCCTCCACGGTGATGGGCTCTCCGGGGAGCAGCACCTCATAGACCTTTGACAGGCAGTCTTCCTTTGAAGGCTCGTCGGTCACCGGCTCGCCGTTCTTGGCAAAGGTAATCTCCTCGCGCTCAAAGCAGTTTATTATCATCTCGCTGTCAAGGGAAGGATTCACCTCCTCCTTGTCATCCGGTCTCTCGCGGGCGTTCAGCTTGATGACGGAAATCTCTGTGACGGCATTAGCCACAAGGTCATCCAAATCATGCGGGTGCAGCTTGTCGCCCGCGCGGAACAGCTTTTTCTCCTCACCGGAATCAGCATCCTTTATCATGACGGCGCGCGCAAGCACCCTGCCGACCAGATTCTCGCGGGCTACGGGCTCCGCAGGAACGGCGACGGTCTCCGTCGCATAGAAGGCGTCGATAATCGACTCGCGCGTGGAATAGCCGAGCGCACGCAGGAAAATGGTGCCGAGAATCTTCTTTTTGCGGTCAATCTTAGCGTAGATAAGCTCTTTCTTCTGGTCAATCTCGAATTCAAGCCATGAGCCGTGGTACGGGATGATACGGCTTGAATACACGCCGTTCTCGTGCTGGAAGATGACGCCCGGCGAACGGTGTATCTGGCTGACGACGACACGCTCGGCGCCGTTGATGACAAAGGTGCCCCGGTCGGTCATGAGCGGGATGTCGCCCATATAGATATCCTTCTGCAGGATAGCGCCGGTCTTGATGAAATTGAGGTTGATGCGCGCCTTCAGGGGAACCGAATACGTAAGTCCTTTCTTCTTGCACTCAAGCTCGCTGAATTTTATGTTGTCGTAGTCGAGCGTGTAGAATTCGTATTCCAAAGACATGTCGCCGTCAGGGCTCTCAATCGGGAATGAGGAGGTAAAGACCTCCTGCAGACCCTTGTTCTCAAGCGGCTCGCCTTTGTCAAGGCGTTCTTTCTGGATAAAACTTTCATAGGAAGAAAGCTGAATGTCTACAAGGTTCGGCAGCTCCATGAAATTCTGGATGTCTTTTCCTATGTACTGCCGTACAATCTTCTTGGTCTTTGCGTACATCAGATACCCCTTTCGGTTGGCGGACTGATTTCTTGGGAACCGCTGCAAGTAAAAACTTTCCTCAACACGAGAACCCAGAACTCTTACGGACGTCCCGTTCCGCACAGGAAATCCCCTGCTGCTCCTGAGCAGGGGAACGGCATCCGGCACTCCTGTACTATGCCGTGAACGGAGGCGGCAAAAGCGCTGTCCGTCCTATACGACGCCTAAAGCTTCAGGGAAGACACTGCCCTCCCTGAAGCTTATATCAAGCATAAAGCGGAAAAATATGCTGCAACGCCATGCTAAGAAACAAGCGCAAACTTATTTCTTGCTTGCCTTACCACCAGCAGCGGTGATATCAGCGATAATCTTGTCGGCATCAGCCTTTGAGACACCTTCCTTGAGGGTCTTCGGTGCGCCTTCGACAAGAGCCTTTGCCTCGCCGAGGCCAAGACCTGTGATAGCGCGGACAGCCTTGATGACCGCAATCTTCTTTGCCGCATCGATGGAATCGAGCGTAACGGTGAACTCAGTCTGCTCCTCAGCGGCAGCAGCAGGACCGGCAGCAGCCACAGCAACAGGAGCCGCAGCAGAAACGCCGAACTTCTCTTCCATAGCCTTCACGAGGTCAGCAGCCTGCTGAACAGTCATGTTAGCGATTGCGTCAAGGATCTCATCATTGGTAAGTGCCATAATTGTCTTCTCCATAATCAAATATATTGATTAGTATAAAATCCGCAGCAGAAGAGGCAAACTGCCTCCCGTAACCTGCCTGCGGTGTATCCTGCGGACAGTAATCAGCACGTTGAA
>DGUD01000017.1 GCA_002393865.1 Treponema sp. UBA4319
CCCGCGCGCTCGTTACGAAGGCGCCTGTCATACTGGCGGACGAGCCGACCGCGAACCTTGACTCAAAGACTGGCGAGCAGATTCTTGGGCTCATGCAGCAGCTGAACAAGGAGCTGGACACGACCTTCATCTTCTCCACGCATGATGCCCGCATCGTAAAGATGTGCAACCACGTCATCTATATCCTTGACGGCGAGCAGGTGGACGAAAAACGTTCCTGATGCCCGGACCCCGCTCCCGCGTATTTTATGCAGGGGCAGCCGCGGGCGTGCCCCTGCTTGCCTAGTTGCAGAATGACGGGAATTCCGCTACTATAATCCTGTATGGAAAAACTTAAGATTTTATTGGCAAAGGGCAGAATTTACGAGTCTGTCTACGAGCTGCTGAGCGATGTGGGGATTTCCATCTATCTCCCCGACCGCACATACTTTCCCGTCACGAATCAGGAAGACCTTGCGTTCCAGGTCGTGAAGCCGCAGATTGTGGGCGCGCTGCTTGCCGGCAACAAGGCGGATGTCGGCTTTTCCGGCAAGGACTGGGTGTACGAGAACGGCGTTCAGGACAACGTCGAGGAAATCATGGACCTGGGCTTTGACCCGGTGCGTATCGTCGCCGCCGTTCCCGACACGCTTGACTTTGGCAAGATTGTCTCCGCGCCCGTTACCATCGCGACCGAATACCAGTCCCTGAGCGCCCGCTGGATGCAGGAGAAGGGCATACAGGGCACTATTTTCCGCACATGGGGCACCAGCGAGGGCTTTGTGCAGGACAACGGCGACTCTATCGCCCAGATTCTCATAGACAACACGAGCACCGGCTCCTCGCTCCATGCGAACCACCTGAAGATTGTGGATACGCTGATGACTTCGTCCACGCGGCTCTACGCGTCCAAGGAGGCGCTCAAAGACCCGGCCAAGAAGCAGAAGATACTGGAGCTGAAGATGCTCATGGAGACGGTGCTGAATGCCCGTTCCCGCGTCATGCTGGAGATGAACGTCGCGCAGGACAAATTCGACGCACTGGTCAAAGGGCTCCCCTCTATGCGGAGCCCCACGGTCAGCCCGCTTTTTGGCGGCAACGGCTACGCGATAAAGATTGCCGTAAAGAAGAGCGACGTGCCGGTGCTGCTGCCAAAGCTTCAGGCACTGGGCGCGACGGATATCGTCGAGTACGAGCTCCGCAAGGTGATGGTCTGAGGAACGCGTATGGCACGGACAGCAACGATAGAACGCAATACCTCGGAGACGCAGATTGTGCTTACGCTGGATCTTGACGGTTCCGGCGCCTGCACGGTGCGCAATCCCATCGGTTTTTTTGACCACATGCTCCGTTCCTTCTGCAAGCACGGGCTCTTTGATCTTTCCGGGGAGCTGCGCGGCGACCTGCATGTTGACCAGCACCACCTGATAGAGGACACCGGCATTGTGCTGGGCATGTGCTTTGCCAAGGCGCTGGGGGACTGCGCGGGCATCAGCCGCTCCGGATTCTTTATCTATCCAATGGACGAAAGCCTGCTGCAGGCAAGCGTGGATTTTGGCGGGCGCCCGTTCTGCGTGTGCAACGCGCAGCTTTCCGGCATTCCGCTCGTATCCGCCAGCGCGGCGGGAGCAGCGGCAAGCTTCCAGACTGACTGCTTTGAGGACTTCTGGCAGGGCTTTGTGCAGGCGGCGCGCTGCAACCTGCATCTTGATACCATCCGCGGGCGCAGCGACCATCACAAGATGGAGGGGCTGTTCAAGGCGGCAGCGCGCGCAATCCGCAGCGCCGTGGAGATTGACCCCCGCCGCAACGGCGAGATTCCCTCCACAAAAGGCGTCATCGTGTAGCCGCATGCCGGGCTGCGCTGCAATCCGCGGCGGAGCCGGCCTCATTGCGATTTCGGCATACAAAAAAGCGCCGCCGGGAGCACAGTCTGCCCCGGCGGCGCTTTTTTGTATGCGTCAGCGTGCCGCTCAGCCGATTTTTGTCAAATCTTCGATATCCTCGTTGTAGTCAACGCCTTCGATGTCAAAGCCGTTGATGGCAAGGAAGTCGTGGCGGATGCCCGCAAGGTCGCACAGCTCCGCGACGTTCTCCTCGGTGACGCCCGGCATGATTTTGTCTACTTCCGCCTGGACTTCCGGGGCAAGCTCAAGGTCGTCGATGCGGATGCGGCCTTCCTCGTCGAGCGGAACGGTGCCCGCCGCCGCGTTGCTGCCGGTAAAGAGGCGTTCCGCGAACAGTCGCTCCATCTGCTCGATGCAGCCTTCGTGCGTGCCGCGCTGCTTCATGACCTTGAACAGAATGCCGAGGTAGAGCGCGATGATGGGGATGACCGCCGATGAGCGGGTGATGAGCCCCTTGTTCACGCTGACGTATGCCGCGCCGCCGATTGCTTTGAGCGAGCCGCTGATGCTGCGGGCGCGGGCCTCAAGGTCTTTCTTGGCCGCGCCGATGGTGCCGTCGCGGTAAATGGGGTGGCTGAGCTTGGGGCCGATATACGAATATGCCACCGTGCGGCAGCCCTGTGCAAGGACGCCGGCCTCGGCAAGCTGCTTCATCCAGCGCTCCCAGTCTTCGCCGCCCATGACCTTGACGGTGTTTGCGACTTCCTCGTCTGTGGCGGGCTCAACCTCCATGTAAGAGATTTTCCCTCCCATCATGTCGAGCGAGGCGCCGCCGTAGTTTTTTCCGATGGGCTTGATGACTGATTTGTACAGGACTTTTGTGTCGGGGTCGGTGCGCACGGGGCTTGCGAGGCTGTAGACCACAAGGTCAAGCGTGGTGCCCCAAGCCTTGAGGGATTCGATGACTTTTGCGCGGATTTCGTCGCTGAATGCGTCGCCGTTGATGGTGATTGCCCGCAGGCCGTCTGCGGCGGCAGCCCGGTCAAAGGCGGCGTTGTTGTACCAGCCGGGCGTGCCTGCGCGCCGTGCCGATGCCTCATGCTCAAAGGAAACCCCGATGGTGTCCGCGCCGTATTCAAAAGCCGCGCTGATTCTGCTGGCAAGGCCGTAGCCGGTTGAGCAGCCGAGCACGAGCACCGTCTTGGGGCCGGCTCCGCCTTCCTTTGCGCTCTTTGTGCCGCGCTTTGCTTTCTGGGCCTTTACGTATGCAATCTGCCGTTCAGTCTCTTTGGCGCATCCGATGGGGTGCGCGTTGATGCAGATGTTGCTGCGAATCATCGGTTTTATTACCATGCTTGTCCTCCCGAACATGAAGCTGTAAAGCAGAGACCCGTCCGGAAATCGTGAAATCTGTCCGGAAAACAGAGGAATCCGGGTACGTCTGATGCTGGTGAATGTGTCCGCGGCGCAAAGCTGCGGCAGTCTCTATTCTACCTTGATTTGACATTTTTCGTCAATGTGTCGAGCCGCTTTCCCCAGGGCTTCAGCATGAAAACAA
>DGUD01000056.1 GCA_002393865.1 Treponema sp. UBA4319
TGCCCGGCTCCGTCTCCTCGGAGGCAATCATGTAGTCGGCGTGCTTATTGAGCATGAGAGCCGTCTCGGCGGTCGCCATGAGGCATGCGTCAAAGCCGATGAAGTCGAATTTGACGCCGCCGTTGTCAAGCGCCTTGTTTATGCCGGCAAGGTTCATGGAGCCTTTCCGGGCGTTCTTCTCGTCGTAACCGTAGCCGTTGACCGAACCGCCGCCGTGATCCCAGAAGATGAGCTCGTAGCGGCTTGCGGGGAAATTCTTTGCCGCCCATTTGATGAACGCCGAGAGCGTCGCCGGGTCTGTCATCACCTTTGCGCCGTCGTTCTCCACGAGCCGCTTGAGCTTTCCGCCCGTAACCTTATAAATCTGGTTCGTGCTGTTGCTGATTCCGCTTGTCTGCCACTGCTTGCAGCCGCCGGTGTAGACGATGACGTTCACGTTGTCGCCGTATGTCGCCGCCGCCATCTCGGAAAGGTCTGCGGATGCCATGCCGTGCTGGGACTCAAGGTCGGTGCCGCACATGTAGACCATGAGCGTCACGGTGTCGTTGCCGTTCCCGGCGAATTTCGTGTAGCGCGCGCGGGAACCGGCGGCGACGGAATTGTCCACTTCAGTGTATGATGTGGCGCTTGCCGTGGCGGCGGAGCTCTGTGCCCCCGTGCTGTACGCGGAGCTGTTGTCCTGCGTCTCCGTGCCGGTGCCGGAGCCACCGCCAAAAAACATCTTGAATATGAGAATCGCTATGACCGCGACGATGCCGAGCCCGCCGCCACCGGCCGCCGCCCGTTTGCCGGAGCCGCCGGAACTTCCTCCCTGCCCTCTGCCTGAATAGCCGTTCGCAGAGCCGACAGGCCCGGTTCCAAGACCTTCGCCCCGTTTATGTACTCCAGTGCTGTTGTTCGTAACATGCTTGTCCCGACTCTGCGGGCGTTTCTGATCCATAGTATGATGCCTCCTCTTCAGCTCTGCGGAGGAACTGCGGCGCCCTCTGGCCCCGCCTGTCCTTCCTGCTGTTCCATTGAGCCTGTCTCAAAAGCCTCGGGCTTTTGAGACAGGCTCAATTACCGGGAAGCCTTAAAACCGGAGTTTTTAGAGGCTCCCTTAAGCTATCCGGAAGCTTCTGGGGAAGGGAAGCGGGGGCTCCCTTACGAGCCGCCCTGCTGAAAGGCGATGCCCAAAATCGCGCTGCGTAAGGGATTCTGAGCCCGCCGGCCTTGGGCGCCCACGAGTTTCCGGACGGGCTTATTATAGCGGATTCATGCGGGAATGGCAATGAAGCACCTGCGCGCAACACGGAAATCAGCTTTGTGTTCCGCTTTCAGTCAAATCCGGCTGAGAAAGCCGCGGTGGCGCTCCCGTGTAACGTGCCGGCGGGATGCGTGTTTTCCTTAATATGATCAGCTTTATGGGGCGGGTGCGCCGTGAAGCTTGTGTATTATTTTCAGTGTGCTTTCAGAAAAGATGGACTGCGGGGAGTGCAGTCTCCGTGCGGCTCCGGCGGGGATGGTATAGGATTCCGGCGGATAGCTGCCGGACTTCGGCCGCGTTTTCTGGGAGGACAGGGAGATTGCAAGATGCTACGTTTTAATGTCCGTAAGTGCGTCGCCGCGCTGATGGTGCTTCTGCTGGGGGCAGCCCTGTCCGCAGAAAGCATTGTGTCAAAGAAAAAGCAGAGCCTTTCGTGGTCGCAGAATTTCAGCTACAAGGCCTCGCTCTTTTCCTCCGCCGCTGAGGGGAGCGCGCTCAGCATCGACTACACGAACACGAAGGATCCCTACCATAAATGCAAGCTCTACGCAAAGACGCCGTCCTGGACGACGCTCGGCGCGGGGACTGCGCAGGGAGCCCTTCTGGAGAACGGCGAGCTGGTTCCCCTTGCCGCTTCCGGCACGATTGTCTATACGCTGACGGAGGCGGAGGCCGCCGCCCTCAGAAAATATGGCATGGCGATGAACGGCTATGGCATGACGGTCAGCGCAATCCGCCTTTCTCCGGCCGCAGGAGGCGGGCAGCAGCAGTCCTCTGGGGCACAGCGCCGCGTTGTCTACGAGGGCGGCTACGACTTGGGGAACTGGAGCTTCGTCTCTATCGGCGCGGAGCAGTTCTCTTCGCTGGAGGAAGGCTCTGCGCTTTCCGTTACGACCGGACCGTCGCCCAGCAGCGCGGAGAACCCCGCCTACCTGAACATAAAGCTGTATTCCGGCACATGGCGCTCGCTTTCCACAGGTACGGTGGGCGGCGATGCCAGCAAGCGGGGCGATGTGATTGTGCCCCGCGGCGTGAGCGGCAGCTTCTCCTACACGCTGGACGGAGCCGAGGCGGCTGCTGTCCGGGCGGACGGGCTGATTGTGCAGGGCTACGCGATGACGGTGCAGCGGCTTGAAATCCTGCCGCCCGGCTCCGCTGCATCCCGGTCGTCTCCTGCATCCGGCGGAGCACCGGTTTCTGCCGGGCAATCGGGTGGCGCGGGGACTGCCGCAGCAAAGCCCGCTGAGAGCCCGCGTGCCGCTCCTGCTCCCGCAGCCCAGGCTTCCGCAGCGACACCCTTCGGGCGGCACGGAGCCCTCCATGTCAGCGGCGCCGCCCTCTGCGACGCCCACAACGAGCCCTGCCAGCTCTACGGCATGTCCACCCACGGGCTGAATTTCGGCAAGGATTTCAGCCGCTACGTGAACCGCGAGGCCTTTGCCACCCTGCGCGACGACTGGAACACGAACTGCATCCGCCTGGTGCTGTATCCGCGGGACTACAACGGCTGGTGCAACGGCGGCAATCAGAAAGAGCTCATGCAGATTGTCTGCGACGGCATAGATTACGCCACGGAGCTCGGCATGTACGTCATCGTGGACTGGCACGTGCACAACTACCGGCCGCTGGAGACAAAGGCGCAGGCAAAGGCCTTCCTTTCCGCAGTCTCCGAGAAATACGCCTCCTACGGCAACGTGCTCTATGAAATCTGCAACGAGCCGACCGGCTCCCCGTGGAAGACCACCATCAAGCCCTATGCCGAGGAGATTATCCCCGTGATACGCAGCCATGCGCCGGATGCCGTCATCATCGTCGGCACGGACACGTGGTCGCAGGATATCGAGGGCCCGCTCTCTGATCCGCTTTCCTTCAGGAACGTCATGTATACCTTCCATTTCTATGCGCAGAGCCACACCGACTCCTTCCGCCGCCGCGTGGAAAGCGCTGTGCAGAAGGGGCTGCCCGTCTTTGTGACGGAATTCGGCACCTGCGACGCAAGCGGCAACGGCGGCTTCAATGCCGCGCAGACACGGCTCTGGTTCGACCTGCTCGCAAAGTACAATATCAGCCACTGCAACTGGAGCCTGAGCAACAAAAGCGAGACCGCGAGCGTACTCAACGCGTGGTGCGGCAAGACGAGCTCATGGTCTGAATCAGACCTGACGGAATCCGGCAGGCTTATCCGCAGCCACTTCAGGTCGCTGCGCCCATAGCAGCTCCTGCCGCCCGCCGTTCCCTGTGCTCCGGACGCCGTATGCGCCGGGGGCAGGGATTTTTTTTATGCAGGGGGAATCGGGGGAGTCTCAGAATGCATAAAAACGCATCCGGCAAGGCTTCTGCCTGGAAAAAGGCAGGAGCTGCGGGGAAGCCCCCGCTTTCCGAGGAACTCTAATTGTTTTCAGGAGGAACGCGGAGCCCGCTGCTGCAGGCCGTCGTCTTTATGGCAGGAGGCAAAGCTGCTGCTGCCTGCTGCCATGATGAGGGATTATCCGGGAAAACTGCTCTGTTGCTACACAAATGTACAGGGTACCGGCTGCCCGCAGGGGGCTGGCGGGATTCAGACGAAGTAGCTGTACTTTTTGTACCAGGCCTCGTAATCTTCGTCGCTTACGCAGTCCTCGTATTCAAAGATTGCGCTTTCTACGTCCTGGGTATCAAAGCCCTGCTGCATCATCTCGTACATTGTCTGTAACTGCTTGTATAAATTCTCGATTTCGCTACGCATTGCTTTAAGTATACTGCAATGAAGCGTTTTTGTGAAGAGGGGGAGGCGGCGCGCCAGGGCTTCAGCATGAAAACAA
>DGUD01000053.1 GCA_002393865.1 Treponema sp. UBA4319
AAGGTTAACATGCGGCGCACAAAAAGTCAATGGGACCCGGATGCGCTGCCAGGGCTTCAGCATGAGATGTATTTTATCTGAAGACGGACGCGGTAGTGGAAAATCATGTAAACTGTTTTAAGATGATTTTCTTTTTTATGCTACAAAAGCCAAGGATCCAACATAAAAAATGCGCGGAAGCGGAAAAACACCCGGGCTGCCATTTGCAAAGCGAAGCGTGCAACAGGCAGTCCGGGTGTTTTTCCGCCGGGAGCGCATTTTTGTTTTCATGCTGAAGCCCTGGGGGGCGCTTTTGGGGGCTTCCGTATCTCTTGCCGCTTATGCTATACTTGGCTTGATGCCGTTTTTGGGGGAGCTGCTGCCGTGGAACGCACGGGCGTTCCTGCTGCGGCAGCAGCGGGCTGCGGCGCGGCAGCAGCGTGCCGGATGCTGCTGCACGCGGGGCGCAGATGCTTTCCGCGGGGCGGGGCTTTTTTGCATGAGGAGGACAGCATTGAGATTCGATTTTCCTGAGAACCTGTATACGGACGTGCGCATTGAGGATTCGCTGCGCGCCTATTACACGATGCAGGACGAGGACGTGACGGGCAACGGCGAGGTTCACGTCGTGGGCGCGATGGTGCGCGTGTTTGACGGCAGGATGTGGTATTCCGCGGAGACGAACGACATTGACTCCATCCAGAGCAAGATTGACGAGCTTGCGGAGCTTGCGAAGCCTGACAAAAAGATTCTAGAGCACCCGGTCGTGAGGAATTTCGCGGTGAACAAGGCGTCCGTGCTTCGCTTTGGCGGGGAAGGCTGCCTGCGCGCGCTGGGCAAGGGCGACCGCGAGGAAATCGTGCGCTCCTATCACGCGAAATGCGTCGATACTGCGATACAGGAAATCAAAATGCATCACGTATACTTTAACGCGGGGAACATACGGAAAAGCCTGTATACGAGCAAGGGCACGGAGATAGAGAGCGACTACCAGCGCTGCATGCTGGTCGTGTGGTATAACGTGGCGGGGAAGGGCGGCGTGACCTACGGCGGCGGAAAGCAGCTGTGGGGCTTTGGCATTGACGAGATACGGGGGCGCGAGTCCGAGGTTCTGGAGGAGCGCGCCCGGATCCTCGATTTTGCCAGAAACAACGTGCCGGTGGAGCCCGGCGAATATGTCTGCGTGCTCTCGCCGAGCGTGACGTCGGTCTTTACGCACGAGAGCTTCGGGCATAAGAGCGAGGCGGACTTTATGCTGAACGACAAAAAGCTCCGGGAAGAATGGACGATGGGCAAGCTGGTCGCGAACCCGAAGGTCTCTATCGTGGACGAGGGCGATACCCTGCACCACGGCTACTGCCCCTATGACGACGAGGGGAACAAGAAGAAGGACGTGTGGCTGATTAAGGACGGCATACTGAGCGGCAGGCTGCACGACGCCAAGTCCGCCGCCGCGCTGGGCGAGGAGCCCACCGGCAATGCCCGCGCGCAGGACTACAACTGCACGCCGATGGTGCGTATGACGAACACGTACATGGCGGCCGGGAAGGATGACCCCGAAGAGATTGTCCGCGGCGTAAAGGACGGGGTGTATGTCTACGACTGGAACTACGGGACGGGGCAGTCCACGTTTACGATACAGCCGCAGAAATGCTACCGTATCCGCGACGGAAAGCTTGCGGAGCCGCTGCACGTGAACGTGGTGACGGGCAATGTGTTCCAGACGCTGTTCGACATAGACGCGGTGGGCACGGATCTCAAGTTCTTCAGCGGGACCTGCGGCAAATTCGGGCAGTCGCTGCCGACAGCGACCGGCGGCCCCACAATCCGCGTAAAGAAGCTGATGGTCAATTGAGCTGCTTTTAAAAGCCGCTTGGTTCTGAGACAGGCTTGATGCGGGAAGCACCGTCCGGCACGAAAAGCGCCGGGCAGCGCGGGGCGGGGTAGCGATGGGAGCCCCCTGCCGACCGTAGCGAGGAGGCGGAGCCGACGAGCGAGGACGGTGAGCGCGAGCGAAGGGCGGACGTAGCGCCTGCCTGCGGAGCGGGCAGGACCCCCAGAAAAAGAAGAGGAAGATGAATGACGACTGAGAAATATACGGAAAAAAATCGTATGTCCGAGGTAAAGATCCAGGAGAACGAGATTGTAGGATTCAACAAATACGACAAGGTGCAGCGCTCGTTCAGGGTCTACGAGGGCGGCTATGCGGGCATCCACTACCAGCAGGGAGAGATGGGCGACGAGGAAGGCTACGGGAAGGCAAAGAGGAACCTTGATTTGAAGAGGCCGTACCCTTTCGGGCTGCAGGGAGGCACGCGCACGAGGGACAAGACGGGGCGGATTCTGACGGACAAGGCGCTGATGGAAAAGGCGCGGGAGGAGCTTTCGTGGCTCAGGCGGACATACCCGGACTTTAGCTTTGGCGGGAGCCTGTACACCACGGTGGTGGAGATGGCGCAGGAGAACAGCGCGGGCATGCGCTATGAGAGCCGCGACGGGCACAACGGCATCGGCATCAGGTTCAAGCACAAGGACAGCAAGGACATCGTTGACGGATACTTTTCCATCAATATGCGGCAGTTCTCGTCCGCGAAATTCCGGCGGATGGCGGACAATTACCTTGCAGGCTACACAAAGCAGCTGGAGCTCCCGGAGGAATGCATCATCATGATGCCGGTCTGGGAGCTGACCGGCAAGCTGAAGGAATTCCTTGACGCGGAGAAGATTGCGCTGGGCATCTCGCAGCTGAAGGTGGGGCAGAAGGCTTTTTCGGACGCGCTGACGGTGACGCACGACGTCTCGCAGGCGCACTGCTGGATGAGCACATTCTGGGACGCGGAGGGATTTGTCCCCAAAAACGACCGGAAGATTTTTATCCATAAAGGAAAGGTGCTGCGCGGCTATGCCGACCGGCGGATTGCGCAGAAGTACGGCGTGGAGTGCACGGGCAGCGCCTACCAGAATTTCCAGGACATTCCGGATAACGGCTGGATGTGCATGCGCGTGCAGACGACGGGCAGGACGCCCAAAGAGATGCTGGGCGGCAGGCTCGCGATTGTGCCGCTGCAGGCGAGCGGCGGCGGCTACAAGGAGAACTGCGAGTACGCGATGCCGGTGCAGTCCTCGTACCTGACGGACGGAGAGAAGATTCTGGGCAGGCTGCCGCCGTTTACGATGCGGAGCACGCTCTTCGATATCTTCGGCAAGGATTTTATCGGTGTCGCAAAGTACACGCCGCTCTGGGACGCCGAGATGCTGCTGGTGCGCATGGAGGCCGGAAAGCTGTAGGGGAAGGGGAGCCGGAGGAGCGGGCGGGGGGCGCAGGGCGTCTTTCCGTGCCGCGCGCGCTGCCACCCGCTATGAGCCCCGTTTTGTCTGCGGGCGCGTCCTGCCCTGCGGCGGGGGTGCGTTGATTCCCGTGCCCCCTTATCAGGGCTCCGGCATGACATTTATTTTGCCATATTCATGCTGAAGCTATGCCGCCCTTACAGGGCTTCAGCATGAGATGTATTTTATCTGAAGACGGACGCGGTATTGGAAAATTATGTAAACTGTTTTAAAATGGTTTTCTTTTTTATGCTACAAAAGCCAAGGAGCCAACATAAAAAATGCGCGGAAGCGGAAAAACTCCCGGGCTGCCATTTGCAAAGCGAAGCGTGCAACAGGCAGTCCGGGTGTTTTTCCGCTGGG
>DGUD01000090.1:0-9061 GCA_002393865.1 Treponema sp. UBA4319
CGGGCAACAACCCGGTCAGGTACGTTGACACGGATGGAGAGAAGATTAGAATTTGGTTCTTCAATCAGGAAAGCAAACTGTTCCGATACGGCAGGTATTATATATGGGATAATGAATCTGACTGTTTTATAAATTCCTATGGAAATAAAATAACAGGAAATTCATTTGTCGATGAAATCACAGCCTGTATAAAATATTTAAAACAAAGTTCTTTGGCAAAAAGTATGATTGACAAATTGGATAAAAGCGACAGGTTCGTGACAATCAAAAAATCTGGGATTAGAACGGATGCATACACAAAAAAGAAAGAATAATATAGAAATTCATTTCCGAACTGAAATGTTGCTTAATTTGCAGGATGGTACAGGTTCTAAAAATAGTACGGCTCTCAATCTTTCTCATGAATTTGTGCATGCATTTGACCATATAATTGATGAAATGTATGAACAGGAATCAAATAATACAAATGTTGATCCGAAATATTTTACTAAAGCAGAAGAGAGGGCTGTTTTTATAACCAATTTAATTGCAGAGCAATTGGGGGAAGCTATAAGACCTGATTATACTTCTTCATATATGGAAGGCAGAGGTACTCTGTCTGTAACAGATTTTATAAATAAGCAGTGAGAGAAATATGAAAAAACTATGGCTGTTTGCTTTTATTGTGCTGATTACCTCGTGTAGACAGAAATTAGAAACGGAGTTATGCAATGCTGATATATACAATTACCTTTCATCCAGCTTAGGAATTGACGGGATAAGCACAGATATAGAAAGTATAGACTTATATATTGTCCACGAACAAATCTTGCTCAATACCTCATATTCTTCAGCCGCAGATTATGAGCTGGCACAAGAAAAAAGCAAAATTTATATAGATGACGAAGAGAAATTCCGTGAAATCTGTGACTACTCAATCCATCTGCAAGGCACACCTATGTATTATGTGGAGGTCATTCTGTCAAATGCAGAACGTACCGTTCCAGAACCTGCAGAATCAAAGGATGTACGGGGCACACAGAGAAATATAAGAGGAATCCAAGGCGGAATGATAATAGACATGCACTTAAAGGAGGGAATGGTCAGGAGCTTCATCATGCATAATGACGGCAGGAACCTGTTCTATGAAAAAGGAAAAGAAGGCGAATATTACAAGATGCCAAAAGTATTGTTGGAAAAATTCCATATAAGTTTTTCCGAGGCTTCAAAGTCAACAAAGATATTTTTCCTGCCATTCGCACTTCCTTTCTGACGGAAAGAAAACGAAGGCAATGTAACGTCTGGTTATTATCCGGCGGGGTCAAAAGGAGCAGATTATTTACTTAGCATCCAATACTTGTAAAAAGGGGGCATAAGGGATTTGTAATTCTTCTTCCGGGAAAAACGTGGAAAGGGCATCAGGATGGGATAGTATTTTCTAATGGTGCGGCCGTAAAATATGCCGATATAGCTCATCTTACAGTATCAGAAAGTAAAGATGGAAATTCTTATCTTATCAAAGGAGGAAACATAACGACATCTATAGGAAATGTTGCAAAACCCGTTGTGGAGGAAATAACGGACTTTATAAACAAATATTTCCCAAAATGTATTTCGCAGTATATAAAGCATAGGAAGGAAGACCCTTATGGTATTGTTTTCTCGTATCACGATGTAAAAACATCTGAAGGCGCAGCTTTTCTTTCTGGTTGGCTCGATGGAGAAAATGAAATATATACTTATAAGGAAAAAGAAAAAAAAGGACAAAAACCTTTATTCTCAATCAGATTATTTGGCCAAGACGATTATAACAATATTACATTATCCACATTAGAAATAGAGTCGATTTGGCAGAAGAGTTCTGAGACCTATGACGGAGATGTAGATTGAAAGATACGTTTTATTCTGAGCTTAAAAATAAAATAATCATCATAGTATGCCTTTTTATTATTCTTTTTTGCTCGCTTTTGTTGATTGTTTGTATTTTGCCTCCTCTTACCGAAGAAGAATCCCGCCGATTGGCAAATGAAAGCTATCGGGATGTGGAGAACCGTATAAACGAAAATGAATTTGTTGAAAGTGCAAATATTATTGATGATTATGGAGATTTTGGACCTCATCTTGTTATTGACATAAACCTTACCGATGGAGGCCGTATAGTCTTGGATAATGTCAATTGGACATTAAAGGGAAGAAACGCCGCTATTTGGTGTGTAGGTGAATATGCGGTGGAGGGTGATTATTATTGGAAATGGAAGTTTTTTTACAGAGGATATCCAACTTATGAGTGTCTCCGATATGATGCTTTATCTAAGTTAATGGGGAAAAAAATAAATACAATCGATGACATAATAAGTAATTATGCGGAGATACTTGTATTTTTGGAAGATACAGAAAGAAAGCTTGAGTTAACTGGCGAAGAATGTTTCCTTGTTGAAACCCCTTCTTATGAAGCTTGGTTACGAATAGATAAAATTAATAATAAAAAGATACAGCACCTTGGTGAAATTTGGCAACAATGGCATCCAAAGGAAAAATAATTCTGGACATACGAATTCACTGTTTTTTCGGAGGTGTCACGAAATGTATGCTGGCACAAGGAATCGGACGAAGAAAAGCATCTGCGGCTGCTCAGCATCAGCGGATTTTTCTTCGTCATGGCCAGCGGGCAGCTGCTGCTTCCTGCTACCCGGCAGACATACGGCGCGGACATCCAGCCTGAGCATCTTCCCGCGCTGTCGAAATTCCTGCGCTCAGTCATCACGTTCAGGACAGTAGAATAGCACGCCTTCCTTGCCCAGCAACGCGCTCCGGGGGCGGAATATTCCCGGAGAAGGAAGAACGCACTATGCCGGAGCACACGCCGCACAACCTCAGGAGCTACGGCGTCAAATGCTGAGCGCCGCGTTTGCAAGCGCAACGGCCGGAGAGGAAAGCAGCGGCTTTCCTCTCCGGCAGCTCTTTCCCTATACAGAATGTTTTTCCGCTGCTATAATGAGGCTATGATTCAGAAGACATTCATTGTCACGTCGGAAGCAGACATCCTCCTCATGATCGACTGGCTCAAGTCAGATCTGGCATACCAGAACGCACGGGGGAAATTCGCGCAGATATACTTCTCGCGCTTCGATGCGGTGGAGGCGGAGACCATCGTCCACGTGCTCAAAAAGAATGCCCCAGAGCTGCAGATTGCGGGCATATCGCTGCACGGCGACATATTCTGCAAGCTGAACGAGGAAAAGCTCATAAAATTCAATTTCTGTTTCTTCAGCGAGGCGGAGGTGACTGTCCTCGACTACGACGGCACGGAATGCAGCGACGAGGAGATTGCGCGCGGCTTCCGGCAGCAGCTCTCGCGCACCAGCAATCCAAAGGCCGTGCTGCTCCTGCCCGCCGGGCTCACGTTCCGCATATCCGCGCTCATGGACAAGCTGACGGCAGGATTCGATGACATATACTTCTTCGGGACGATGGCGAGCATCCATCTTGCGGATATCAGCACCATGGAGGCCTATGCGTTCGGCAGCAGATTCGTCATGAAGGGGCTGGTCGCCGTCATTTTTTCCGGGGAAGGGCTCAGCATCCACACGGAAAGCCTTTTCTCGTGGAATCCGGTGGGAAAAGAGATGGATGTCAGCGTCGTCCCCAGCAGCGGCGACGCCTTCGGGGACAGCACCATCAGGGCAATAGACGGGCTGCCTGCCGTGCAGACCTACAAGAAATACCTGAACGTGGAGCAAGGCCCGCTTTTTACGGTGAACATCTGCGAATTCCCGCTCGTAGTCAAGCGGAACGGCTGCCTGCTGCCCCGCGTTCCCTTCAGCTTCAACGGGGAGCTGTACACGAGCGGCGACATCCGCGAGGGAGAGAAAATCAGCTTTACCTACGGAAAATGCGGGGAAATCCTGCAGAAATCAAAGGAGGCGGCAGGCCGCATGAGGGACTTCCTTCCTGAGGCGGTATTCCTCTTTGTCTGCCCGAACCGCGCTATTTTCCTCAGGGAGCGGGCGCATGAGGAAATCGATTTCTTCAGGAGCATAAATCCCGCGCTGCTGTACGGGCACGGCCTTGCGGAGCTGTACAGCTACCAGGGGAAAGGCGGCGTCTTCAACAGCCAGCTTGTGGCAGTGGGAATGCGGGAGGGAAACAGCATCGAAGTGCAGCACCTCGACGAGTCGCTTGAGCTGATGGGCATCTCCTTTGCGCAGCCGCAGGATAGCATGCAGGCAGCAGGAGCAAAGCCGCAGGGCTTCGGGATGGCGGGCATGGGCAATAACGCCGGGCAGCAGCTGATTCCGCTCGCAGACCGGCTGGTGACATTCCTTGAGGCGACAACCGAGGAGCTCAGGAAGATGGCGCTGGCCGCGAACGCCGCAAGCGAGGCGAAATCGGCATTCCTCAGCAATATGAGCCACGAGATCCGCTCCCCGCTGAACGCCGTGCTCGGCCTCAATGAGATAATCATGCGGGAAAGCAGCGAGGAATCCGTCAGAAGCTACGCGCTGGACATACAGTCCAGTGGAAAATCGCTGCTCGCCATCATAAACGACATCCTCGATTTCTCAAAAATAGAGGCCGGCAAGATGGAAATCATCGACGCGGACTACGACCTGCGCATGCTGCTTTCCGACCTCGTGAACATGATAGAGAGCCGCGCCCGGAAGAAGGGGCTGGAATTCATCACCGACGTAGACCCTGACATTCCCTGCAAGCTCTACGGGGACGAGACACGGATAAAGCAGTGCGTGCTCAACATCCTGACGAACGCCGTCAAGTACACGCCAAAAGGCTCCGTCACGCTCAGCGTGCGCTACCGGCAGACGGACGCGAATCATATAGCGCTGCGCTTTGACGTCGCCGACACGGGAATCGGTATAAAGGAAGAGAATCTGGAGAAGCTCTGCAAGCCCTTTGAACGCATAGAGGAAAAGCGGAACCGCGCGATTGAGGGCACGGGGCTGGGCATGAGCATAGTGACAAAGCTGCTCGCCCAGATGGGCAGCTCGCTTTCCGTGCAGAGCGTCTACGGCAAGGGCTCCGAATTCAGCTTTACGCTGGAGCAGGAAGTCCGGGGACAGGAGCGGACGGGGAGCCAGGAAGAAGCCCGCGCCTCCCTGCTCAGAGAAAGCGCATCTTACCGGGAAAGCTTTCAGGCACCAGAGGCGCGGGTGCTCGTTGTGGACGATACGCCGCTCAACATCACGGTATTCCGGGGGCTGGTCAGGAGCATGCGCATACAGGTTGACTCGGCGGCCGACGGGGAAGCAGGGCTTGCCGCCGCAAGCAAAACGCCCTACCACCTGATATTCATCGACCACCTGATGCCAAAGATGGACGGCATCGAAATGCTCAGGCGGCTCCGGGAGGACAGCAGCGGCCCGAACGCGGGGACGCCCTGCATCGCGCTCACCGCCAACGCCATCAGCGGCTCAAAAGAGCGCTACCTTGCGGCGGGCTTCTCCGCATACCTCTCCAAGCCGATAGATTCCGCAAGCCTTGAGGCGCAGCTCGCGCAGTTTTTGCCCGCGCAGCTCCAGAAGCACCGCGGCGACGAAGGCTTTGCGGAATCCGCGCCACAGGGCGGGGCAGCCCGGCACAGCGCGGGCGCAGACCCCATCGTCGCCGAGCTTTTCGGCATAGACAGCGCGCAGGCGCTCAAGAACTGCGGCAGCACCGCCACGTTCAGGGAGACCGTGCTCATTTTCAAGGAATCCATCGGCGAAAAATCGGCGCTCATCGAGCGCTATGCTGCCGAGCGGGACTGGCGCAACTACACAATCCTCGTGCACGCGCTCAAAAGCAGCGCCCGGCTCATCGGCGCGCAGGGGCTTTCCGAGCTGGCACAGGAGCTTGAGGCGGCTGGGAACAAGGCACAGCAGGCGGACAAGGACGCACAGACCCTCATAGCGGAAAAGACCCCTGCGCTGCTGGCATCATACCGCGCCTACGCAAAAAAGCTCGCGCCGCTCTGCGGCACAGGCACAGGGCAGCCGCAGAAGCCGCCCCTCTCGCGGAAAGCGATGGAAGAGGCGCTCGCCGCGCTGCGGGAGACAGTGGAGGCATTCGATTTTGCGACGGCGGACGCAATCATCGCGGAACTGGACGCAGGTGCCATTCCCGACGCGTATGCGGAACAGTACGCCGCGGTGCGCTCACGGGTCAAAGCCGTTGACCGGGACGGCGTCCTCGCGCTTTTACAAGGAGGCAAAGATGCGTAAGATTACAGCCCGCGGAAAATTCCTCGCCGTATGCCTTTTTGCGTGCATGCCCGCGCTGCATACCGCGGCACAGGAGGCAGAGCCGCAGGAGCGCCGGGCAGCGCCGGAATTCATGCAGCCGCTCCTGCGCGCCCAGCAGCAGGAATACAACGACATCATGAACCTCCGCAAGGACAGGGAGCTGGCGGCGACCCGCAGCGCGGCGCAGAACTCGCTTATCGCAGCGACCGAATCGCAGCTCAAGGAAAGCGCGGCAAAAATAGAGGCTTCCTCCGAGGAGACAACCAAGGAAGCCGAAAAACTGGTCGAAAAAATAGAGAAATTCAAGAAGGCGCTCCAGAAATTCAACGAGAGCTACGATTCCTCCAGCCCGGAGGTCATCAGCCTGCGGGACAGCATCGAAGACGAATACGCCCAGCTGGAGAAGGGCGAATACAACGCGACCTCGCTGAGCTCCGCGATAATCCTGCGCGGTGACAGCTATGACGAGGAGAGCGGCACATGGAGCATCCGCATCCACACGAATTTCCTCCATGCCTACACGCAGCTCTCTGCCCAGCCGCTGCGCATCTCGTATCAGGAGCTCTGCGGCAAGAAAAACACCAATTCAAAGGAAGACGCAGAGAACATCATGCTCTACGACAGCCTGTTCCGGCGGGCCGCCCCCGTCATCTACGCGCACATAAGCTACAGGATACTGCGCTGGAAGGACGCCTCCGAATACGCGCTCATACCGCTCTCCGCGGAGCTCATACGGACTGACACGGGAACCATCATCAAGCGGATTCCGGCCGAGCGCCTGCCGCCCCAGACCGTCAGCATGTACCCGCGGCGGGAGACCCGCAACGAGCTTGAAAAAAATGCGGATGCCCGGCGGGCGGAGCTCATCAGGACTCAGGGCATCAGCGCGCTGACAAGGACTGAGCCGGAAAGCAAAGGGAAGAAAGGCAGCTATTTTTTTGCCGCGGAGCAAAGAGGCAGGCGGGCACTGTACTTTACCGCGGACATAGGGCTGTTCAACTCGCAGCTGGCGGATTTTGACCATAAGGCACTGTCGCTGCATTCCGTCAAGGGAGCGCTCGCCGTCGGGCTGAAGGACTATTTCTTTGTCGGCGGCTCGTTCGGATTCGACTATCTCGGCTCGCTCAAGAACGCGGAATACTCATTCGGGGCAAACGGCGGCGCAAACATCATGCTCGGCCAGTATGTGCGCCCCTATGCCGAAGCAGGCCTGGAATTCCACACGAACCTCATCGGCGTGGCGTCAGTGGGGAGCGGCATAGACATCATATTCGGAAAACTGCTCGTCAACACGAACTATCACTTTAACGTCCCCTACGATTTTGACGGCTTCACGTTCCGGGAGCCCTACCACACGCTGGCGGCAGGCATCGGCTTTTCGTGGTAAAACACATCAGGCAGGCGGCACGTTGTGGCGGCAGAGGTCGCTGATGATGCAGCTCCCGCAGGCGGGCTTCCGCGCGGTGCAGGTGTACCTGCCGTGCAGAAGAATCCAGTGGTGGGCATACAGAAGATATTCCGGGGGAACGCGCTCCAGCAGGGATTGCTCCACCTCAAGCGGGGTGTTTCCCGCCGCAAGCCCGATTTTGGGGCACACGCGCAGCAGGTGGGTGTCCACCGGCATGGTCGGCTGGTGGTACACGACATTCAGCACCACGTTCGCCGTCTTGCGCCCCACGCCCGGCAGCGACATCAGCTCCTCGCGCGTGGACGGCACCGTGCCGCCAAAGCGTTCCAGCAGCTCGCTGCTGAGCGCAAGGATGTGGTCAGCCTTGCTGTTATACAGGCCAATCGGGCGGATATAGCGGATAAGCCCCTCCTTGCCGAGCGCGAGCATCTGCTCCGGGCTCTGCACCAGCCGGTACAGCGGCCCGGTCGCCTTGTTCACCGATTTGTCGGTCGCCTGCGCGCTCAGCACGACGCTTACCAGCAGGCAGTACGCGTTCGGCGCATGCAGCTCCGGCAGCGGATTGGGGCGCTGCGCCTTAAAGCGGCGGAACACCTCCTCCATCTCGCTGCCGGAAAGCAGCGCAAGTGTTTCCTGCGGCAAATCACTTCACCGCTTTCTTGAGGGCATCGACTTTGTCCGTCTGCTCCCAAGGGAATTCGCTGCGGCCAAAGTGCCCGTAGGTTGCGGTCGCCTCGTAAATCGGGCGCTTGAGGTCAAGCGTAGAGACGATGCCGCCCGGCGTACAGTCAAAGACTTCCTTGACGGCAGCGACAATCTTGTCCTCAGGGACAACGGCCGTCCCGAAGGTCTCTGCCATGATGCTCACGGGGAAGGGCACGCCGATGGCGTACGCAAGCTGAATCTCGCAGCGCTCGGCGAGTCCGGCGGCGACGACGTTCTTTGCGATGTAGCGCGCCATGTAGGCCGCGGAGCGGTCAACCTTGGACGGGTCTTTGCCGCTGAAGCATCCGCCGCCGTGGCGTCCCATGCCACCGTATGTATCCACGATAATCTTGCGCCCCGTCAGGCCGGAATCCCCCACCGGACCGCCGATGCAGAACTGCCCCGTCGGGTTCACAAAGAATTTCGTCTCTGCGTCGAGCAGACCGGTCGGCTCCAGCACCGGCTTTATCAGCTTTTCGATGACGGTGCTGCGAATCTCGTCGTGGCTGATTCCGGGGTCATGCTGCTGGGAGATGACGACCGTATCGATGCGCACGGGCTTATGATTCTCGTATTCGATGGTCACCTGGCTCTTGGAATCCGGGCGGAACCAGGACACCTTCCCCTCCTTGCGGAGGCGGGCGGACTCGCGCATCAGCTTGTGCGCGTACATAATCGGGGCGGGCATCAGCTCCGGCGTCTCGCTGCAGGCAAAGCCGAACATCATGCC
>DGUD01000090.1:9126-13244 GCA_002393865.1 Treponema sp. UBA4319
GCCCTGGTCGCCGGCGCCCTGCTGCCCCTTGAACTCGTCGAGCCCCTTGCCGACGACGCCTTGGTTTATGTCCGCGGACTGTGAATGAATCATATTGAGCACGGCCATGGAGTTGTAGTCGAGCCCGTACGCCGGATTCGAATAGCCGATGCGCTTGGCGACATCGCGTGCAACCTGCTGCACGTCAACATAGGCCTTCGTGTTTATCTCCCCGCCGACGAGCACCAGCGCCTGACAGGCGAATGTCTCCGCCGCAACGTGGCTTTCCTTGTCCTGCCGGAGGCATTCGTCGAGGATGCCGTCGCTTATCTGGTCGCAAAGCTTATCGGGGTGCCCCTCCCCCACCGACTCAGAGGTAAAAAGATAATGTCTGTTCTCCATAAAAACTGAACGCTCCTTCCACAAGCCTACGCCTCTCAGTCCGCCTGAGCGGGGGCGTATTTTTGCCGCATTTTCATATAAAATAACATTAAATTTATAAAAATGCATATTTTACAAGAAAACGGGTTTACTTATGGTGATAAATAGTATATAATAATCATACCTAAAGAGCAACTGCCTTTTAAAGGCAGCAGCTTATAAAAGGAGTTTATGTATGGCTTTAAAAAAATCTTACTCAAAGGACAAGAAGACCTGTAACGTCACATTCACTGTTTCGGAAGAAGCAGCCCACGGAGCCGAGACCGTCACCGTCGCTGGTGATTTTAATAGCTGGAGCAGCACAGAAACACCTCTCAAGAAGGGCAAGGACGGTTCTTTCTCAGTAAAGATTCCGCTCCCCGCAGGGCAGGAATATCAGTTCCGCTATCTTCTTGACGGAAAACACTGGGAGAATGACTGGGCGGCAGACAAATATATCCCCGCGCCGTTCTCTCATACGGACAACTCTGTCGTCATCTGCTAGTTGCAGATTCCCGAATACCGGGGTGCCCTCTTGAAAGGTTCCCCCGGTACCGGATACTTTTTTGAAAAACTTCACGCACCTTTCCCGTTTTACTACCACATTCACGGTATTAGGGTGGTGGTGTTTTTTTGTATATGACACATCCCGCCCTAAAACAGGCAGGAACCGAAAGCTATTTTAACAGAAAGCAGGCAGCATGCGCTTCCGGGAGATTTTCTCCGGGAGCGCATGTTTATTTTTCCTGCGGATGACTAAAAAGTTCAAAATGCGGTGGTTGAGCCTGTCGAAACCACCATATATAGCGTAGTGGTTATTTCGACAAGCTCAATAACCACTACGAAACGTACTTATTGGACATCCCCTTTACACTGCCTCGATAATCCGGTACATGGGTTCCTCTCCGGGATGGAGCTCAAGGATATGCCGCTCGCAGGCAAGTGCCTCCGACGGGTCGTGGGTCACGTGCAGCAGGGTGCTAGTCCCGGTGGAAGCGACCGTCTCCAGCAAATCCAGGATTTTGCTGCGGTAATCCTCGTCAAGCCCGTGGCAGGGCTCGTCCAGAATGAGCACGCGCGGCGACTTCACTGCCGCACGCACGATAAGGATTGCCCGCTGCTCCCCGTAGCTCAGCGAAGCAAAGCTCTCTTCCCCGCGCCCCGCAAAGCCTGCGAGCCGCAGCCACGCCTCCGCCACCGCACGCTCAAAGTCAGTCGCAGGCTCGTACAGGCCGATGCTGTCGTGGAAGCCGGAGATGATGACGCTGCGGAGATCCGTGCCGCCGACCATGCGGTACTCCACGTGCAGCCGGTAGCTGACGATGCCCAGCTGCCGCTTGATATCCCAGATAGTCTCGCCTGTCCCGCGCCGCTTTCCAAAGAGCCGTATGTCCTCGCGGAAAACCTGCATGTTGTCGCCGCTTATCAGCTCCAGCATCGTGGTCTTGCCGGAACCGTTCGGCCCGCGGATAAGCCAATGCTCGCCCCGGCGCACCTCCCAATCAAGGTCGACCAGCACCCGGTGCTCGCCCCAGCCCACGTTCACCCCGTGGAATTCGATGAGGCTGTCCGGCACCGGCGCGCTGTTGATGCTGTCGGTAAGCACGCCGCTCTCGCTCCGGATGCGCCGCAACGCCGCAAGGAAATCCTCACGCGCGGCATTCCGGGACGCAGCGCGCTCCTCCTGCCGCCGGGCAAGCAGGCGCTCATAGTCGTCGCGGGAGCCTGAAAAAGAAATTACCCCGCCGGAAAATTCCAGCACGCGGTTGATTCCCTCCGGAATCTCACAGTAACGCTCCATCCGCAGGATAATGCGCGGGAAGGAGGAATCTTCCGCGGAGGAACGCTGCCTGCCGAGCACCGTGCCGAAGAATTCCCTCAGTATCTGCCGCGACTGCGCGTCAAGCCCGGCAAAGGGGTCGCTGAGCACCAGCAGGCGGCATCCGGAAAGCAATGCCCGGCAGAGCAGCGTCCTGCGGATTTCGCCGGTCGACATATAGCGCAGCCCCCGGTCAAGAATCTTCTCCACGCCGCAGAGCTTTACCTGCGGCATCGCCTCAAGACGGGCAGCGATAGGCGGCAGCGGGGCGTTCTTCCTGCTTGAGCCGCCGAGCACCTCGCAGATATACTGCCGCCCCGTGCGCCCCTCATCCTCGCGGTTCAGAATCTCGCTCTCGTCGCGCGCGCGCTCCTCCTCGATGAGCGCGGCAGCGGCCTCCAGCGACACAATCGCGACGCTGCCGCCAAAAGAAGACTCGTAGAGAGGCTTTTCTTTCGCGGAGCCCCCCGCCTCGTTCTCCTGGAAGGAAAGCTCCCCGGCGAGCGCCCGGACAAAATCCGCCTTGCCGCCGCCGTTCGGCCCGGTCACAAGCCAGGCCTCGCCGCTGTCCATCTGCCAGTCCACACGCTTTACACGCACACCGCCGCTTCCGCGGATATTGCAGTTCCGCACCGTAATCAGATGAGCCGCACCCATATCCGCCTCCATCAGCCGAGCGCCACGTCCAGCGCCATCATCAGCGTGAATCCGACCGCAAAGAAGACCGTGCCCACATTGGAATGCTCGCCTTCCGACATTTCGGGAATCAGCTCCTCTACGACCACGTACACCATCGCACCGGCGGCAAAGCTGAGCAGATAGGGCAGGAGCGGAAGCACAAGGCGGGTCGCAAGGATGGTCAGGACCGCCCCCACCGGCTCGACCGCGCCGGAGAGCACGCCTGCCCAGAAGGCCTTGCCTTTCCGCATGCCCCCGGTATGGAGCGGCATTGATATGATGGCGCCCTCAGGAAAATTCTGAATCGCAATGCCGAGCGCAAGCGCAAGCGCGCCCCCCATGGAAATATCCATGTTGCCGGCAAGCCAGCCCGCAAAGACCACGCCGACCGCCATTCCCTCCGGAATATTGTGCAGCGTGACGGCAAGCACCATCATCGTCGTCCGCGCTAGTTTGGAACGAGGCCCTTCCGCCTGGCTGCTGTTCAGGTGCAGGTGGGGGATAATCCTGTCCAGCAGGAGCAGGAACAGCGTGCCGACCCAGAAACCGACCGCCGCCGGAACAAAGGCAAGCCTGCCCATCGAAGCGCTCTTCTCCATCGCCGGAACGAGCAGGCTCCAGATTGATGCCGCAATCATCACGCCTGCGGCAAAGCCCGTGAGCGCGCGCTGCACGGAGCGCCGGAAATCCTTGCGCATGACAAACACGCAGGCGGAGCCCAGCGCAGTACCCAAAAACGGCAGCAGGATGCCGCCGGCAAGTTCTACAGACATCTACAATTCCTCGCTGCTTCCAGAAATTTCCCGCACGCCCTTGCACCGCCGCGGAACAAAAAGCACGGGCAGGATATGAAAGCGCATTGACCCGCCTATTATACCACGCAGCGCCATCTGTTTCCAGTCGTCGCCACCTGGCACCTAGGGATTCAGCATGAAAACAAAAATGCACTCCCGGCGGGAGGGGTATCTGGTTCCGGCGGAAAAACACCCGGACTGCCGGTTGCACGCTTCGCTTTGCAAATGGCAGCCCGGGTGTTTTTCCGCTTCCGCGCATTTTTTATGTTGGATCCTTGGCTTTTGTAGCATAAAAAAGAAAATCATCTTAAAACAGTTTACATGATTTTCCACTACCGCGTCCGTCTTCAGATAAAATACATCTCATGCTGAAGCCCTGGCAGCGCATCCGGGTCCCATTGACTTTTTGTGCGCCGCATGTTAACCTT
>DGUD01000020.1 GCA_002393865.1 Treponema sp. UBA4319
ACGGTGGCGGTCTTCCAGTTTGAGTCGCCGGGAATGCAGAAAATCCTGCGGCAGGCAAAACCGCGCTGCATCGAGGAGATTGTCGCCCTGAACGCGCTCTACCGGCCGGGGCCGATGGACTACATTCCCCAATATATAGAAGGCAAATGGCACCCGGAGACCATCCATTACCCCGACCCCTGCCTGGAGGACATCCTGAAGGAGACCTACGGCGTCATGGTCTACCAGGAGCAGGTCATGCAGGTGGCGCAGCGCATCGCCGGATTCACGCTGGGCGGCGCAGACATGCTCCGCCGCGCCATGGGAAAGAAAAAGCTCAACGTCCTGATGGGCAAAAAGAAGGAATTCGAGGACGGCGCCGTCAAGCAGGGCTTTACCAAGGAGCACGCCGACGAAATCTTCGAGATTATGATTCCCTTCGCGGGCTACGGCTTTAACAAGAGCCACGCGGCGGCATACTCCGTGGTGGCATACCGTACGGCATGGCTCAAGGCGAACCGCCCCGCGGAATTCATGGCGGCAAACCTGACCAACGAGATTACCTCCACCGACAAGCTGCCGGTATACATAGAGGAGGCGCGCAAGATGGGCATCGCCGTGGATCCGCCGGATGTGAACCGCTCGGACGAGATATTCGACGTGGTTGACGGGCGCATCGTGTTCGGGCTGCTTGGCATCAAGGGCATGGGACAGAGCTCCGCGGAGGCAATCGTCCGGGAGCGGGAGAAGGGCGGCGCCTTCAAAAGCTTCATGGATTTTATGGAGCGCATGAATTCCACGGACGCGAACAAGCGCGTCATAGAAGTCCTCATCAAGACCGGCGCCTTCGACAAGCTGGGACAGAGCCGCGCCACGCTGCTGGCAAACTACGAGGCGGTGATGGCCTACGAGGAGAAGAAGCGCGCCGGCTCGGAATTCGGGCAGGCAAGCCTCTTTGAGGAGGCAGGGGTCAAGGAATTCGCCGACTATGTGTTCACCGAGGTGGAGGAGATGCCAAAGATGGAGCTGCTCAACATGGAGAAGGAGCTCATCGGCTGCTATGTCTCCGGGCACCCGCTGGACGACTGGCGCAAGGCGATAGAAAGCTGCGCCACGGTCAACAGCGAGACCATCGGGCGCGCCGCAAAGGAATCAAAGGCGACGCAGGAGGCTCTCGCCGCCAGCGGAACAAAGCCATGGCAGGCAAAGAACGCGGGGCGCAGCTACACGGCAATCGGCATGGTGCAGGAGCTGCGCAGCATCATGACAAAGAAGGGGAAGCCGATGGGCTTTGCCAAGCTGGCAGACTTCAAGGGCAGCATAGACATCACGTTCTTCCCGCAGGTCTGGGAGCAGCTCCGGGACAAGGTGCAGGAGGAAGGCGTCTATGCCTTCAAGGGCAAGGTGGACGGCAGCAGGGAGATACCGAGCCTGCTCGTCGATACGATGGAAGACCCCGCCCAGCTGCAGGAGAAGGCCATCTCCAGCGTACACATACAGGTGCAGGACGGCTTCAGGAGCGTAAAAGAAATAAACGAGCTGAAGGATTTTTTATTTGGCGGACAGGGCAATTGTTATGTATATTTTCATATAGATGTGGACGGAAGACACTACATCGTCAAGGCGAATTCGCAGATGACGGCACCGAGCAGCAAGGATTTCCTTCAGTCGCTCAGGGATCTGCCGCTCGTGCAGGAAGTCTGGTGCGAATAAGGAGCCGCATTGCGGCACCCCGCAAAAAAATCAATCTGGCGCTAAGGAGCAAGAACGCTTATGATAGTCACATTCATATTCTCCATACTCAGGCTGCTCGCATCGGTCATCTCGCTCTATGCGATGCTGTGCTTCGTGCGGATTATCCTCACCTGGTTCCCCGCACTCTCCTACAGCAAGGTGGCACAGTTCCTCGCGGCGATATGCGACCCGTTCCTGAACAAGTTCCGCGGCATCAGGTGGCTCACGCTGGGAAGCATAGACTTCAGCCCTGCGCTGGGGCTCTGCCTGCTCAGCGCCATCAGCACCATACTGTCGGTGCTTGCCAGCGGCGGCAAGATGAGCGTCGGGGGTATACTAGCGCTCATCCTTGACCTTACGTGGTCAATCATCTTCTCCATCATCACGTTCGTCATATTGCTGCTCGTCATCAGGTTCATCATCATCCTTGTCAACAAAAGCGAATTCAGCAGCAGCCCCGTCATCAGCGCGATAGACCGCTCGATGTCGCCGATGGTGCAGAAGCTGAGCCGTCCGTTCAGCGGCGGCAGGGCATCCTACAAGCTGGGGCTCATCATCTCAATCGTCGTGCTCGTGCTCGTCAATTTTGCCGGCATGATGCTCGAATCCTTCGTCAGCTCGCTGCTGCAGAGCCTGCCCTTCTAGCGCCGATGAGGCTTGCCGAACTCGGCAGCGCGGTAGAAAGCCTTCCGGGCGTCGGCCCTGCGACGGCAAAGCTCTTTGCCCGGCTGAACATCTTCACCGCAGCCGACCTGCTTTCCACCTACCCCCGCAGCTACGACGACCGCACCAGGCGAGTGCCCCTGCGGGACTTCCAGACGGCGGCAAAGGTGCACAGCATCTGCAAGGTGACGGCGCACACGTGGATTGGCTACGGGCGCATGAAGACGCTCAAAATCGCCATTACGGACGGCAGCGCGGACGCATACCTGCTCGCCTTCAACCGGGCGTTCCTGGAAAAATCGCTGCCGGAAGGAAGCATCATCGCCGTCAACGGAAAATTCGATTTCCGCTACGGGGAATTGCAGTCCTCCGCATTCGAGGCTGTCCGCCTTGCGTACGACGGGGAGCTTTCATCCTGGCAGGACGCCCCCATGCCGGACAGCGGGCTGCTCCCCGTCTACCCGCTCACGGAGGGGCTTTCGCAGAAAAATTTCCGCAAGACCGTCGCCGCCGCGCTCAGGCTCTACGCAAAAGGCATCGACGACGAGCTGCCGCAGGAAGTCATCGCATCGCGGAAGCTGCTGCACAAGCGGCAGGCCATCACCGCCATCCACGCCCCTGCCAGCACGGAGCAGGTGCAGGATGCCCGCCGCACGCTCATCTACGAGGAGCTCTATCATTTTGAGTACAAGATGGCGGAGCGGGCGCTTGCCCACCGGGGCAGCCTGCCTCTGCAGGAGGGCGAGGCAAAAATCCCGGTACCTCTGCCAGAAGGCAACGAGCCGCCGTCCGCAGCCCCCTACTTCTCCACCCCGGACAGCGACAAAGAAGCCTTCCTCAAGCAGCTTTCCCCGCTCCAGAAGCAGCTGCTCCAGCGCCTGCCCTTTGAGCTGACCGGCGGGCAGATGGCGGCCGTCACCGACATGAACCGCGACATCGACAAAAGCTGCGCCGACCTCAACGCGCTGCGCAACACCCCCCGGACGCTCACCCGGCAGCCATTCTCCATGCAGCGCCTGCTGCAGGGGGATGTCGGCAGCGGAAAAACGCTCACCGCCTTCTTTGCGTGCCTGCGCACCATCGATTACGGGGGGCAGTGCGCGTTTCTTGCCCCGACGGAGCTGCTGGCGCGGCAGCACGCGGAGAACGCCGCCGCGCAGCTTGAGCCGCTGGGCGTACGCATCGCGTTTCTGACGGGCAACGTAAAGGCCGCCGGCAGGACAGCGCTGCTCAAGGCGCTGCGGGAAGGCAGCATAGACATCGTGCTGGGGACACACGCGCTGTTCAGCAGCGCCGTGCAGTACAAGGATCTTCAGCTGGCGGTCATAGACGAGCAGCACCGCTTCGGCGTGGCGCAGCG
>DGUD01000153.1:0-4177 GCA_002393865.1 Treponema sp. UBA4319
TGGTGAACATGATTGCCCACGGCTGGATGACCCCGCAGGAAGCATACGAGTCAGAGAAGGCAGAGATTCAGTCAAAGCTTGATGCCGTGAACAAATAAGCCAGGCTCTAAAAACCGAAGTTTTTAGAGGCTGCTGTAAACGCTTGCGCTCCAAGATACATGCTTGGAGCATAAAAGCCAGGGAGAATTCCCCCACCGGGAGTTCTCCCTGATTCTTTTTAAAGGGATGAAGACAAAAATTGATGCCGGGCGCATACGGCGCGCACGTCAGGATATGTCCGCCAGAAAGGTGCGTATAAGCTCCAGAACACGCTCGCTGTCATCAGCGGGAACGCTCACCGCCCCCGGAATCTCCCTCATGAACACATACTGTTTTTTCGCGTAGTTCCGGCTGTCCGCCTTTATTTTCTCTTTTATCGCATCAAGTCCAAGCCCCGGCAAGAAAAACTCGCTGTATCCGATAGCCCTCATGCCGGGTGATACATCTGTATAGCCTGCCGCACGCAGACGCGCCACTTCTTCCGCGAGCCCGTCGGCAAACATCTGCTCCACGCGGGCATCGATACGCCCGTACAGGTCTTTTTTGTCGCGGCTGAGTATGACGGTGCAAAAGCGGTAAGCGTCCCGCAGCGCAAGGGGAAGCGCAAAGCTGCTCAACGGCCTGCCGGATGTATAATAGACTTCCAGCGCGCGGCAGATGCGGTATGCGTCGTGGCGGTGGATGCGCGCAGCACTCTCCGGGTCAACGCGCTGCAAATCGAGGTAGAGCGCTTCCCTCCCCTCCTGCGCCAGCCTCTCCTTGAGCTGCAGCCGCACGGTAGGGTCGCTCTCCGGCGTGACAGGCAGCCCAAGCAGGAAATTCCGCACGTAAAAGCCGCTTCCGCCCACAAGCAGGGGCAGCTTGCCCCGCTCCCAGATATCCCGGCAGGCGGCGTCCGCGGCGGCAAGGAATTCCCCCACGCCAAACTGAACATCAGGACTCACGATATCCAGCAGGTGATGGGGAAGCTCGGCACGCTCCTGCGCCGACGGCTTTGCGGTACCGATGTCCATCCCCCTGTATACGGCCTGACTATCCGCGCTGACAACCTCGCCGAGCCCTTTAAAAGGAGAAAGACCGCTCCTGCCGAACAATGTCCGGACAAGCGCAGTCTTCCCGCATGCGGTAGGCGCAAATATAACGACAACAGGAATCACAGCAAGGGAACTGTCAGCGTGCCTGCTGCTCGATGCGATACTGGATTTCGTTCGTAAAGAGCTGACGCGCAGCAAGGCTCACGACCTTTCCGTCGTTCTCCTCAACAACAGGATCCTTCAGCATGGCAAGCTGATATGCGCGGCGGCTCGCAGCTGCCGTAATCTCATAAATACTGCCCTTAAACCGAACCAAGTCTTCAAGCGGGAAAATCATATACCACACACCTCTCTATAGGACCTGTTCGGAAACCTGAAGGTTTCCTCCCTGGCCTTGCATTTTTGAGGCTGACGCCTTGCAAAAATGCTATTTTTAGGACACATTTTAAAATCAGAAAAAGCTTTTTGAACGTGCCACTTTTCATTATAGTATAAAACTGCTACAATGTCCAGTATGGCAGAGCGGAACAAAAGCACGAAGGCGCTCATCCTGAGCGTAAAGGAGATGGGCGAAAGCAACCGGACGGTGCAGGTTCTCTCCGAAAGCCTCGGCATGTTCCGGGCAACGCTGTACGGCGGGCCAAAAAGCAAGCTGCGCTCGCTGGTGCAGCCCTTCAACACGGGGACGCTCTGGCTTTACGAGGACGAATCCCGTCAGTCACGCAAAATCACGGACTTCGATGTGAGCGACTGCCACAATTCGCTGCATGAGAGCCTGCCCAAAATCTGGGCGGCAAACCTTGCCGCCGAGCTGCTGCTCAGGACACACTGCGCAGGAGACGATCACAATGCATACATACTGCTCAAGGCGCTGGTAGACGGTATGGACAGAAGCAGCGAGGACGAGGCGCGTACCGGGCTCCTGCGCTTCCTGTGGCGCTACCTCGGACTGCTGGGCGTACAGCCGGACACCGAAAGCTGCGCCGGATGCGGAACAAGGCTTGCGGGCATACAAGGAATGCAGCAGATTGCGGCATCCTGCATTCCGGCAGAAAACGGATTTGTCTGCCCGGACTGCCGCGGCAGCCGCCAGGGAGAAGGGGAAGCGCAGGTATTCCGCTACGAGCTGTCGGGGGAAGGACTTTTCTACCTGACCGCGCTGAACACGCTGCAGCCGGGGGTTGTGCGCGCAATCAGGCTCAGCGCGCAGACCATCTGGCAGCTCAAGCAGCTTTTGTTCACGCTGGCGGAACAGGCGGCCGGCTGCAAGCTCAAGACATTGGAAAGCGGCATGGGAATCCTGTAGTACAGAGCCCCTGCGGGCGCATGTTTTGCCAGACAATACGCCGAACATGCACGCAAAGCAAATTCCTCCTGTTCCGCCTGTTTTCAGATAAAATACATCTCATACTGAAGCAATGCAATATTTTGCCAGCTTTATAGCATAAAACGTCGCATTGCTGTATAATGCTTAGGATTATACGCATAAAAAGGCAGTTTCAGAAGCAAGCGGCTTTTGAAGCAGCCCAAGGATTTGTACATGTCTATCTGGAACAAAAAACAGGTTTCTAAAACGGACATCGAGGCGCTGGAACAAAAGTACGGGATTGACGCGCTTACCGCAAGCATCCTGCTACGGCGGGGCATCACAAGCGGACAGGAGCTCCTTTATTATATGGAAGATGATTTGCGCTTCCAGCACAGCCCCTTTTCGTTCAGCACGATGGAAGATGCCGTAGACCGCATAAACGATGCACAGGAAGAAAAAGAAAAGGTGCTCATATTCGGAGACCGGGACGTTGACGGGGTAAGCTCGACAACAGTCCTCTACGACTGCCTTGCAGGAATGGGAATCGACGTGCAGTACCGCCTGCCGTCAGGAGACGACACGTACGGGCTTTCTCTGGAGGCGGTGGACAGCTTTGCAAAGGAGGGCGGCTCGCTCATCATAACGGTGGACTGCGGCATATCGAACAATGCCGAGGTCGCGCACGCAGGGGAGCTGGGGCTGGACGTCATTATCGTAGACCATCACAATGCCCCGGCGGAGCTGCCGTCCCCGGCAATCATCGTGAACCCGAAATGCCCGGATGCAGGCTACCCTTTCCGCGACATTTCCGGCTGCGCTGTCGTATACAAGCTGGTGAGCGCCATCCGGTTCAGCCAGAGCCGCTGGTACAAGCAGCAGGTGACACTCCTGCACGCGATGCCATCGGAATCGGAATCAGCTCTGACCATTTCCTGCATAAAGCTGCGGAACCTTGTACCGGTCAGCAGGCTGGACGAAACCGTGGTGCCGGGCGCAAAAAGCATTACGGAGACCCGGCTGCCCGCATACCTTGAAGGCGAGCTCATCCTCGTGTGGGATGCACAGAGCCAGCGGCGCATACTCGCGGAATGTTTTGGCACCGCAGTGGACATCAATCTCTTTGATGTCCAGCCGGAAGCAGCGCGGCTTTTCCCCCAGTTTGCGGGGATGCCGCTCGCAAAGCTGAAATCGCTCTCCAAAATCGCGCGTTACGGCAACCATGCCCCCACGGAAATCGGCGGCTTCTACAATATCTACGTGACCTACGTGCAGCAGCAGCTGAAGAAGGAATTCCCCGCCTTCGCAAAGCAGGAGGAAAAAGACCTGCAGCTGGTGGCGCTCGCAGCGCTTGCGGACATCATGCCCATGCGGGACGAGAACCGCATATTCGTAAAGAAAGGCATCGAGAGCATAAACGCCGGGCACCCGCGGCAGGGGCTGCTGGAGCTTATGGCGCAGCTGAACATGCTGGGCAAGCGGATTTCCTCCACGGACGTCAGCTGGACTATTGTCTCGAACCTGAACGCAGCTGGACGACTCGGTCACCCGGAGCTTGCGGCGCAGCTCTTTATTTCGCCTGACGCCGCCTTCCGGGAATCCGCCGCCCGCAGAATCACCGAGCTGAACGGAGAGCGCAAGCAGCTTTCCGCGGACGCCTACGCGTATGCGGAGCTGCAGGCAAAGACCTCCATTCCCCTGCACAACGGAAAGCTCTGCGTGGTCATAGACGAGCGAATCAACAGGGGCGTAAGCGGCATCCTTGCGGGGCGGCTGGTGAGCGCATACAATATTCCCG
>DGUD01000153.1:4229-22238 GCA_002393865.1 Treponema sp. UBA4319
TACAATATTCCCGCCATGACCATCACCTTTGTGGAGGGAACCGCCATCGGCTCCATGCGCAGCTGCCGCGGTTTTGACGTCACCGCGTTCCTGAACAAAATGGACGACATATTCCTGAACCACGGCGGGCACACCTTTGCGGGCGGATTCAGCTTTGAGCGCTCCCGGCTGGCAGAATTCGAGGCGAGGGTAAAAGAGCTTTCCGCCGGCATAGAGCTGGAGGAGACAAAGGCGGGAACCTTCGACGTGGACGCGGAGATTCCGCCCGCCTACCTGACGCCGAACCTGCTCACCATCTCGGACAGCTTTGAGCCATTCGGCGAGGAGAACGCGCAGCTTCTGTTTATGACGAAGCAGCTGCCGGTGCTGGACGCAATCGTAATGGGCAAGGGGGCTAAGCAGCACCTGAAAATCACGGTGGGAAACGGCACCTACAAATGGCCCGCGCTGTTCTGGAACGAAGGCGAGCGGCTGCACCGGGATTTTGAGGTGGGCGATTCCGTCGATCTGCTCTTCCATGTGGACAGGAATACATTCAACGGAGCCGAGATACCGCAGCTCATCATCGTTGACATGCTCAAAAGCAAAAGCATCCGCGGTACCGCCTGAGGCATCCGCAGTGCGGCGGTAAAGAAACTTCCACACGGCAAAACTGTTTTATTTTACGGCAGCGCCGGGCTATGGCGCTACCAAAGGAGTTTATATGAAGAAAAGGCATATCATCTGCATAGTGGCGGCGCTGCTCAGCCTTGCGGCGGCATACGGCAAGGAGCTCAGCTTCGAGCGGAAGGACTACAACATCCGGATCTTCTACAACGACACCGCTTTCCCCGGCGACGCTGTGTTCGTGCGGCTCTACTTTGTGCAGAGCGCGCGGCAGCACCGGAAGGCTCCAGAAGGCTTTGCGGCGGCAAAAGCGCAGCTGGAGCTTTACCTCGACGCAAAACGACTGGACAAGGCAGCATTCTATGCGCTCCCCGCAGAAAGCGGACGCAACGGCAACAGCTATATGAATGCCTTCCTCTGCGGCATCCCGCTCTCATCATGGTGGCAGGAAAAAAACAACTATCACCTGAGCGTCGCCTGCACATTGCCTGACGGTACGACAGAAACGCTGGAGCTGCCCTTTGCCCTGACGCATAAAGATTTTGTCAGCGAGACCATCCCGCTTGACGACCGCAACACGAGCATCAAAACCGACACGAGCAGCAAACGCACCGACCAGATAAACCGCCTGAATGCCATACTCGGCACAGTGACGGAAAGCTCCGTATTCCAGACAGCGGCCTATACGCCCCCCACACCGGCCACACGCAGGACATCATTCTTTGCGGACAGGCGCGTCTATACCTATACAAACGGAAAGTCTTCCACCAGCCTGCACTACGGCATAGACTACGGCGTGCCGACAGGAAGCCGCGTGACAGCCTGCGCCGCCGGCACCGTCGTCATGGCGGAAGACCGCATATCGACCGGCTGGAGCGTCGTCATCGAGCACCTGCCCGGTCTGTACAGCCTCTACTACCACATGAGCGAGCTGAAGGTAAAGACCGGCGACACCGTGCAGTCCGGGGACCTTGTGGGGCTGAGCGGCGCAACGGGTCTTGCGACCGGGCCCCATCTGCACTGGGAGATGCGGCTGAACATGAGCGCCGTCAGCCCGGACTTCTTTACGACGGACTTCACCTCTGAGGAAGAAGCGAGGAAAGCGCTCAGTCAGTAACAGGGTAGAGAAAAAGGTTCCCGTTCGCCTCGGCTTTTATAGCGTATGTCCGGCCGGGAACGCAGAAAGACAGGTCTACCGTCTGGACTTTTATAAAAGAAGCAAAGATGTGTGCCACCGGCGACAGCGCAAAGTCGGCGATGTAATAGCGGGCGCGCAGCTCCTGCTCAGTCAGCGGATGCAGCGAGGAGGCAAAAAGCAGGCATTCCCGCCCCCGCATATAGTACTTGGCAAGGACTACCCCGGAACGGGAGCGAACCGGCATAAGTCTGTTGGCATAGACCCGTTCCGGGAACGAAAAGGAACGGGCGCCCAGGCTCACGGTGACAAAATCGATGGAAAGCCCGGCGGAATTCCAGGAGCGCTCCAGCTGCGCAAGAACGGCACCATCGGCGTTCATGATAGAGACGCTGCCGCTCACGGAATTCCCGCTGCTGCCAAAGAGAAAGACCTGCACGGCATCGTAGGATTCCATCGATGCGATGGAGGACGCCGAGCGTATGCAGCGGACAAAGCGCAACAGCACATGCGCCGCGCTCGCAAAGAACACGCAGAGTATGCATGCAGCAAGCAAACGCAGCGCCTTGTCCACACGCTTCATAGCGCTAGCGCCCCAAAAGCGCGAGGAACTGCTTTTCGTCTATGACCGGAATACCGAGCTTTGCGGCCTTCTCGTTCTTTGCAGAGCCGCTCGCCGTGTCATTCGTCACCAGATATGAGAGCCCCTTGACAACGGAGCTCTTTACCGTCCCGCCGTTCTCTTTTACGAGGTTATGGGCGTCGGCGCGCCTCATCGTCGTAAGCTCGCCGGTAAAGCAGAAGGATTTTCCCGCAAGGCTCCCCTCGGCGGCTCCCTGTACCAGCGAGATAAGCCCCGATGAGACCAGCAGCTCCATTTCTTCCCGGTTCTCCGCAAGCCCCGCGACAAACGTATGGGCAAGAATCTCCGCAAAGCCGTAAATTCCGGCAATCTGCGCCTCGCTGGCTGCAAAGATTTTCTCAAGCGTGTCGTAACCGGCCGCAATCACTTTCTCCACAATCGTCTCGCCGATTCCTTCGATGTCAAAGCCCGCGATAAAGCGTGCGAGCGTGACGCGGCGATGCGTTTCTATCGACAGCGCGACTTTTTCCGCGCCAAGGGAACGTTTTTCCGCGGAGATGCTCTCCTCATTCAGGAAATAGGGCGTAAGCTTCTGCACATCAAGCCGGTAGATGTCGGCGATGGAGCGCAGCACGCCGTCCCTGAACAAAGCGCGGACAAGCGTGTCGCCCATGTCACGGATGTCAAGCACGGAGACCCACTTGAGCAGCTGGTGCAGCACCCGCTTTGCGCAGGCCTTGTTCGGGCAGAAAAGCCGCGTGCCCTCGTCCACAAGCGCCGCTCCACAGGTTCCGCAGACGGCAGGCTGCTCCACCGGCGGAAGGTTCTCGTCGGGCGCAGCAGGAATGACGCTCTCTATCTTGGGGATGATTTCGCCGCGCTTGACGACCACAACATGGCTGCCAATCCGCAAGCCGAGGGAACGAATCGTATTCGGGTTGGCGAGGCTGGCGCGCTGCACGGTGGTACCGTTCAAATCCACGGCGTCAAAGACGGCCACGGGCGTATATGTGGCTCCAGCCTCGTTCCATTCCACCCGGCGGACGACGGACACGGCTTCCTCCAGGCTGAACTTGAAGGCTATCTGGCGGTCAGGGCGGTCGCGGCTGGCATCCTCATGGTCAACAGCCCGCTCCTTGACGACGAGCCCGTCTATATCGTAATCGAGCGAGGTCCGGCTCTCCATGACGGCGGCCCGGTAGTCTATGACTTCCTGCGGGCTGCCGCAAATCCGCAGCGGCACCACGTTGAATCCGGCGGCAGAAAGCCAGCTGAGCTTTCCTTCCTCATCAGCAAAGGGCTGCTCACCGCTCGTTGCCCACACATCATAGGTGATGAGCACAAGGTTCTCGCTGCCAGCCCCGTCCTTGCGCTTCATCAGGCCGTTCGCGGCATTGCGGCAGTTCGCCTTGTCCGCAAAGAGCGTATCGTGCACGTGGTGGGTCATGATGACTTCCCCGCGTACCCCGCCGGTAAAATGCAGCGGGCTGCCGTCCTCGCTATGCAGCGTACGGCGCACCCCGTTCATCCTGAGCGCATTCGCAGTGATGACGTCGCCGACGCTGCCGTCACCGCGTGTGACGGCCTGCACAAGGCGGCCATCCTCGTATTGCAGCTCAAGGCTCGCTCCGTCAAGCTTGTATTCCACCAGGTATTCCGCATACGCGTGTTTTTCCGCCCACGCAAGGAACTGCTCCGGGTCGGCGGCTTTCTCCTGGCTGCCCATCGGCATAACGTGGCGGGCCTTGGCAAAAGCGCCGCTGTCCGCACCGACTCTATGCAGCAGGGGATTCGCGGGATCAAGCGCCTTCAGCTCGTCCCACAAGGCGTCAAATTCGCTGTCGGGTATCTCGCCCTCTCCGTTGTAGTACGAATCCTGATAGCGCCGGATGAGCGATTCCAGCTCCGCGATTCTTTTCTGCATCGTCAGTCCTCGTCCTTCACAAAAATCAGCTCGTAGATAGTCCTGCCGGCATCAATCCCTTTCTGCTCGAACTTGGTGCGGGGGCGCCATTCCTGATGCGGCGCAAAGGAGCCGTATTTGTTGCTGATGCCGGGCGTCGCCTCCAGCTCCGCAAGGGCTGCATAGGCGTATTCCTCCCAGTCCGTCACAAAATAGATGGAGCCGCCCGGCACAAGCTTCTGCGCGAGCAGATCTGTGTGGGGACGCTGCACAAGGCGGCGCTTGTGGTGTTTCTTTTTTGGCCAGGGATCGGGGAAAAAGATGTGGAAGGCCGCCAGAGAATTGTCGGGAATCATGCTCTCCAAGGTTTCCAGCGCATCGTGCTCGATAATGAACAGGTTCTTGAGCTGCCGCCGCCGGATATCGCTGAGCAGCCGCCCTACCCCCGGCACATGGACTTCGCTGCCCAGATAGTTCATGGAAGGAAAGGCCTCGGCAATCTGCGCCGTCGCCTGCCCCATACCAAAACCAATCTCCATAGTCACCGGGTTGGTATTGCTGAAAATCTCCGTATAGTTCAGGCTGCGGTGCTCAAAGGGAATGCACCACACCTGATGGAGCTCATTGTAGCTCCTGCGCTCATTGTCGGTCATGCGGCCGGCACGGAGCACATAGGTTTTTATCGTGCGCCTGATGGCGCTGCTAAGGGGAACAGCATCGTCCGAGGACGAAGCTTCTGCAGAGGAAGCTGAATCAAGCACAGCGTCCTGATGTCCGTCTACATTACAAGTGTCAGACACAATGACTCCTTCCTATAGAGCTGTCCGGAAAATTCAGTTTCCGAATCAGCAACCTTAAAAAACTGCATTTTTGCAAGGCTCTGCCTGAAAAATGCAAGGCCTGAGGGTAAACCGACAGGTCTGATATGTCAGCTCAAAAAGTCCGGACGGACGTTCGGAACTGAACCACAGAGCCTGTATCAAAAGCAAACAACGTTTGCAGCAGGCTCTACGATATCTCAAGTGCTGCCCCAAAAAGTCATGCCCCGGAGCAGGTTTTGACAGAAGCAAGCTGATCAGAAAGCAAAAAAATGACCAGCTGAGCTCAGGCATCCTCCGGCGGCAGCATGCAGACAACGCTCCCGCCGTCTATCAGCACGCAGCGGCGCATCATCCCCGCATCATCAGGAAGCTGGCTGCCGTCCGCCGCATCCCCAAGGAAGAGCAGCGTGCCGTCCTGCCGGTACAGGGCAGACAGCATTTTCCGGCGCCGCTCCGCAATGCCCTGCACCGCGGACACATCGTGCGCGGCAAGCTCCGCCGGGTAGGACACCGAAAAGCTCTCCTCACAGCGCCGCCCGGAGGCATCGCTATAGCGCAGGCGGTACACGCCAACCGGCAGGGCAGTCCCCGGCGGCGGCAAAAAATGCGCGCAGCCGACCCAGCGGCCGCCGTCCGAAACCCCGGCATCCTGCACGGCGGGACAATCCCAGACATAGCGCTCATCCGGCGCGCTGACAGACAGCATCCCCTGCTCGCTCTTGCGATTGAGCGAAGTGCCCTTCCGCACCTGCAGGAATACCGCAAGGCGCACGGAGGGCGCAGAGACACTGTCTGCATAATCAAAAATCACACGGGAATCGACGGATGCGACCGCGGGCGGAGCAGTATCGCAGGAGGAGAATACCAGCGCCCCGCACACGGATAAAAGGAGAAAACACGCTGCGGGGCAGGAGAAGCTGCCCGAACCGGAATTCCGTGCCACGGCAGCTGTCATGAAAAGTCAAATTTCAGACTGATGACCGTCAGCTCGCTCGCAGTAAACTGGTTCACCAACGATTCGAATTTCACGTTGACTTTTTTACAGGCATCCTCAAGGTAAGAAAGATAATAGAGCCCCAAATCCGTACCGCCTTCGCCTTCCGGCATCTGCCGGTAGAAATCTATCAGCGATTTTTTATGCGTATTGGCGGACATCTTGCTCTCGATGTTCTCCTTGACGTCCTGAAACTCGTCATCCTTATTGTACAACGTAATGTTAAGGCTGCCCTGCTTGCCGATAGCCGCGGAGCCGCCACCGATTTTCCATGAGAGGAACACGAGCTCGTGCTTGCGCGTCATCTCCTGGACGATTTTAGCGCGGATTTCCGGGTCGTAGATGAGCGTCTCGTAATTATCTATCCCTTTGTACAGGATTTTCGCTTCCTTCCGCAGGTTCGTGTTCTCGCTGTTCAGCGCGAGCTCCATAATCATCACCGAAATATATTCCGGAATCTTCGATTTATCCATGTATTCGGCAAGCGTCTGCCGGATTTTGCCCATAATCTGCTCAAATCCGTCGGTCTTGAAGAATTTCGTGATGATGAACCAGTTCATCAGGCTCAGGCGGTTCAGGAATTTCTCCGTCATCAGCAGATACACATTCTTCTCTTCGGGGCTGTAGTCCTTGTTCGCCATAATACTCTTCCAGACAGGCTCAAGGATGGTCTGCCGGCTCTGCTGTATGATATTGTCCTTTGCCGCAAGCTGGCTGCGCAGCTGGCGATCCGGCATACGAGTCTGGTCATCGATGAGCTGGCCCGGATTCGTACGGTTGTGCCTGCGCACGCAATCGCACTGCACCAGCTCGTCAAAAATATCGCGGTCAAACTGCTTGTACAGGATGGAATAGACGATAATCTTTGACAAATCCATGATTTCCTGCCGGTGGGAGACGAATTCGGACATGGAAATCTCTATCTTGGAGATATAATCCACCAGAATCATGTTCTGGATGGACATCGGGGAGAAATGGCTCAAGCTGATTCCATACTCTTCCTTGTTGTCTGCCATTTTAAAGCGCAGCAGTTTTTTCTTATTGCTTATAAAATGCGAAGCGCCATCTTCCGTGAGAATAACCTTCAGGGGAAGGTCAAGCATAAATTTTTTTTCTGCCGCACTCATAGTACCGTACTAAAACTCCTCATATTTTATTATAATATATTCTATTATAGAAAGCAAGTACTTGGGGAGAAGCCTGGGCTTCAGCCTGCGAAGCAAACATGCGCTTCCAGCGGGAACCCGTTCCGGGAGGAGCCCGCACGGCGTCCCCTTGCAAAGCGGCCGCCAATACTGCTATTATATACCTATGCGGGAAAATTTGCAAAAATTCTTTGTCTGCATGAGCCTGCTCCTCGCTGTTTTCTGCATGCCGCTCTCCGGCGACGGGGTACAGAGCGGCAAAAATATATATGCAGCCTTAAAAAATGCAGGTTTCTCGCCGGAATTCCAAGGGCTGAGCCCGACAGATGCGGCGCTTTTTCCCCAGAACATCACCGTACGCATACCCGGCACAGAGGAGCGGGCACGGACGCTCGTGTTCGCCTTTACGCAGGAATTCGCGGAGGCAGACCTTGATGCCATCATCCGTTTTCTGCACGCCGTCGAATCGGAGCACGTATCGTTCCCGGTTCTTGTGCTGCTGAGCGCGAACGACAGCACGGCGGGGCTCCCCGCAGACAGCATGCACATCCATCCTTCCGGGACAGAGACATTCTCGCAGGCAGAGGCGGCGGAGAATACCTGCGCTATCGTCATAGAGGAGGCTCTGCCCGGTAGCCCGGAAGGCACGCACCCCCTGATACCCGGCGGCGGCAAGGATGTCTCCCCGCTGTGGCTCGTCCAGGCGATGCAAAGCGCGGCGGAAGCCGGGGGGCACAAGGCCGTCATCCCCAAGACCGTGGCCTTCCTGTACCGGCTGGGGCTCAGCGACGAAAAAGCTCGGGTCTCCGCATTCCTTGCGCAGGAAATCCCTGCCGCCGGAATCCTGATGGGGCACACAGAGCAAGACTTCGGCATACTGCTGCGGACAGCCAGAGTGCTCGACCAGATGCGCGGGGCCGCCGTCTGGGACAGGCACTACTCGCATATCAGCGTTCCCCTGCTCGGCTACGAATTCTGGGTGAACGAGGCTTTTTTTGCCACCTGTTACCTGCTTTTTGCGGCAGCGGTGCTCTTCATGCTCTGTTTTCTCTCGTTCAGGGATTCCACAAGGAACAAGGCTATCCTTGCCGACCTTGCGCGGACGTGGTACCTCATCCCCCTGCTTATCGCCGCCACCACCGCCGCGCTGACAGTCTCGCAGCGTTTTCTGCTGCGGGTGCCTCAGCTTGCGGCAGACCCGGTGCTGCTGCTCGGCGCAAAGCTGCTCGCCATATTCACGCTCTCGCTGCTCCTCTTTATTCTGGAAGTCCGCTTCAATTTCAAGGTGTCCTTCCATGCGGCGGGCTACTGCCTGCTTTTTGTGGCGGCGGCAAACATATTCGTATTCTGCAGTATAGACCTGACGCTGCTGTTCATCTTTGTCCTCGAATACGCCGCCTGCCTGCTCGCACAGCGCGCAAAGCGCATGAGCACCGTCATGTTTACGCTAGCGCTGCTGTTCATTCCCTTCATAGCGCCGGCCGCAAATATCGTCCTGTCCACAAACCGCCAGTCCCTGCATGATTTTGCCGCCTGCACCGTGGCGGGGAACGCGCTTGCGGCATGCATGCTCTACCCGCTGCAGATGCAATGGAAGCGGCTGCTCATCATATCGGACATATTCGACCCCTCCCGCCCCTTTGCGAGCAGGAGGAAGCTCCTGCACGGAATTTCGTTCATCCTGCTCTCCCTTGCCGCTCTGATTGCCCTGTACCTTGCGGCGTCGGGATTCATCGCGCTTACGGGGCTATCCGCAGGAAAATTCCTGCCGCAGGGAAGATTCATCCTGCAGAAAGCGGCCGCTGCCGTCGGAAAAGTGCTGCCCGGGGACGAAGGCGGGCAGGATGCGGACAGCGGCGGCACAGTGATACAGGCAGCGGAGCCGCTGCGGACAGCGGTGACGGTCAGCAGCGAACCGTTCAGCGAGCTGCTCATCAGGCGGATCAGCATCCGCTGCCCGGAATCCAGCGCCGTGCAGCGTCTGGAGGTCAGCGTGGAGAATCCCGGCGGAGTGCCGCTCTACGACTGCAACTACGACTACCGCTTCGGCGGCAAAGACAGGATATTCTTCTGTCTGCCGGACAAGCCCGCCGAGCAGGTGGACATCGTGTACTCCTGCGGGAGGGACGCCGCCAGCATCGTCACCGTCAGGGCATGGTACGCGGAGGAAGGCGGGACGCTCTCGGAAGAGACGCAGTCTGTCGCGGTGCGGCAGGACGAAGGAAGCTAGCGCATGGAAAAAGTGTACTTTCACGTTGACCTTGACGCTTTCTTTGCTTCCGTGGAGCAGCACGACACGCCCGCATACCGGGGAAAGCCGCTCATCGTCGGCGGGCTGCCCGGCGACAGGAGGGCGGTTGTCTCCACCGCATCATACGAAGCCCGCGCGTACGGCGTGCACTCCGCCATGCCGCTCTCACGGGCCGTGCAGTTGTGCCCCCATGCCGTATTTGTGCGGGGAAACTACGCGCGCTACCGAGAAGTCTCCGCCCAGATAATGGATATCTTCGGCGCCTATTCGCCGGATGTCATCCAGATGTCCATCGACGAGGCCTTTCTTGACATGACCGGCACCGAGCGGCTTTTCGGCGCGCCGAGGGACACGGCGGCACAGCTCAAGCAGCAGGTCAGAGACGAGACAGGGCTGACTGTGAGCGTCGGCATCTCCGCGAGCATGTATGTGGCAAAGATTGCATCCGGGCTGCACAAGCCGGACGGCCTGACGGAGGTTCCTGCGGGCGGGGAAGAGCAGTTCATGCTGTCGCTGCCGCTGGAAAAGCTGTGGGGTGTCGGCACAAAGACACAGGAAAGGCTGAAAAACGCGGGGCTCAGGACAACCGCGGACATCCACAACAAGCAGCTGCCCCTGCTCACCTCAATTTTCGGGCAGAACACCGGGACGTTCTTATACAATGCGGTACGCGGGAACAAAGACATGAAATTCGGCGAGGAGGCAAAAAACCATTCCATCAGCTCGGAAGAGACCTTTGACTTTGACCTGACCGACCGCTATGCGATAGACACCGCCCTCATGAAGCTCGCGGCAAATGTCCTGTACCGCATGCACCGGGAAAAGGTGCGCTCCTACACGGTGGCGCTCAAGATACGCTACGAGGACTTTACGACCGTCTCCGTCCAGGCGACGGGAAGCAGCCCGGTGACGAACGCGGACGACATGTTCGAGCGCTGCAAGGCGCTCTTCTCAAAGAAGTACACGGCGGGCAAAGGCATACGGCTGCTTGGCGTCGCATGCGAGAACGTAGAGAGCCGCTCAGAGCCGGTGCAGCAAAGCCTTTTTGATTTTGGGGAAGAGAAACGCGCGAAGGTAGAGGAAGCGGTTTACGCGATGCAGGACAAGAATCCCCGCATCAGCATCAGGAAAGCCCGCCTCTTTGGCAAGGACATCCCCGGCTCATCCTAAAAGTTGTTGCCGTTCCAGCCCCAGTTCGCATGGCCTGAGTAGCACACGTAGATACCGTCGCCGGGAATCCCCAGCTCATCGGCAAAAATCCGGCAGATTTCGGCGGTCATCCGGCTGCAGGCATCGGGATTCTCCTTGCCGTAGAGCTGCACCGTCACAAAGGCGCCTTTGGAAAGCTTGTTTCCGGCAAAATACAAATCATAGTTGTCCTCAAAGCCAAGCATCAGGTAGCTTTCCGGCTTTCCGAGGATAGAGACGGCTTTTCCCAGCGCAGCCTTCAGGGCATCGCGCTTTTCCTGCGGTAACGGCAGGGTCACTTTTGTGGTAATCATCGGCATATCGTGTTCTCCTGAGCCAGCACGCCCAAGGCATGCAGGGCTTCCACCTCAGTATCGGCACGCAGGTGCCGGAACTTGAGGGGGATGCCGCATGCCCGCCAGCTGCCCAGCATTCATTTTTCTTTGGACTGTGCTACTGCAGCGGGGCAAAGTAGCCGGTCTCGTCGCGCCCGGAGCGGTTGAGCAGGTATGTCTCCACCTCTACCGGCAGGTACTTGCGCCCGTACTCGGTACCGAGCGACGACGTATAGGAGAGCTGGTAGAGCCCGGACGGAGCCGCAATGATATCGCTTATCACGGAGGAAAGCCCTTCCGGACGATACACATAGTATTCCTTTCCGGTCGTGTTCCCGGTCATGTACGATATCTCATCCGCGGAGGCACCGTTGCGCAGCAGCACCGTGTTGAAGGAAATCGCATTGTTGTTCAGGTACGCCATAAGGTCGGAAAGGCTGTACTTCGTAAAGGCGTTCTGCCCCACAGAGCCGGAGGAAATATAGATGATGCTCCGTTTTTTCTCCCCGTTGATGAGGCTGTTCGCGGCAAGGCGGATGCCGAGATCGACGGCAACCTCGTTCGCGTAAGGCGCCTTCAGAGCCTTTACGGAGAAATCCGACAGGTTCCGGGGCGAGCCGGAGAATTCGCTCACCGGAACCTCTCCAAGGGCAATAACCTGAACCTTGCCCCTGCCCTGCATAGAGCCGGCAATCTCGCGGACGGCGGCATTCACCTGCTCCTCGTAGTTCTTCATGTCGTAGGAACGGTCGATAAGGAAGGTCACGTCGGCGACATCGTTGTTGTTGGCGCTTCCCAGCAGCGTCATATCCGCGACAGGACGCTTATTCTCCGTGATAAGGAAGTTATTGCGGGTCAGACCGACAATCGGCTGCCGCCTGCGGTTCTCCACCTTCACCTCAAGCGTCACGTTGGGGAAGGAATCGGAGATGACGCGCTCCACCTGCACAAAGAAGCCGCCAACCAGCTCCGTCATCTTGGACATGATATATATCTCGTTCGCCTTGAAATCGGTGACGACGATATTTCCGTTGCGGTCAGAGACAGCGCTCGTGATGCAGCTGGAGGCTTTGCCCGTCGTGGCGTTCTCGTAGATGGCGCCGTTCGACGTATCGATGGTAAGCACCCTGTTCATGTCTGCCAGAATAAGGTAGCTGCCCCACGGCTTCAGGCTTTCAGGGCGCACGAGGGATTTTTTCTCCACCAGAAGCCCCATGTAGTTGCCGGAGCGGTCGAACTCGAACACCGTCCCCAGCACGCTGTCCGCGACAAAGACACGGTCATCGACAACCGCGATACCCGTCGGGGAACGGAGCCCCTCAAAGTCAGCGCTCTTCTCGCCAAAATGCAGGAGCGGCTCGCCGTCAGGGTCAAAAACGACGACCCGGCTGTTGCCAAAGTCCGTCGCATACAGGTTGCCGTAACTGTCCTCCGCAAGGTACTGGGGACCAATCAGCTCGCCCTCGCCGCGCCCCTTCTTGCCGATATGCCGGATGTAGCTGCCCTTCGCGTCAAAGAGCGTCAGGCAGTCGCGGGCGCTCTCGCTCACCAGCAGATTGCCGTTGCCAAGGCGTATAATGTCAAGCGGGCGGTCAAGGCCTTCCAGCGGCCCGCGCACGCGGTCAAGCACGATGCCGTTCACATCAAAGCGGACGAGTTCGTTCGTGCCGTACGCGACGACCCAGACGGAGCCGTCATCGTTGGGCAGCACGGAAACCGGCTGGCTGTAGATAAGAGCCTTTCCGTTCACATGCGGGAAAGAGCCCGCCTCCGTATAGCGCTGGGCAAAACCGTACTCCGTGTCGGTGATGCGGCGGTCGCCCACAATCTCAATTTTGTTCTGCAGCAGCAAGCCGCCCCAGCCCTGGTCTTTCGCGAAGTTCCACTGCTGCAAGGCGGCGCCTTCGATACCGGACATATAGTATGCCTTTCCCAGCCATTCAAGGATGCGGTTCTCGCCCGGCAGGAAGGAGAGCGCCTTTTCGAATTCAAGGACGCTTTCGTTGTAGTTCCCCCGGTAAAAGCTCTGCACGCCGCGCCGGAATTCGTCCTCCGCAAAACCTGAATTCGCGGAGCGCATGGTATCATCCTCGCCGCGCGCCGTATCCTGCAGGTTCGTCTGCGAAAACAGAGAGACGCCCAGCACGAGCGCGGCCGCAAAAGTCACAATACTCTTTTTCATCATTCTTCTCCCGCCTGAAGAGCTTCCTGAAGATGCGAGGCTATAAGCTCATTCGCGTCATCTTTCCGGTGCGCTTTCTCAAGATATTTCCTCGCCTCGGAATACAGCCCCATTTTATAGTACACCCAGCCCATGCTGTCAAGGCAGGCAGCGCTGTCCGGCGCGAACGAGAGCGCCCGCTGGCAGTAACCGACAGCCTTGGCAAGGTCGCGCTCCTCGTTGGCAAGCACGTAGCCCAGACCGTTCAGCGCCGTGGGGTTGTTCTCATCAACGGCAAGCGCCTTATTATAGAAGTCGATGCATTTGTCCACGTCGCCGTCATCCCATGCGATAAACGCGAGGGACGCATAGACGCTCGCCGTCTTGTAGCCCAGGTCAAGCAGCTTGTTCAGCTCAAAATCCGCGAGCTTTTTCCTGCCGGTCGTACAATAGATGACGGCAAGCAGATAGCGGCACTGCAAGACGCGTTTTCCGGCGGTCTCGTCATCGGAACCGTCCTCAGCCGTCACTACCTGCTCAAGATAGAGCAGCGCGTCATCGTAACGCTCAAGCTTCGCGTAGCACAGCCCCACGTAATAGGCGACCTCCACCGGGTCGGCGGAAGCGTCCGAAGGCAGCGCGAGGAAGCACGTGAGCGCATCCGCATATTTTTTGCCCTTGTAAAGAGAAATCCCTTCCTGAAGCCCATTCTGGTCACCCATAACACACCCTCGGTATGCGGCCGTACGCAGAAGCGCCGCCGCCTTCTAAACTTGCCCCGGAAACCACAGTCCCAGAGGCTTTCCCTGTTCTTCTGCTCAGGATTCCGGCGCCTGCGCACAGGTTTCCGCCGGTGAAGGGGCAAAACCCGGACGGACTCTGCTTCCTCCAAAATCACAAGACAAAGGCACCCGTATCTTTGTTGCAGAACGACAGATCCGCAGAAGGCTCCGCATACAGCACGGAGACAGCAATATAGCCCTCGTCCACAAGGAAGGCGTCGCAGGACGCAAGCCCATAGGCAGAGACAGCATTGCCGCCGATACAGGTACTATATATATTTTCGTCACTTTTGCGCCCGATGTTTACCGTATCTCCGCTATATATCCGTTTTGCGAGGGAGGCAAAGCGTACCCCGCGGTACGGGGCGGCAAGCGGCGCGTTCACGTTGACAAAGCGCTCCATACGGCCGCTCTCCGCATCGGCAGCCCCGCACAGAGCCATGAGGGCAGGGATGTTTTTTGCCGCAAAGTCCGCAAGCGGCCCGAAATCCGCGGCGCAAAAATCCCGGCGGCAGGAAGCGGGCATCTCGACGCTCAGCGCCGCGGCAGGAATACCGGAAAAGGCAGCCTGCCTCGCCGCGCCGCAGGTTCCGGAGTACACGATGTCGGTGCCGATGTTGCCGCCATGGTTGATGCCCGACAGCACAAAATCCGGGAGCGACGGAAGGAGGCCTCCCTTCAGCGCGGCGTACACGCAGTCGGCAGGGGAGCCGTCAAACGCAAACGCATGCGCCCCCCGCTCCTGCAGCAGCTGCGCTTTGCCGATTGCAAAGGAGCAGGAGACGCCGGAGCGGTTGGAAGCCGGCGCGACAATCCACACCTCATAGCCCGCCGCCCGCAGAGCGCCCACAAGCACCTGCAGCCCGTCCGCGTCAAAGCCGTCGTCGTTGGTCAGGAGGATTCTCATAGCAGATATACGCCCCGCGCAGGCTGCACCTCGTAGCAGACCGCCTTAAAGCCGAATATGCGCTCGTAATCCAGAAGCTTTTCCCGGTATTTCGGCACATCCTCCGTGCGGAGCACGCTGTACGTGCAGCGCCCGAAGCCCTTGCCGGTGATGCGGCCGCAGTTGACAGGGGTACGCAGGTCGTCAGGATTCTCGTCAAGTTCCTGCACACGTTTTAAAATCCAGTCAACTTCTGGACAGGAAATATCGTAGGAATCACGGAGATTCTCGTGGCTGTGGTTCACCGCCCTCGCAAAGGTGGCAAAATCACCGCTCTGCAAGCCAGCGACGGCATCCAGCACAAATTTATGCTCGTTCATGATGCACACAAGCCTGCGCTTGGTGTCCTCGTTCACCACGGAAAGCACCTCGCTGCGCTCCGCCCCGCTCTCCTCGTAGCGCCAGCCGCCGAATACGTTCGACCTGCGCTCCTTCAGCTCGCCGAGCAGCAGCACATTCTCCGGCTGCAGCAGGCTCTCCTCGTTCCATGTCGTGATGCGCGGCACGCGGGCGTCCGTCAGCAGTATGGTCTTACCTGTAAATTTGAAGGGAATTATCTCGTAGTCGTTCTTGGAATAATCGGTGAGCACCAGCGAGTTTTCCTTGGAAAAAATCGCGGTGAAATTGTCGGCCTTGTAATTGGCGCAGCCGAAGTAGAGCCTGTTTGCCCGCTCTATGACCTGCAGCAGCTCGTTCCGCGTGCAGCGGAAGCCGTTGAGCTCCTTGAGCGCCCACATCGATGCAATCTTTATCGCCGTGGTGATACCGAAACCCGCGGAAGGCAGCGTGTCGGAGCAGATGGTCACGTTCATGCCGGCGCAGTCAAAGCCGCCGCTCGAAAAACCATAGATGATGGATTTCACCGCATTCGCCCACTTGTCTTCCTTCCTGAACTTGACGGAAGCGAGGTTCCCCCTCTTGCGGTCATCAAGCTGCACAAAATAAAAACGGAGATTTGCGTCGCTACGCTTTGAAACCGCCACAGAGACAGGAAGATTCACCGCCATGGACAGGGTCTTGTCCTTGAAAAACCAGGAATGTTCCCCGATAAGATGAAAACGTCCCGGCGCGACCGCCACGACATCGGGCTTCGTCCCGTATTCTTTCTGGTGAGCTTCTAAGACTTGTTCCATCTTCCCCTTCCGGACTTTATGCTATTATTGAATTTTTCTTGTCAAGATAATAGTATAATATAATGAATTTAGTTATTTTACAAGTTTTTTATGCGATTTTTTCCGGAATTATGGAGGTCGCCGCGATTCCCAACGAGCTTCTGCCGCTCGGCGAGCCGCTCATCGCGCTCTTTTCCCTTGTTCCCCTGTACATAGCCCTGTACCGGGCGCGGACATGCCGGGAAGCATTCCTGCTCATGTTCATGCAGGCGCTCACCGTCCATCTGGGCTCCAGCTTCTGGCTGGCCAATTTCCGCGACTTCGCCGTGTTCACGCTGGGCGCCAGCGCACTTGGCACGGCGCTGGAGGCAGGGCTCATGGGCATACTCTTTTTCCTGTACCCGCTGCACGAGCGGATGCCGTCCCGCCTTGAGGAATACGGAGGGCTGAGAGCCGGAGCCGTTTCCGGCAGGATGCTCTGGTTCTGCGCCGTGTGGATCAGCTGGGAATGGCTCAAATCCACGGGCTTCCTCGCCTATCCCTGGGGAACGCTCTTCCTTGCCGCCTACAGATGGAAGCTCCTCACGCAGATTGCGGCCATCACAGGCGTCTGGGGCGTATCCTTCCTCTACGCGCTCTGCTCGGCGCTCACTGCGGAAGGCATCATACTGCTCGCCGGAGCTGCCCACGCGCAGGCACCGCAGGCCGTCGCCGCGTCGTACCGGCAGGCGGCACTGTTCACCGCCTGCGCCTTTGCGGCCAGCGGCGCCTACGGGCTCTGCGCATGGCTCATGCCACGAATACCTGAAAAACAACTTAATACGATTATCGTGCAGCAAAACATAGACCCGTGGGAAGCGGGCGACAACGAGGGCGTGGAAATCTCAATGCGGATTACGGAGCAGGCATTCCGCCGCATGCGCGACGAAGGGCATGAGCCAGACCTTGCCGTCTGGAGTGAAGGCGTCCTGAGCCGCCCCTTTCCCTACGCCCGCTATTATTACAGCGATCAGCCGGAGAGCGAAAGCCTGAGCGCCTTTATCGGCCGCATGGGCATTCCCTTTGTCATCGGCGGCGCGGCGCTGGTAAACCCCGCAAAAAAGCATTACGAGAACAGCGCCATACTCTTTGACAGGAAGGGCGAATACGCAGGCTTCTACTCGAAAATTCATCTGGTTCCCTTTGCGGAGGCCATTCCCTTTGCCGACAACCCGCTCGTCCAGCGATTCATGGAGGACGTCGTGAATTTCTCCGCGGGATGGTCGGCCGGAACCCAGTATGTCCTGTTCAGGGTTCCTGCCGGGAGGGGAGGATTCTCTGGCAGGCCGCTTGAATACGGCCGCCCGGCACAGGCACTCATCACGCTCGACGCCGACGGCCGCGCGATTCCGCAGATTACGGAGCAGTACACCGGGGAAAACGGGGAGAACCCGGACAACTTTGTCTCGTTCACCACCCCCATCTGCTTCGAGGACGCCTTTCCGGACGTATGCAGGCAGCTGCACAAGACCGGCAGCGAGCTCTTCATAAACATAACGAACGATTCCTGGTCCCGGACAAAATCCGCCGAATACCAGCATTTTGCGGCCGCAAGCTATATTGCCATCGAATTCCGCACGACGCTCGTCCGCTGCGCAAACGCCGGCTATTCCGTGGTGCTTGACCCGGCAGGGCGTATTCTGGCTGATATGCCGCTGTTCACGGAAGGCGCAATCGGCGTGCAAGTCCCGGTCTACCGCCGCGTCCGCACCTGCTTCTCCGTTATGGGGGACTGGTTCGCATGGCTGCTTATGGGCGGCATCGCGGCCTACGCGCTGCTGCGGCTTTTCAGGATGCGCGCCGGTGCCGGAATACGATGCGTGCGCGTGTACGTGCACGTGCAGGAGCGGCAGACGCACCCGCAGCCCCTGTGAGGCAGCCCTGCACGGGGCATGTCCCGGAACACAGTATAATTTAAGGAAGGAATCATGACTACGACCACCCGACTTTCGCTCATCAGAAGCGCCTTTACCGCGACTCTCGCCCTGCTGCTCTGCATCATCGGCTT
>DGUD01000153.1:22325-22924 GCA_002393865.1 Treponema sp. UBA4319
CCGCCGCAGGAACAGCCCAGCACGCGCTGGCAGTCTTTGCGGGGCTGCTTGCAGGCGCGGCGCAGGGGGCAGGCTCCGCCGGCATCTTCCTGCTTGCGGGAATGCTCGGTCTGCCGGTCTTTCCCGGCAGGGCGGGAGGCATAGGAGAACTGCTTGCCCCCGGCGGCGCTTTTGTGGCCGGATACTTCGTTGCGGCGCTGGCGGCAGGATTGTGCGCGGGCAGCCCCCTCTCGCGGGAACGCCGCTTTTCCGCAAAACAGTGGCTCCGCATTGCCGCCGGAGCACTACTCGGAACCGCGCTCAGCTGGCTGCCCGGCATATGGTGGTACATCCGCAGCATGGAGGCACGGGGAACCGCCGTCAGCGCGGCGCAGGCATGGAAGCTCAACGTGCTGCCGTCCCTGCCCGGCGAGATACCGCTGCTCATCGCCGCGATACCAGTCGCCGCCCTCCTCCGCCCCGCAGCCGCGCAGCTGCTCTACCCCGACGACGGTAAGGAAGCCGACGAGCTGCTTGCCGCGCTCAGCAAAAAACGAGGGAAATGACTCAGGGCGCGGTCTCCCCGCAGGCGCCGCAGCGGGGTGAGGCAGTATCAGCCG
>DGUD01000087.1:0-165 GCA_002393865.1 Treponema sp. UBA4319
GATGCCCTGTACCGCCTGTATCAGGTCTACTACAACAAGAAGGACTGGAAGCGCGCCCAGTATTACCTGAAGCAGGTCGTTGCCTTGAACCCTGTGGACACGAAGGTCATCGCAAAGAATGCCGAGCTCGACACCCTCCTGAAGAAATGAGCCCCCTCCGGGAGC
>DGUD01000087.1:231-11224 GCA_002393865.1 Treponema sp. UBA4319
TATCCTGCGCTCTGCCGGGCTCTTGTCTCTTTCCCCCGCACGGGTTTGACACAGTGGGCAAATAATGCTATTCTACAGTACTGATTTTTAAACCAAAAAGAAGGATAAAAACTCTATGTCTTTTGTACCGTTATTTCTTCAGGCTGCGGGCTCCGGAACATCTGCCGGTGCCGCGGCGGGTGCCGTCGCTGGCGGTGGGATGCTTACCCTTGTCCCGATGATAGCCATCATCTTGATTATGTATTTCCTGATGATCCGCCCGCAGAGCAAGAAGCAGAAAGAAACCCAGAAGATGCTTGATGCGCTCAAGAAGGGCGACAAGGTCATCACTATCGGTGGTATCCACGGGACTGTGACCGCCGTAAAGGAGAATGTCGTGACCGTGAAGGTTGACGACAGCACGAAGATTCAGTTCAACCGGACTGCCATTGCCACGGTCGTCACCGAAGGAAAGGCTTCCGACAAGGCCGGCAGCAAGTCTGACAGCAAGGCCGCCGACAACGGCGCTGAAAATACTGATAAAGCTGAAGGAAAATAAAGATGAGCAAGAGAAGTCGTCTTTTTATTATCATTGCGGTGCTTGCGGTCTGCTTTGCATTCCTGTGGCCGTCCCTGCAATGGTATGTGAACACTCCTAAGGATCAGCAGGCGCTTGCCCTGAGCTCTCTGGAGAACATAAAGGATTATGCGAGCGAGAAGGCCGCCGCCGACGTGCAGCAGCTTATCGCCTCCGCAAAGGCGGATCCTGCGGCACAGCTGACCGAGGATCAGAAGTGGCTCCGCAAAGCCGCCGAGAAGAATTTCAAGGAGATGGAGAAGGCTGTGCCGTCTCCGCTGACGCTCCGCGAGGCGCTGGAGTCCTTTGAGACCCGCGCGGATTTTGTCACGCTGGTGGAAAGCCGCTACCGCGACAGAATCCTGAAGAACAAGAAATACTACCAGAATTCCGTCAAGCTCGGCCTTGATCTGAGCGGCGGTATGAACGTCATCGTCCGCGCGGATCTTGATGCCGTGGTTGAGGCGCAGAAGGGCAGTGTGGCGGATCTTGAGCAGCTCCGGAAAGATGCCATGACGCAGGCTGTCGAGACGCTGACGAACCGCATCGACCGCTTTGGTCTGACATCCCCCACAATCCGCCAGCAGGGCGAGGACCGGATTTACATCGAGCTCCCCGGTTCCGCCGAGGCCGACCAGATAAATTCTATCATCCAGGGCCGCGGTATCCTGAACTTCCGCCTTGTGGACAACGACGCCTCCCAGGCGTTCCAGATTTACTATATGCAGCACCCGGACAGCACCTTCGATTCCCGCGGAAGGCTCATCGACCCCACCATCATCCCCGATGACGACGAGGTCTTTGGCTACTATGAGACCGACGAGTATGGCCTTGACCGCCTCCGCACCTATCTGGTGGTAAAGAAGGAGGTTGCGATGGACGGCAAGCATATCAAATCCGCGAAGGTCGGCACCGAGAACCTGACCAACAAGCCGTCCGTGAACTTTACGCTTGATCCTGAGGGTGCAAAGATTTTTGGTGAGTTCACCGCGGCGCATATCCACGACAGCCTTGCCATCGTGAGCGACAACAAGATAAAGTCGAATGCGACCATACAGACCGCCATCACCGGCGGCGAGGTCTCCATCACCGGTTTCGGGCAGCAGGAGGCCCGTAACCTTGAGAAGGTGCTGCAGACCGCGTGGCTGGATGTGCCGCTTTCCGTGGAGAGCCAGCAGGTCATCGGCGCCTCGCTCGGCGACCAGGCAATCCGGCAGGGCGTCTTTGCCATTTTTGCCGGTCTTGTCGCCATCATGATTTTCATGCTTATCTGGTACAAGGGCGCCGGTCTGAACGCCTGCGTGGCGCAGGTGCTCAACCTCTACATCATGTTCAGCATCCTGAGCGCCTTCAACCTGACCGTCACGCTGCCGACCATCGCCGGTATGATTCTTACCATCGGTATGGCTGTCGATGCCAACGTCATCATCTTTGAGCGTATCAAGGAGGAGCTGCGGCTCGGCAAGGATCGCGCGTCCGCTATCAGCGTCGGCTTTGCCAACGCTTTCTGGGCTATCATGGACTCCAATATCACGACCTTTATCGCGGCTCTGTTCATGTCACAGCTGGGTACGGGCGCAATCCAGGGCTTTGCGGTGAGCCTTGCCATCGGTGTTGTGTCCACCGTGTTTACAGCTCTTGTTGTTTCCCGGCTTATGTTCGACTTCGGCACAGAGGTTATGCACCGGAAGAGTATCAGCATCAGCTGGAGGATAAAGTAAATGAAGAGACTTTTGAGATTCAGCCGTGCTTTCCTTGGCTGTGCGATTTTCAGCGCTCTTATCATTGTCTGCGGTATTGTAGGCATGTTCCTGCGGGGCATCAATCTGGGCATAGACTTCCTCCCCGGTCTTATCGAGGAGGTCAGGATTGCCCCTGCAGCAGTAGAAATCACATACTCTGGGGCGGCCACCGTTTCCATCGACGCGAAGAACAACGCGCTGGACGTGGTCGTCAGCGGTAGCGGTGCGGACAATGAGACCGTTACCCTTACTTACGGGCAGCATCCGACTGTCGCCAAGATGGCGGAGGCTCTGAACGGGATTGCGGGCATAAGCGCAAAAGTCCGCGCGAACGGTGATGCCGACAGCTACGGCATTTTCGTGAACAATGCGGTGACGGCCCGCCTGTCTGCGGATGAGCCGTACCTGCTTTACGTGCCGGACACCGCGTCCAAGATTACGGTGGACAACGTGCGCACGGTGCTTGAGGGGCAGAATGTCTCCCTCAAGGAACTGGGGGATGATTCCAACCGCAGCTTCCAGATTCGCGCAAAAATCTCTGACGACAGCGTGACGAACCAGACCCTGCAGCGGAACATTCTGAACGCGCTGCAGCAGGCTTTCGGCGAGAACAATGTCGCCATCGTAAAGACGGACTTTGTCGCGTCGAGCTTCTCCAGCCGCCTTGCCGGTATGTCAGTCCTGCTGGCGCTGTGCACGGTGCTGCTCATCTGGCTCTATGCGACCATCCGCTTCCATTGGGATTTCGCGCTGGGTGCCATCGTTGCGCTTGTCCACGACTGTCTTATCATGTTCACGTTCATCGTGTGGTTCCAGATTGAATTCTCCCCGACGACGCTCGCTGCCGTGCTGACTATATTCGGCTACTCTATCAACGCGACGGTCGTTATCCTTGACCGCGTCCGCGAGAACATGAAGATTGTCAAGACACGTGACTTCCGCGATATCCTTGACCGCTCCCTGTCCGACACGCTGAGCCGCTCTATAATCACGACGGTGACGACGCTCTTTGCGTCTGTCTCGCTGCTCGTGTTCACGACCGGCAGCATCCATGATTTTGCTGTCGTGCTGACCATCGGTCTCATCACCGGCTGTTATTCGTCTCTGTTCATCAGCTCCGGCTTTATTTCCTTTATGCGCCGCCACTGGGAACCGGGCGAGAACGGCGACCGTGTGCGCCCCAAGGCGTCTACGACCCGTCCGCTGGTCATGCCTTCTGACTAAATGCTGTGCCCCTGAAGACCGGAGTTTTCAGGGCTTCCTGCAGCTCTGGTGCTTGCCAGAGGATAGCCCGCCGTGCCTGCGCATGGCGGGCTTTTTTTTTGCAGCTGCGGCCGGGACGGCACGGGCATGCTCATTTTTGCATTCCATGCTGGCGCCTTGCATTGAGTAGTTTTGCAAATGATAGTATAATGGTGGTATGGAGATTATTCGCGCCAGAGTGCTTGGTTTTTGCATGGGGGTCAGGCGCGCCGTCGATTGTGCGGAACATGCGCTTGCGGAGAATCGTGACGGGAAAAGCGCGATCTATACGCTGGGGCCGCTCATCCACAACCCTTCTGTGCTGCAGGAGCTTGCAAAGCGCGGACTGCAGGTGCTTGATGCCGTGCAGGACGATTTTTCTTCCCTTCCGCCTGCTTCCGTCGTGATTGTCCGCGCCCACGGTACCACGCCCGGTGTCCTTGCAGCCTTGGAGCGCGCGCAGGCACGGGTCGTCGATGCCACCTGCCCCCGCGTGCACTTGAGCCAGCGCCGCGCCGAGGAATGGGCGGGCAAAGGTTTTGCCGTCATCATTGCCGGTGACAAGAATCACGGGGAGGTGACGAGCTTATCTGGCTTTGCCGCAAAAGGGGGCGGTGCAGGATGCGTCTCTGTCGTGCAGGACAGCGCGGAGGCCGAACGGCTTGTCGTTCCCGCGCAGGCGGTGCTTATCGCGCAGACGACGTTCAGCCCGCTGGAGTTTGAGCGGATTGCGGATGTGCTCCGGCGGAAGAATCCTTCCATTGTATTGCTTAATTCTATTTGCCCGGCGACCATGGAGCGTCAGAATGCGTTGCGCGAGCTTGCCGGCAGCGTGGATGCAGTCCTTGTCATCGGCGGGCGCAATTCTGCCAACACGCGCCGCCTTTTTGAGACTGCCCGCGCGCTCTGTCCCTGCTGCGCCCTCATCGAGGACAGCACTCAGATTCCGCCGCAGTTCTTTGGCCTGCAGCGCCTTGGCATCACGGCGGGCGCGAGTACCCCTGATGCCGTCATTGACGTGGTAGAGCGTGTGCTGCGGGATGCCGTTCCTTCCCGCTGAGCGCGCCCCCTGCAAGGATTGCCCGCCAGTCGCGGACGTCCTGTCCTTCTGGGACGGCTCCATTCGCTGGCGGCGCCGTCCGTGGCGCCTCTCCGCCTGACGGCGCGCTCATTCCGCTTCAATCCTTGCAACGGTATTTAAAAAAAAGAAAACCCAACCGTTACGATTGGGTTTGTAGCGCCCCCTGCAAGGATTGCCCGCCAGTCGCGGACGTCCTGTCCGCTCCTTCTGGGACGGCTCCATTCGCTGGCGGCGCCATCCGTGGCGCCTCTCCGCCTGACGGCGCGCTCATTCCGCTTCAATCCTTGCAACGGTATTTAAAAAAAGAAAACCCAATCGTAAACCGACTGGGTTTTATTCGCCCCCTGCAAGGATTGAACTTGCGACAGACGGATTAACAGTCCGTTGCTCTACCAACTGAGCTAAGGGAGCACATTCTTTGTTGAATGTGATAATATCTTATAAAAAAAACGGAGCTTTGTCAAGCGCTTTCTGAGGAATTCTTGTGGAATTCCTCAGAAAAGAAGCGTTTTTTTATGCGGAAAGCAGGGCGTTCAGCGCCTTGACGAATTCCGCGGGATCCTTGAGCTCTGCCCCGCTGATAAGCAGCGCCTGGTCAAGCAGCACCTCGCTCACCTGCGTGACGAATGCGTCTGCCACCGGGCCTTCCAGTTTTTTTACGAGCGGGTGCTCGCCGTTGATTTCCAGAATCGGCTTGACCATGCCGGAATTGCCCTGCCCCATGGCGCGCATCATGCGCTCCATCTGGAGCGACGGGTCGTTCTCGTCGATGACAATGCAGCTTGGGCTGTCGGAAAGGCGCTTGCTGAGCACCACATCCTTTACGCGGTCGCCGAGCGCCTTCTTGATTTTTTCCTGCACCGGCTTGAACGCCTCTTCCTTCTTCTTTGCCTCGTCCTTGTCTACGCCCAGCTCCTCGTCGCTGCCTGCGCGGTTGACGGCCTTCAGGTCAAAGTCCTTGTATTTGCCGTATGAGGGAATCACGATGTCGTCGATGTCGTCCGCCATGATAAGCACCTCAAAGCCCTTCTTCTTGTAGGCCTCAAGGAGCGGGGATTCGCGCAGGTTCTTTTCGTCCGTGCCGGTGATGTAGTAAATGGCCTTCTGGCCTTCCTTCATGCGCTGCACGTAGTCGGCGAGGCTTGTCCACTTGTCGTCGCCGGTACCTTCGTCCGCAGTGCTCTTGAAGCGGATGATGTCCGCGATCTCCTCGCGGTTCGCGTAGTCGCTGTAGAGGCCTTCTTTGAGCGGGCGGTTGTAGGACTTTACGAATTTGTTCCACTTCTCGATGGCGGCTTTCTCCTCGTCGCTTGGCGTCTCGCTCTTGCGCGCCTTGTCTGCTTCCTCGCCCAGCTTTTTGAATTCGCCCAGCAGTTTCTTGACGGACTGGGTTTTGATGGTATCAAGGATGCGGTTCTGCTGCAGAATCTCGCGGCTTACGTTGAGCGGCAAATCCTCGGAGTCGATGACGCCGCGCACGAATCTCAGGTATGACGGCAGCAGCTCCCGGTCGTCGTCGGTGATGAACACGCGCTTGACGTAGAGCTTGACGCCGCTCTTGTAGTCGGCCTGGTACATGTCGAACGGAGCGACTTGCGGCACGTAGAAAAGCGTGGTGTATTCGATGGTGCCTTCCGCATGCGTGTGCACGTAGTGCAGCGGATCCGTACCGTCGTGCGAGAAGGTCTTGTAGAAGTCGTTGTAGTCCTCTGCCTTCAGCTCGCTTTTGCTCTTGCGCCACAGCGCGCTCGCGCTGTTTATCTGCTCGTCCTTCTTTTCGGTGCCGTCCGCCTTGCCGTCCTTGTCGTATTTGGTCTGCGTGTAGTGCAGGTAGATGGGGAAGGCGATGTGGTTGGAGTACTTTTTGATGAGGTCGTCAATCTTCCAGCGGCTTGCGTAGTCCTTGCTGTCGTCGTTCAGGTGCATCTCGATGGCGGAACCGGTCTTGCTGTCCTTGTCAAAGCCGTACTGGTGGTATGCCGGGCTGTCTGCGGCAAGCTCCTCTACCTCGTAGGAGTTGGTGCCGTCCGATGACCAGTGCCACACTTTGCCGTCGCTGCCCGCCTTGCGCGTGTACACGTCTATTTTGTCCGCCGCCATGAAGGCGCTGTAGAAGCCCACTCCGAACTGTCCGATAAGGTCAGAGTTGTTGCTGCCGCTCTTTGAGAGCTGCTCGATGAATGCCTTTGTGCCGGATCGGGCGATGGTGCCAAGGTCGTCGCCGAGGTCTTTCTCGTCCATGCCGATGCCGTCGTCCTGCACGGTCAGGATTTTCTTGTCCTCGTCGAAGGTGATGTCGATTCTGGGGTCAAAGACGATGTTCTTGAATTTTTCGTCGGAAACGGTAAGATATTTAAGTTTGTCCAAAGCGTCAGATGCATTGGACACAATCTCGCGCAGGAAAATATCCTTGTTTGAGTACATTGAATGGATGATGAGCTTTAAAAGCTGGTTCACTTCTGTCTGGAACTGGTATTTTGCCATTTTGCAGCGTCCTCTTTTGCGTATGAAGTAAGAATGCAGGGGCTGCGGCGGGAATCATCCCTCCGCCTGCCGTGCTGGCTGTTCGGAAAACCATAGTTTCCTTACGGGTCTAATATACTGAAAAATACGGGGAATCGGCAAATTTTCCGTGTGGCAGTGCCGTATTACGGCGGCGGTATGGAAACGTAGGCTGTGCGCCCGGCGGAAAAGCGGTCGGGCTCCGCGAAAGGCGCCGGGCTGCTACTTGCCGTAGGTTTTCTGGATGTCCAGAATCTGGTCGCGGAGCGCGGCAGCCTGCTCGTATTCGAGCCGCTCGGCGCATTCCTCCATCTCTTTTGTGAGCGCGGCGATAAGCTGGTGGCGCTGCTTGGGAACCAGCAGGTTCGCGCTCTTTTTGAGCACGTCGAGCGAGACTTTCGCGTTTTCCCCGGCCTCCTCCTTTTCGTGCACGAGGATATCCTCCACGGCCTTGCTGATTGTCTTGGGGGTTATGCCGTGCTCCTTGTTGTAGGCTTCCTGAATCTCGCGCCGCCGCTTTGTCTCTGTGATGGCTTCCTGCATGGCCTCGCTCATGCGGTCGGCATACATGACGACGGTGCCGTCCGCGTTGCGTGCCGCGCGCCCGATTATCTGGATGAGCGACGTGGTGCTGCGCAAAAATCCTATCTTGTCGGCATCGAGGATGGCGATGAACGAGACTTCCGGCAGGTCTATGCCCTCGCGCAGCAGGTTGATGCCGATAAGCACGTCCGTTTCGCCGCTGCGCAGGCTCTTGAGTATCTCCACTCGCTCAAAGGTGTCAATCTCGCTGTGGATGTACTTGACCTTGAGCTTGAGACCGGACAGGTAGTCCGTCAGGTCTTCGGCCATCTTCTTGGTGAGTGTGAGCACCAGCGCCCGCTCGTGGCGCTCTATGCGCTTCTGGATTTCCATGTAGATGTCCTGCATCTGACCCTCGCTGGGGCGGACTTCTACGATGGGGTCAAGCAGCCCGGTGGGGCGGATGAGCTGCTCCACGACCTGCGTCGATTTTTTTACTTCCTCCGGCCGCGGCGTGGCGGAGACAAAAAGCACCTGGTTCATCTTTGCGGTGAATTCCGCGGCGGTGAGCGGGCGGTTGTCCAGCGCGCTCGGCAGGCGGAAGCCGAAATCGATGAGGTTCTGCTTGCGGCTGCGGTCGCCCTCGTACATGGCGCCAATCTGCGGAACCGTTACGTGCGCCTCGTCTATGAGGCAGAGAAAATCGTCGGGAAAGTAGTGCAGGAGCGTGGCAGGCGGCTCTCCGTGCTTCCTGCCGGCGATGGGGGCGGAATAGTTCTCTATGCCGGAGCAGTAGCCCATCTCCTTCATCATCTCTATGTCGTAGGTGGTGCGCGTCTTGAGCCGCTCTGCCTCCAGCATTTTGCCCTGCGCGCGCAGCTCCTCCAGGCGTTCGGCAAGCTCCTGTTCGATGCGCCCGGCGGCTTCCGACAGCATCTCCTGCGGCACGACGAAGTGCTTTGCGGGGTACAGCTGCAGCTCGTCCAGCTCCTCCACGGTGTTCCCGCTTATCACGTCGAAGCGGCGGATTTTTGCCACCTCGTCAAAGTCCAGCTCTATGCGGTATGCCTGGTCGGTCTCCATGTAGGGAGGGAACACGTCGATGACGTCGCCGTGGATGCGGAATTTCCCGCGCTCCAGTATCATGTCGTTGCGCTGGTACTGCACGCCGATGAGCTTTGCGGCGAACTTGTGTGTGTCAAGCTGCTGCCCCAGCTCTATGTGCATGCGCATCTCCTTGTAGAGATCCGGCATGCCCAGACCGTAGATGCAGCTGACGGTGGCGACGATGATGACGTCGCGCCGCTCCATGAGGCTGTAGGTGGCGGCGAGCCGCAGCTTGTCTATCTCCGCGTTGATGGCGGCGTCTTTTTCGATGTAGAGGTCGCGCGCGGGCACGTAGGCTTCCGGCTGATAGTAGTCGTAGTAGGAGACAAAGTATTCCACCGCGTTGTCGGGGAAAAATGTCTTGAACTCGCGGTAGAGCTGCGCGGAAAGCGTCTTGTTCTGGCTGATGATAAGCGTGGGGCGCTGTACGGCCTCGATTATCTTTGCCATGGTAAAGGTCTTTCCTGAGCCGGTTACCCCTTTGAGCGTCTGGTATTTGTCGCCCCGGAGAAAGCCCTCCGCGAGCTGCCTGATAGCCTGCGGCTGGTCGCCAGACGGCTCGTAGGGGGAATCCACATGGAATTTTCTCATATTGACTTGGAGGACTTTGAGCTTTTTGAGCTTGAGCCGGAGGATTTTGTCGCCGTGCTCTCTTCTTCCAGCTTTACCTTCAGCTTGATGTACTGCTTGTCGCGGTAGACGGTGACGGTGACGGTATCGCCCGGCTTTTTGTCCTCAAGCGCGCTGTAGTAGTCTGCCAGCTTGCTGACGCTTATGGAGTCTATGGCGGTGATGATGTCGCCGCCGAGGTAGATGGTCTGCGGGTTGAACGTTCCGTACTGCACAGCCTTTGTGCCGCCCTTGATGCCCGCCTTTGCCGCCTCGCTGTCCTCGCGCACGCGGCTCACAATCATACCGCCGGATATGCCGTAGCCCGCATAGCCTGCGATGCGGCTGGTGTTCTGTATGAGCGAGAGCATCATGACGCCCCGGTTTACCTTGCCGTACTTGAGCAGATCCGCGACCACCCGGCGCGCCGTGCTCACGGGGATGGCGAATCCGACGCCGCTGGACGAGCCGCTTGCGGAATAGATGATGGTGTTGATGCCGATCATGCGTCCCTGGCTGTCAAGCAGCGGGCCGCCGGAATTGCCGGGGTTGATGGCGGCGTCGGTCTGAATCATGTTGCGGATGATGACGTTGGTGCTTTCCTGAATCGGCCTGCCCAGACCGGAGATGATGCCCGTGGTCATGGTACGCTCCAGCGCGAAGGGGTTTCCGATGGCGATGACCTTCTGCCCCACTTTGAGCGTGTCGCTGTTGCCGAATGAGATGGTCTTGAGCTCCACGCCTGCGGGCGGCTCGAATTTGAGCACGGCGATGTCGCTCTCCTTGTCCTGCCCGACGACTTTGCCCTCGTAGGTGCTGCCGTCGGCGAGCGATATGTTGATGATGCTTGCGTTCTCGATGACGTGCACGTTGGTGACGACGTAGCCGCGCTTGTCTATGATGGAGCCGGATCCTGAGCCTGAAGAGGTGACGACCGGCTCAAGGAACCAGTCGTAGCCCATGACCTGCGTGGTGATATTCACGACCGCCTCGTTGCAGCGCTCGTAGACGGATATGTTCTGCTGCTCGTCCTGCGTGTAGGAAGCCGTGTCGTTTGCGACCGGCAGCGCAGGTGTGTTCGTCTCCAGCACGGTTCCGTCGGAGAGCGTGGCGCTCAGCAGCTCTTCGTGCTCCTGGTCCTGCGCGGACAGCGCCACCGTCTCCTGCTGCGGGGGCAGGGCTGCCTGCTGCCGTGCCGCGACAGCCTTTGTGCAGAATGCTGCTGTTGCGGCGGCCGCCGCTCCTGCTGCTATAAGAGAAAACAGAATGACTTGGAATTTTGAGTACAGTTTCATGCTCCTATTATAGCGCTAGAATGCATGAGTGTCAAAACATCTGAGGGGGGGAGCACAGGGCTTCAGCATGAAAACAAAAATGCGCTCCCAGCGGAAAAACACCCGGACTGCCGGTTGCACGCTTCGCTTTGCAAATGGCAGCCCGGGTGTTTTTCCGCTTCCGCGCATTTTTTATGTTGGATCCTTGGCTTTTGTAGCATAAAAAAGAAAATCATCTTAAAACAGTTTACATGATTTTCCACTACCGCGTCCGTCTTCAGATAAAATACATCTCATGCTGAAGCCCTGGCAGCGCATCCGGGTCCCATTGACTTTTTGTGCGCCGCATGTTAACCTT
>DGUD01000214.1 GCA_002393865.1 Treponema sp. UBA4319
CTCTTCCCCGGAGCTGCTCATCCTTGACGAGCCGGTGAACGGGCTTGACCCGCTCGGCATGATTGGGGTGCGCAAGCTGCTTTCCTCGCTCAACAAGGACGAAGGAATCACCATCCTCCTTTCGAGCCACATCCTTTCCGAACTGCAGGAGCTTGCGAGCGACTACATCTTTATCAGCGGCGGCAGGATTCTGGCTGCTGTCCCGGCGGCAGCGGCGCTCTGCGGCGGCAAGACGCTGGAGCAGTATTACGTATCGCTTTTTACGCAGGGGGGGGCAGACAGATGCGCACAATGATAGCATGGAAATTCCGCCGCACGGTGCGGGCAAGGGCATCGTACTTTCTGCTGGCGGCGCTCGCGCTGGTGGCGGCGGTCTATATCCCGCTCCTTGCCCACGACGGCGCGCGGCAGGCGGGTGAGCTGCTCTGCCAGGTGCAGGCTCAGCTTGCGGCAATCCTTGTCCTCTTTGCGGGGCTGTACGCGGCGGTCTGCACAAGCCGCGACATGCAGGAGCGATTCGTGTCGGCGGCGGTGGCAGCGGGCAACTCGCGCGCCTCCATCGTGCTGGCGGAATTTCTCGGCTTTGCAGGCGCCATTTTTGCCTCGGTCTGTGCGGTCTCCCTGCTGGCGTTCGCCGCCGGGGCAGCGCTGTTCGGGCTGGGCGGGGCGGCGGTGGCAGCTGCCGTGCTGGGCGCAGTTGCACGCTCGGCGCTCTATGCGCTTGTGTGCGCCGCCGCATTCAGCACCGTGCTTCCCCTCTGCTTCCTTGTGCGGGGCGAAGGCATCTCGTGCGCCGCCAACCTGATAGTCCTGCTCGTGTGCTGGAGCGGCACGCAGTCGCTTGCGGAGCTGGGGCACACGCACATCCTTTCCTTCATGCCGTTCGGGCAGCTCTTCCTGCTGTGCGGCACGGAGCTTACGGCGGCGGCAGCCATGCAGGCGCTTGCCGTCTCTGCCATCCACGGTGCGGCGTTGCTCGCAGTGGCATATCTTATCCTGAACAGAACGGAGCTGAAATGATGAAGAAGCTATCATGTGCCGCAGCAGCCATGCTGCTGTGCCTTACGGCGTCGCTGGGCGCCAAGCCAAAAATCCCGGAGCAGAAGAAAGCAAGCTATGCGCCGCTGGATCTGAACGACACGGAAGGGCTTGCAAGGAGCATCGGCAGCTATGTCGCCGAGCGAGAGGCGGGGCTTGCCTCGGTCGCGGTGGCGGTGTTCTCAAACGGCAAGACCGTCTACGAAAACTACTTCGGCTATGCGGACATAGACCGGCAGCTTGCCGCCAGCAGCCAGACCGTGTACGAGTGGGGCTCAACGTCCAAGCTCCTTGTGTGGGCAAGCGTGATGCAGCTCTGGGAGCAGGGAAAGATTGACCTTGACCGCGACATCCGCGATTACCTGCCGCCGGACTTTGCCGCAAAGCTCAGGTACAGAAAGCCCGTCACGATGACGCAGCTGATGAACCACAAGGGCGGCTTCCAGGAATGCATATACGAGGACCCTGACGCAGGCGAATCCGACATCCGCCCGCTCGGCGAGACCGTGCTCGCGTTCGAGCCGCAGCAGGTCTACGAGCCGGGAAAAGTCACCGCCTATTCCAACTGGGGAACCGCGCTCGCAGCCTATGTGGTGGAATGCATCAGCGGGCAGGACTACGCAGCCTATGTGCGCCAGCACATCCTTGAGCCGCTGGGGATGGAGCACACGGCGGTCTCCGCACGCCATGACGACAACGCATGGGCAAAGCAGCAGCGCGAAAAGCTCCAGACCTACAGCATCGATTCGGAAAGGCGCCAGGACTTAGGCACGTGCGTCGCCTACGTGGAGCTGTACCCGGCGGGGGCGGCAATCAGCACGCTGGGCGACTACCTTACCTTTGCCAAGGCGCTCTCCCGCTCCGACGAGGAGCTGCCGCTGTTCAAGGATGCCGCCACGATGCAGCTGTTCCACTCCGCCACCTCCTGCTACGGCGACACCGAGCTGCCAAAGAACTGCCACGGTCTGTGGTGCATGTACTACGGCACGCGGCTGCTCGGCCACGGCGGCAACACCTACGGCTGCTCGTCGAACCTTGTCTTTGACCCGGAGAGCGCAAGCGGCATCGTCGTCCTGACGAACGAATGCGGCGAGAGCACGTTCACCTACGGGCTGGCGGAGCTGGTGTTCGGCAGCATGCCGGATGCCGCACAGGGCGCAGGCAGCGCATCGCCGGACATCAGCGGCTTCTACACCTCAAGCCGCACCGTCAAGAAGGGCGCGCTCAGGATGGCGCAGTACACGCTCTTCATGCCCATATTCCGCAGCAAGGAACCCGGCTCGTTCAGGCTGCCGTCGGGCGGCTCGGTCAGGTACGCGGGGCAGAACCGCTACGTCATGGACAACGGCAACGGCATGGCGGTCATGATGTACCTGAGCCGCAATACACGGGGGCAGCCCGTGCTGGAGATGGAGACCTGCGATTACATCCGAGACCCCTTCTTCGTGCCGATTTTCGCGATGATTGTCCTGATGGCGCTGCTTGCCGCCGCCTGCGTGATTGTCCTGCTGGTAAAGGGCATACGGCGGCTTGCCCTGCGCCGCAAGGCTGGCAGCGCCCCGCACCGCAGCGGCTCCCTGCCTGCAAGCGCGCAGCTCTTCGTCCCGCCCGTCATCGTATGCATGGTAATCGCCATCGTGCTTTTCGGAGGAGCCATGGTAAAGCCGTTCGCAATCGTGTCGGCGCTGCTTGCCGGGCTAGTCGCTTTATCCTGCGCGGCAAATGCGCTATACTTGCTCAAGGAAAAGCGCTGGTTCGCGGCGTGCACGGGGCTGTTCTGCGTGTTCTTCATCGTCTTTTTCCAATTCTGTGATTTCTGGAGCTTTTGATGGCAACGATTCTTATTGCGGACGACGAGAAGGAAATCGTCTCCCTCCTCAGGTTCTATCTTGAGCCGGAAGGCCACGCCGTGCGCGAGGCATACGACGGAAGGCAGGCGGCGCAGATTCTTGGCTCCGAGCGCATCGACCTGCTGATTGTGGACATCATGATGCCGGGCATGAACGGCTACGAAGTAATCCGGGCGCTGCGCGGCACGGACGGCGCGCAGGGCAACATCCCGGTGCTCGTGATTTCCGCAAAGACGCTCGTCTCGGACAGGATCCTGGGACTGGAGCTCGGCGCGGACGACTACATCACCAAGCCGTTCGAGCCGCTGGAAGTGGCGGCAAAGGTAAAGGCGCACCTGCGCAGGGTCGGCAGGGAAAAGGCGCAGGGCACGCAGGGGCAAGACGGCGCGGAATCCGCCCTGCTGCGCGCGGGGCCACTGTGCCTGAACAGGAACGAATGCACCGTGAGCGACGGCAGCAAGACCTTTGACCTGACCAAGATAGAGCTTTCGCTGCTGCAGATGTTCATGGAGCAGCCGCGGCGCATCTTTACGACGGAGCAGATCCACGAGCGCGGCTGGGCTGGCACAGAAGCGGTGGACGACAACACGATACGCGTCACCATCAGCCACCTGCGCGAAAAAATCGGCGCTGCCAGAATCACGAATATCCGCGGGCTCGGCTACCGCTTGGAGTGCGAATGAAACAGCTACGCAAAAAAATCGTCTGGTATTTCATAGCCTGCGCGTTTGCATTGGAGGTCGCGGTCTCTGTCGAGGACAGCTTCTTCGAGGCATTCATTGCCCCGCACTTTAAGGCGGTCTCGGAAGGCGGCAAGGAAGCGCTGGCGTTCGGCGGCTTTGCGGCGTCGCTCGTCGTCTTCTTCCTTACGATGGCAGGGTTCTTCATGCTTTCCGCCTTCGTCTTTTTCAGGCTGGTAAAGAAAGCGGTGCAGCAGGAATCCGACCGGCAGGCAGAGGAGCAGCGCCTGATGTATGCGAGCCTCGCGCACGACCTGAAGACCCCGCTCACCAGCGTCATAGGATTTTCTTCCTCCCTCATCGACGGGAAAATCCCGCCGGAAAGGCAGGAGGAAATCCTGCGCACCGTCCACGACAAGGCGGTGCAGACGAACAGCCTGCTGGAGACGATGCTGGCGTACTCCAAGCTGAACAGCGAGTCCTTCGAGCTGCACAGGGAAAAGACGGATTTCTGCGCCTTTGTGCGCAGGCTCGCCGCCGCCGCCTACGACGATTTTGAGTCGCACGGGATAGACGTGAGCGCGGACATCCCGGAGCACCCCGTGTTCGCCATGATTGACGGCGCGGAACTTTCCCGCGCACTCATGAACCTGCTCGCGAACGTGTGGGTGCACAACCCCGCCGGGACGCGGGCGCTCATCCGGGTGCAAGAAGAAAAGAACACCGTGCGAGTGCGCGTGGCAGACAGCGGCGCGCGAATCGACCCGCAAAAGGCGGAGACGCTGTTCAATCCCTTTGTGTCCGGCAACGAGGCGCGGACGTCCGGCAAAAGCTCCGGGCTGGGGCTTGCGATAGCGCGCGCGGCGGTGGAGCGCCACGGCGGCAGGCTGTACATCGATTCCGGAGACAGCGGTTTCTCAAAGACATTCGTGATGGAGATAGCAACATGCAAAGAAAAATGATTCTGGTGGCGGCAGCCCTTGCGCTGTCCATGGCAGCAGCGGCCGCGCTGTCCGCAAAGAAGGCAAAGGCAGTCCCGCCCAGCGCCCACATCAGCGACGATGACGTGATTGCCTTTGCGGACAATTTTGCCGCAATCTCGGACGAGCTGAAGTCCTACAGCGGCGTACGCGAGGGCATGAACCTGGAGGATGCCGAGAAGGTCATCGGGAAGGACGAGATGGAAAGCCTGCTTGCGCGGCACGGCATCAGCGCGCCCGAACGGCGCAAGAAGCTGGACATGATGGTGCTCTGCTACTCAAAGCTCCTCCTCGAGGAAAAGCTGAAGGACGAGCCGGCGTTCATGGCGTCCTCAATCCGCAAGCAGGTCGAGAAGGAATTCAGGAACAGGATAAACCCGGACGACGAGCAGGTGGTCAGCCGCCACGGCGACTACCTTGAAAAAAAGCTGTCCGCTTATTTTGAAGAGGAATAGAGAGGAGATGTATACCATGAAGAAGTGCAACCCGCTGCGTCCGGTGCTCCGCGCGGCCATTACAATCTGTGCGCTCGGCTGTGTGTGCCTTGCGCCGCTCGTGTCGACATCGTGCGCGTCCACGCCCATCCGCGAGCTTCCCCCTCAGCAGGCATACAGGATTCCTGCCCCGGAAGAATCGGGCGCGGCTGCCCTGCAGCAGATGGAGTTCATCGGCTTCAAGGCGAACACGACGCTCCTTTCCGTGGCGGCATCGTCTTCCGGGAAAGATCCGTTCCTGCTGAACATGCTGGGCGGCTCAAACCACGGCGAGCCGTCGTATACGTCCGGCTACGAGTACTGGCGGGATGTGCGCGATTCCGCCCCCATGCTGCGCTTTCCGCAGCTGCTTGCAGAAGGCAACATCGCGGCGGACGAGAGCGCGCTGTACTTTGGCGACTTTAGCCCGCAGGACTTGGCGGTGTACAGGAGCGAGCGGCGCTACGTCACCTTTGTGGACGTGATGGAGACACAGCTGTCGTGGAAGGACAGCGGATCTTCCCAGAAGGCGTGGGCGTCCACCGGCGGGGCGTTTACCCTTGGCGGCGCGGCGGGCTTCCTTGCCATGCTGGCCGACGGCTTTGACTTCAACACCATCACTACCCCCGACGTGGTGGGGCTCAGCCTGAGCGCCGCCAGCGTCCTTGTCGGGCAGCTGTGCCTTATTCCTTCGTTCAGGAAGCCCAAGTCCACGTTCGTCTTCAGCGGGCGCTACGCAATCTGCGTCTACGACACGCAGCAGCAAAAGCTGGTCACGCGAAAGATTGTGGACGTGGAGCAGCAGGACACCTTGAGCGGCTCCTTCGAGAGCGACAGCACCGACCGCAGCATCGTCTACGCCTACTACGGCCAGTGCCTTGCCAACGCCCTGCTAGAAGCATACGCCTCCGTCCCCGCCACCCTCCCCTAAAGCCCCTCGTGCGCAAAAGGAATATGGTGGGGTCAACACAAAAAATGCGCGGAAGCGGAAAAACGTTCAAGGGGCTAACGCCCCTTGAACAGCCGGAATTGCTTACGCAATTCCGCCAGCCCCAACTGCCATCTTGCAAAACGAAGCCGTGCAACCGGCGCTTCCGTAGTTTTTCCGCTGGGAGCGCATTTTTGTCTCGTCCCCCCCCTGCACACATTCCGCCGCAGGGCAATTGCAAACATCCCGCAAACATGCCATAATAAGCCATGAGCAACAATTTTCCCCTTAGCCATGACCAGCTCCGCGAGCTGGCACAAAAATACCCCACCCCCTTCTACCTCTACGACGAGAAGGCCATCCGCGACAACATGCGTTATTTTAAGCAGGCGTTCAGCATATTCCCGGAATTCCGCGAATATTTTGCCGTCAAGGCGCTCCCCAACCCCTACATCCTGCGCATCCTTGAGAGCGAAGGCTGCGGCGCGGACTGCTCCAGCCTGCCGGAACTGATTCTCTCCGAAAAATCCCGCATACACGGGCAGCGCGTCATGTTCACCAGCAACGATACCCCGGCGGAGGAATTCCGCGTTGCCTTCAAGAACGGCAACATCATCAACCTTGACGACATCACGCACATCGCATTCCTGAAAGAGGCGCTCGGCGGCAAGCTGCCGGACACCATCTGCTTCCGCTACAACCCCGGCCCGCTCAAGGAAGGCGGCAACGCCATCATCGGCAAACCGGAGGAGGCAAAATACGGCCTGACCCGCGCGCAGATTCTTGAGGCGTACCGCATCTGCCGGGACGAAGGGGTGACGCACTTCGGGCTGCACACCATGGTCGCCTCCAACGAGCTGAACCCGGACTTCTTTGTGGACACGGCAAGCATCATTTTTGACCTGGTGCTTGAGCTCAAGGAAAAGCTCGGCGTCCGCATCGAATTCGTGGATTTGGGCGGCGGTGTGGGCATTCCCTACAAGCCGGGGCAGCAGAAAGTAGACCTGCACTATGTGGCAAAAAAAATCCGCGGGCTCTACGACCAGCGCATAGTCCCGGCGGGGCTCGACCCGCTCGCCATCTGCTTTGAGTGCGGGCGCCCCATCACCGGCCCCTACGGATGGCTCGTCACCACGGCGATACACGAGAAGCACATCTACCGCGACTACATCGGCTGCGACGCCAGCATGGCAGACCTGATGCGCCCCGGCATGTACGGCGCATACCACGAGCTCACGGTGAGCGGCAAAGAGAACGCCCCGGCAGACCATGTGTACGACGTGACGGGCAGCCTCTGCGAGAACTGCGACAAATTTGCGGTGCAGCGCAGCCTGCCGGAAATCAGCCGCGGCGACCTGCTCATCATCCACGATGCGGGCGCGCACGGGCGGGCAATGGGATTCAACTACAACGGCAAGCTCCGCGCCGGGGAGTTGCTGCTGCGCCCGGACGGCTCCATCATGCAGATACGCCGCCGCGAGACGGTGGAAGATTACTTTGCCACGCTGGATTTCAGCGGGCTGGACAGCTTCAATACGGCGATTTAAAACAAAGCGGGGCTGCCAGCTTATTGCCGGCAGCCCCATTCTGCGGCGCAGCGTGAGCCGCGCCAACGGGCTGCGTTCCGGGCTTTCCTCCGGAACCCGGTCAGTCGTCCACCGAAAGCTGCCCGGCAATGGCAAAGCAGCGGTCGCCCACTTTCTCTATCTGCTTGACCAGATCCATGTACAGAAGCTCAGCCTTGACGTTGGCGCCGCCTTCAAGACGGTCGCGGGCAATCTTCTTCAGCGCCTTCTTCTCTCCGTCAATCTGATCCTCCAGCTCCTTTGCAAATTCCAGCTGTTTTTCAGAAAGCCGCTTGTCTATGTTCTTGTACACAAACTGGAGCAGCTGCCGCGCAAGCTCCAGATAGGGCAAAAGGCGCTCAAAGTCCTCCTGCGGGTAAAAATACTGTTTTTCCGTCATGCGCTTTATGTACACGCCGATGCTCAGGCAGTCATCGGAAAGGCTTTCCAGCTCGCTCACAATCTGCACCAGCGAATTGATAAGATCGTTCTGGTGCGCATCCACGTTCAGCTGCTCGCAGCGGATAAGATAGTTTATCAGCTGCTCGTGCATCTGGTCCAGGTAGGCCTCGTCCTTGACGAGATTGTCGTAGTGGTCAATCACAAAGCGCCCCGAACGGTCGGTAAAGCCGTACTGCAGGCTGTCGAACATCTGCACCGCCTTGTCCGCCATGTGCGATACCTCCCGCTGCGCGGTGATGATGTAGGTCATCGGCGAATTGCGCACGGCGGTCTCCGGGAAGTCCAGACGGTAGCTCTGCTCAGCCTCGGCAGGGTCGTCAGGCACAAGGCGCTCCGTCAGCCGCGCAATCTGCGGCACCCACGGCAGGAAGAGCACGTTGCCTCCCACCTTGAACAGCGTGTGGAGCATGGCGATGTGGAAGACGATGTTGTCCTCAACATTGCCGGGAACGATAAAATCGACGAAACTGGTAAAGGGCTTCAGCAGGACAAGGGCAATGAGCGCCGTCGTCACATTGAAGAGCACGTGGGAAAGCGCCGCCCGCTTTGCGTTGGGGTTCGCCCCGAAGGAAGCCATGATGGAGTCGATGGTGGAGCCGATTTCGCTTCCGATGACGATGACCGCGGAAAACTCCCAGGTGATGAGCCGGTTGAATGCCAGCGTGATGACGATTGCCGTCATTGCGGAGGAAGAATGCATGAGCGCCGTCAGCATGATGCCTATCAGCAGCCCGACGGGGATGCTGAACGCGCCGAGATTCTGCAGGGCAGGAAGGAAGGTCATGGAGCCGCTGTGCGCGGATATGGTGGACGAGAGCCAGCCGAGCGCGATGAACAGCAGGCCGAAGCCCATCACCGCCTGACCGGGTCCCTGCTTGTTCCAGCGGCGCATGGAGGTCAGCACATAGCCGATTCCGAAAATCGGCACCGCAAAGGTCTCAATCTTAAAGTTAAAGCCAAAAAGCGCCACAATCCACGCGGTTATGGTAGTGCCGATGTTCGCCCCAAAGATAACGGGGATGGACTGCACCAGCGTGAGCAGCCCCGCGTTCACAAAGGTGATGACCATGACGGTGGTCGCCCCGGAGGACTGGATTATCATGGTCAGGAGGCAGCCGGTAAGGGCGGCGGCAAAGCGGTTCCCCGTCATAAAGTGGAGCGCCGCCTTGAGCTTTTCGCCCGTAGACGCCTGGATGCCGTCGCTCATCAGCTTCATGCCGTACAGCAGGAAGCAGAGGCTGCCCGCCAGCTGAAGCACAGTGGAAATTAGCGTTGAGATGCTCATGATAGGCACAGTATAGAGGAAAAGGCAACAAAATGGAAGTAGGCGGCCAGGGCTGCCGCGATATTCTTGTTGCCGATGGGCTCCAGCTCCCGGTGCTTGTCGGGGAGCAGCGCTAGGGATGCCGAATCGCTGGCGTCCAGATCAACCAGAAGTGTCCTATACCCTGCTGCCGCAAGAATGCGTGCAAGCAGCACTGACATCGTCGATTTTTCTGTTCCGCCCTTGATAGCAGCGAGGGAAATGATTTTCATGGCGTTCCTCCATGGATAGTGATAAAATTGCAGGCTTCCGTTCCGGATCACGGAGGAAACCTGCGGGAAAATACTGCCGGGGAACGACCGTGCAGCCTTTCCCCTTCCCGTCGCGAAATCGATTCGTTCGGGATAGGAAATACCACAAGCTAGTGACACTTTAAGTAAAAGTATTGACATTTAAGTTAGTATGTACTAATATAACCGAGTTACGTAACCGAGTTATGTGCAAAATTCCAAAATGCAGCCGATAAATATCAGATTCTGTTACATGGCATGATGCCTAAACAGAAAACGCAAGGAGTGATGGCGAGGTGAAAGACAGGAATGCTGTAAGAGAGCATTTATTGGCGGAAGGGAAGAAAGCATTCATGGAAAAAGGATATGGTGGTGCCTACCTTCGCGATATTGCCAGTGATGCCGGTGTTACTACCGGGGCAATCTATGCACATTATAAGGATAAGGATGCGTTATTTGTGGATTTGGTAAGTCCGGTGCTTGAAGGATTTAAAGCAGAACTTCGCAGGTGGCAGGATGTTTATCACGATATTGATAATACGAAGCTTCATGATAATCCGATGATGCTTCATTCACATGACGGAGCAATCGATTATATTTATGACCATCTGGATGAATTTATGCTCCTTATTCATTCAGCACATGAAACATCCATGAAGGATTGGTTCAAGGATTTCATTGCTGAGGAAACAACGGCTGCTCAGTCCTTGCAGAGTAAATGGGAGGATGCGGGAATCCTTCGTTCAAACATAGATGAAAAATTCATATCGATCATAAGTGCCTCGTATTTTCGCAACATCTTCGATGCGGTAGAGAGGGGCATGAGCAGAGAAGATGCCAAGGATTTTGTCAGGACTCTGTCTGTTTACTATACAGGTGGATGGAAAGCTCTGGCAGATCAGCAACAAAAAAATAATGATTAAGCAGCCTTAAGGTTTTAAATAAGGAAAAAAAATCTTAAGAGAATATTTTATCAGGAGGAATTAAAATGGATAACAAGTTAAAGGGCAAGGATTTGATTAACATCGGTATCTTTGCGGCAATTTACTTTGTTATAAACATGGTATTGTCGTTTATGGGCTTTGTGCCTATACTGCTGCTTCTTATGGTGGTTATTACACCAATCGTCGGAGGAACGCCTTTTATGCTTTTTCTGACCAAGGTCAAAAAATTCGGGATGATCACCATCTTTGCGACTATCATAGGTTTACTTATGATGCTGGGAGGAATGGGATTTTATGCCATATTCACAAGCCTTATCTTTGGGCTTGCGGCAGATTTTATTGCTAAGAGCGGCAACTACGGCAGTAAATCAAAAACCTTTATTGCTACTGCGGTATATTCATGCTGGGTTTGGGGCAATTATCTTCCTATCTTCATCGGGAGAGAGGCTTATGTGGCGCAGTATGCCGAAAAAGGAATGGAAGAATACGCCAATACGATGATGTCCATTACTCCGATGTGGCTTTGTCCGCTCATGCTCGTGGCGGCTTTTGTGGCAGGGCTGATTGGAGCATTTATAGGCAAGGCGTTACTTAAGAAACATTTTGAGAGGGCCGGTATTGCGTGATGCAAAATGGATTTATGAGGGCAACAAAGGGGAACCGCTCCGTTCTGGCGCTGGATCCCCGGACGAAATTATTCTTGCTGATTTTGCTTTGCATATTTTCTTTAGGTGGAGCAGGGGGTGCGGCGGCAACGCAACTCACCCCTGTTTTAACATTGGCACCATTCCTTTTTTTGCTTGCATCAGCTAAGTGGGGAGGGGCTTTTTTGTATGCGACTCTGTATATTATAAGTCATTTGCTGGAAATAGAGGTTTTACCTGTTATTTCGGGTGTGCCATATATCAGTATCCTGTTGTTCTGTGGGGCGGTTTCTCATTTTATGCCATGCATCATGATGGGATATTTTGTCATAAGCACGATTACGGTAAGTGAATTTGTGGCAGCATTGGAGAGGTCTCATATTCCGCAGACCATCACCATACCGCTTTCTGTGATGTTCCGTTTCTTTCCGACGGTAATGGAGGAATTTAATGCAATAAATGATGCCATGCGGATGAGAGGGATACGCTTTGGAGGCGGACATGTCGGCAGAATAGTGGAATACAGGCTTATTCCTTTACTTATATGTTCTGTGAAGATTGGTGAAGAATTATCTGCCGCATCCCTTACCAGAGGACTTGGCACGCCCGTAAAGCGCACGAATATTTGTGAGATAGGATTTGGATTTTGGGACTATCTGTTTTTCATTCTGTCCTTTATCTTTATCTGCTGCGTGATATGGCTGGATGTGATTGGAGGTTAGGACAGATGATAGAGCTAAAGAATATTAATTTTAAGTATTCTGGCAGCAAAGATGCAGGTGGTCTTAAGAATATAAATCTTACTATACAGACAGGCGAAATGATTGTCCTGGCAGGAGAGTCAGGATGCGGAAAGACAACGATTACAAGGCTCCTGAATGGTCTGATTCCTCATTATTATGAGGGGGAGCTTAGCGGTGCCATCCTGATAGACGGGAAGAATATCAAGGATATGGAGCTTCATGAGGCTACACGTTTTTCCGGTTCTGTGTTTCAGAATCCGCGCGCACAGTTCTTTGCGGTGGATACAGATTCGGAGATGAGCTTCGAATGCGAAAATTATGGCATGCCTGAGGAAGAAATAAAGACGAAAGTGGAGGAGACCACACAGGAGTTTAACATCGGCACGCTAAGGCATCGCGATATCTTCCTTCTTTCGGGTGGTGAAAAGCAGAAGCTTGCCTGCGCCAGCGTGTCTGTTGACAGTCCTGAGATTATGATTTTGGATGAGCCTTCATCAAATCTTGATATGACTGCCATCAGAGATTTGCAGAAAAGTATAGGATTATGGAAAAGTAAGGGCAAAACGATTATAGTTGCGGATCACAGGCTTGCATACCTTATGGACTATGCAGACCGCATTGTTTATATAAAAGATGGTGTAATAGCAAATGAGTTTACACCTGAAGAGCTTCGGAGTAAAACCGCAGGAGAAATGAAAGAGCTGGGGCTGCGTCCCGTGACCGCAGATCAGTTCGTGACATCAGTAAGATGGAATGACGATAGGACAAGCCTTGATGAGAATGCAATCAAACTGAGCGAGTTTTATTTCTCATACGATGGTGTACATAAGATTCTTGACATAGATGAGGCAGAAGTGCCATCAGGAGAAGTGGTGGCTGTTGTCGGATTTAATGGAACAGGGAAATCTACTTTTGCCAGGTGCCTTATAGGCTTACAGAAGCATTTTCGGGGAAAAGCCGTAATAGATGGGAAAAGTGAGAAAAGAAGCAAGCGTCTGAAGAGATGCTTTATGGTGATGCAGGATGCGGGGCATCAGCTTTTTACGGAATCAGTGCTTGAGGAAGTGCTGATAAGCATGAAAGTGGCAGATGAAAAAAAGGCGGAGGAAATCTTAAAGTCACTGGATTTGCTTGCATTCAAGGACAGGCATCCCATGTCGCTCTCCGGCGGGCAGAAACAACGTGTGGCAATCGCATGTGCCATCGCATCCGGATGCTCTACACTGGTATTTGACGAACCGACAAGCGGACTGGATCTTAAGCATATGCTTGAGGTGGCAGAGAATATAGATATGCTCCGTAAACAGGGAAAGAACATCTTTGTGATATCCCACGATATGGAATTCTTGTTAAGAAGCTGCACGTATGTGCTCCGGCTTGAGGGAGGCACTATCCGAGAGCAGTATCCGCTTGACGAGAGAGGGTTGGAAAGACTTAAAAACTGGTTTGAAGTCCGATCAAGAGGGAGGGTGAAAGCTGAAATGCCAAAGAAAGAAACGGAAGGAGTGCTTGGAAAAATATTCGAGTATGCTGCAGAAAACAAAAAGTTCATATATCTTTCGGTACTTTCGCTTGCGGCGGCGGTACTTTGCTCCGTAGTGCCGTACTTTGTTTTATATCATAAATTCTTGAATCCGATTATAGGAGGGAGAATGCCCGGAGCCTCAGATGCATTTTGGGGAATCCTTATGATATTGCTGGCGTTCATTTTAAATACGCTTCTGTATAATATCGGTCTTTCACTTTCGCACAGAAGTGCCTACAGGACGCTTGAGAATATACGAAATTTTGCAAAGGACAAGCTGATATCCATGCCGATGGGGGATATAGAAGATCTTGGCACAGGTGCTCTCAGAAAGCTTTTTACAGATGATATAGAGAATATGGAGATACCTTTGGCACATGCGATTCCCGAAGGTATCGCTAACATTCTTGTGCCTGTTTTTATTTATATTGCAATGTTTATCATTGATGCAAAGCTCGGATTTCTATCACTCGTATCACTGCCGGTAGGAGCCATTTTCATGTTTATCATGTATAAAATGGGGCTTTCCAGAATGGATGCGTTTTATAAAGCTGCAAAGCAAATGAACAACACCATTATGGAATATGTGAATGGCATGGAGGTTATTAAGGTTTTCAATAAAGACAGTGAAAGCTTTGGTAATTTCTCAAAAGATGTTGATACTTACAAAGAGTATACTCTCAGATGGTATAAGGACACCTGGCCTTGGATGGCGGCCTATGGCGCGGTTTTACCATGTGTCGCTATGGTCACGCTTCCTGTTGGTGCATACATGGTTTACAAGGGGTATTCCACGCTTGAGGACTTTGTATTCGTACTTTGCCTGTCTGTCAGTGTAGGTGCACCGATTATGAAATCCATGGGATTTTTCAGCCTTTTTCCTCAGATAAACTATAAGATTGAGCAGCTTGAAAAGCTCCTTACGTTTGAACCGTTAAAATGCGGAGATGAGAAGGAAACTGATAATTTCAACATAAACTTTGATCATATATGTTTCTCTTATGATGACAGCGAGGTGCTTCACGATGTAAGCTTTACGATACCGGAAGGCTGTCAGGTGGCATTTGTCGGAGAGAGCGGAAGCGGCAAATCAACTCTTGCAAAGCTTCTGGTTCATTTTTATGACACAGATGAAGGGAAAATCACAATAGGAGGAAAGTCGGTCACGGCTCTCTCCCTTGAATCCCTGAACAGTATGATTTCTTTCGTGTCGCAGGAACAGTTTCTGTTTAACGTCAGTATATATGAGAATATAAGGATTGGGAGACCTGAGGCAAGCCGCGATGAAATAATGAGGGCGGCTGAAAGAGCCGGATGTATGGAATTTATAGAACGTCTTCCGGAAGGAATTGAGACTAACGCCGGAGAATCCGGGAAGATGCTGTCAGGTGGTGAAAGACAGCGCGTCAGCCTTGCGAGAGCCATACTTAAGAATGCGCCTATTGTGGTGCTTGATGAGGCAACCGCCTATGTCGATCCAGAGAATGCGGGGAAGATTGACAGGGCAATGAAGGAAGTTACGAAGAATAAGACCGTGGTAATCATAGGGCATAAGCTGAAAAATCTTACCGGATCAGATAGTATTGTGGTGCTTAATAAAGGTAAAGTGGAAGGCATCGGCTCTCATGATGAGCTTTTGACAAAGTGTGATTGTTATCGCAGACTTTGGGATGCAGGTCTATCATCTGATGAATGGATGATAAATGAGAAGAAAACGGGAGGCGCGGCAAATGTTTAAATATATAAAACACATCCTTGATTTTTCTGGTAAATATAAAGTCCGAATCAGTCTGGCGGCTGTTCCGCTCTTCCTAAAGACGATGTTGTCGCAGATGATGATTTTTTATTCTTATCTGATGATTTTAAGGTTACTTGAAAAAAAATATCTTCCTAAGGATTCGCTTGTATTTGCGGGTATGATTGTTCTGACATTATTTTTGGAGGCGTTATTTCAAAATATATCTGACAGACTTCAGAGTTCTGCGGGATTCATTGTCATGGCGGAAAAAAGGAAAGCCCTCGGAGAGCATTTAAGACGCATGCCGATGGGATATTTTTCCGAAGGAAATGTCGGAAACATAAGTACGGTGCTTGCCACAGATATGACATATCTTGAAGAGCATGGTGTTGCCATCGTGGCGACGATTATAAGTGATATCTCCAATATAATCGTTACAGCGATTTTTTTGTCAGTCATTGATTATAGGATTGGGATTGTCTATATAAGTTTTGTTGTCCTGATACTTTTCCTGTCAAAGGGCATGATGAAAACAAGCCTTAAAGAGGCAAGTGTCAGACAGGAGCAGAATGGAAGGCTCGCAGAGTCCGTAATTGAATTTGTCTCAGGAATAGGCGTAATAAAGTCATTTCCGGCAGCCCATTTTGCTGTAGAAAGGACTGAGGGAGCCTTTCGTGAGTCTGCAGAGGACAACATTCATTTTGAAAAGAAATATTCTCCCTGGACATTCCTGATGGGGATTGTTTGTGGCTTAGGCATCACGCTTATCTTTGGACTTGGATTTTACTTGTATCACACGGGAGAATTAGACAAAAGCTTTTTCCTGGGGCTTGGGCTGTTTGGTATGCAGATTTTCGGCAGCGTAAAATCGTTTTATTCTCAGAGTGCAAATGTTTCTCTTGCGGAAAGCTCACTGTCAAGAGTGGATGCATTGCTTTCAGAGCCTGAACTTGCGGATACCGGACGAGAACATTTTTCGCCTTCGGGAGAGCCTGAAATCGAATTCAGGGATGTGTCCTTTGGATATGGGAAGGAAGATGTTCTTAAAAACGTGTCATTTACCGTGGACAAAGGACAGATGCTCGCGTTTGTAGGCCCTTCCGGCGGAGGCAAATCTACTGCCGTGAATCTCATTGCAAGACTATGGGATGTGAGAGAAGGGGCTGTCCTCTTACGGGGCAGAGACATCCGCGAAGTGCCTCTTGGTGAGCTTATGAATGAAATCAGTATGGTTTTTCAGAGAGTATATTTGTTTAAGGATACGATTTACAACAATATTTCCATGGGCAGACCCGATGCAAGCCGCGAAGAAGTGATAGAAGCATGCAAGAAAGCAAGATGCCATGAGTTCATTATGTCGCTCCCGGATGGATATGAGACCGTCCTCGGAGAGGGCGGAGCGAGCCTGTCAGGAGGGGAACGACAAAGAATATCCATCGCCAGGTGTATTTTGAAAGATTCACCGATTATTCTTCTTGACGAAGCAACAGCAAGCGTGGATGTCGATAATGAAAGATATATAGAAGAGGCCATCAGTGAGCTTTGCCGTGATAAAACCGTTATTGTCATCGCTCACAGATTGTACACGATACGCGATGCTGACAAGATTCTTCTCATAAAAGACGGAACAATTTGCGAGCAGGGTACATATGATGAACTTGTAAGTCAGGAAGGAATATTCGCGGCAATGGCTGCTGTTTAAGCTTAGTCAGCATAAATAGACATGTTCGGAAACCTCAGTTTCCGAACATGTCTAATATTTATAGAAGAAAAGAACATAGCGGATTTTCCTGCTTTTTGTGCAGGCCGTGCTGTCATTCTATGAACGGTGCCTCCACGAACGTGCGGGGGAATGCCTCGGTGGGCGGCGGCATATTCCTTGTGCCCGCTGCGGAGGACGGCGCGCCGGACATGGACACGGGCGGGAGGAAACTGGTAATACGTGGAACATGGGTATACAGGAAAAATGTTGAAAGGAGCTTGCAAAGTCTTGCACCCGCTGCACATGCCAAGATGTGGGCGGGTATAGGTATGGAAATCAATTTCGTGTTCTGATTCCGGCGGGAGTGGTATCTGATTCCGGCGGGAGTGGTATCTGATTCCGGCGGGAGTGGTATCTGATTCCGGTCAAATCCGGCTGATACTGCCTCACTCCGCAGTGGCGCGGAACAGGTATTGGACTCGCTGCCGCTCGTACCGCGCCGTACCCGAAACGCAGTTTCAAGCCATTGAGTCCATCAAGGCACAACATCACACTTCTGAGTCTCCGGATGATAACACATTCCTTCGCCAACAGAAGTTCCATACCACTATGGGGGCACGCAGCCTATTTCCGCCAGAACGAAGGCATAAAGAATATCATGATCGTATAGAATTCAAGGCGCCCGGTTATCATCATCAGCGAATACCACCATTTGACGGCGGCCGGCAGGAAGCCGAAGTTTTGTGAGGGACCGAGCTTGTTGAAGCCGGGACCGATATTACCCACCATAGACATGGCGCCGGAAAAGGAGCTGAAGATATCCAGCCCGAAGAGCGTCGTGAACAGCGCGGTAATCGCGACCAGCAGCACGTACAGGAACATGAAGGCCGCCACCGAGAACACCACGTCCTTGCGCCCGGCACGGTGGTTTATCCTGATGGTAAAGACGCCGTGCGGATGCAGCATGCGCAGAATCTCGTTGTGCAGCTGCTTGCCAAGTATGACCCAGCGGATAACCTTGATGCCGCCGCCCGTGGAGCCGGAGCAGCCGCCTATCAGGAAAAGCGCGAATATCACCAGCTGCGCGGCAGGCACCCATGTGGTAAAGTCCGTCGTGGCAAAACCCGCCGTGCTCAATATCGAGAGCACCTGGAACGACGAGTAACGCAGGGAGCGCAGCAGCCCGCCATAGGCAGGCATATTGCACAGGGTCACAAGCAGCACGGCGCCCGCGACCACAAGGAGATAGGCCTTCAGCTCGGAATCCTTCCTGACTTCGGCACACTTCCCGGTGAACAGGTAGAAATACAGCGAGAAATTGATGCCCGCAAGGAACATGAACACGGTGCATATCCAGTCGATGGCCGGCGAGCCGTACGCGCCGATACTCGCGTTCCGGGTAGAAAAGCCGCCGGTACCGAGCGTAGAGAAGGCATGGCTCACGGCATCCAGCCAGTCCATCCCGGCAAGCCGGAGGAGCAGCGCCTGCACGAGCGTCATGCCGCAATAGATGAACCAGAGCACCTTTGCGGTCGTGGTGATTTTCGGGGTCAGCTTGCCCTTCTCCGGGCCGGTGGTCTCCGCCTTGATGAGCTGGAAGCCGCCGACGCCGAGGACGGGGAGCAGCGCAACCGTAAGCGCGACGATTCCCATGCCGCCCAGCCAGTGCATCTGGCAGCGCCACAGGTTCATGCTGCGCGGCAGCGCCTCCACGTCGGAAAGGATGCTCGCCCCGGTGGTGGAGAACCCGCTCACGCTCTCGAACACGGCGTCCGTCAGCGAAGGAATCGCGCCGCTCGCATAGAGGGGCACGGCACCAAAGAGGCTCGTGGAAATCCAGCCGAGCGCGACCACGGCAAAGGCGCCCCGGGTGCTCAGCGAAGCCTTGCGCCCGCGCCCGAGGAGGAGCCCCGCAGCAGCGGCTACCCAGCTGCACAGCATGGGCACCACAAATGACAGCAGCACCTGCCGCTCCCCGCAGGCAAGCGCCGCCAGCAGCGGCACCAGAAAGGTCGTCCCCACAATACCAAGGAGGACGCACACAATGCGGAACACCGTAAAAGCCATAGACTGGAACGAAGCGCTATACATTTCAGCTCACCCCGCTGAATTTCTCCAGCACCTTCTTGTTGCCGGTCTGCTCGATAATCACCAGATGGTCTCCCGCGCTCAGCGCGGTGTCACCGGCAGGCAGCGCGTATGATTCCTCGCCCTGCTTCCTGATAAGCAGCAGAAGATATTCACCGGGACTCGCGATGTCCTTGAGCGCCTTTCCGACCACACGGCTGGAAGGCGGCAGGTCACACTCGACAATCTCAAAGGCACCGTTCGACACCGTATGCACACCGGTGACATTCTTTCCGCGCAGATGGCTTATGATGCTGTCCACGATGGTATCCCGGAGCGGCACAGCAACCTCCACGCCCAGCTTGTGCGTTATGTCAACAAAGGCCGAGTGCGCCACCAGCGCGACGGTCTTCTCCACGCCCAGCGATTCCAGATAGGCGCACATCACCATGTTCATCTCGTGGTTGTGGGTGGCGGCGATGGCAAGATCGCAGCTGCCAAGCCCTTCCTCCTGGATTAAGCCCTCGTCAGTGATGTCCCCGCACAGCACCTTTGCGTTGGGGAATCGCCCGCTCGCCTCCTTGCACAAGCGCTCGTCGCGGTCAACAATGATGAGGTTCCGCGCGATTTTCTGCTGAGAGCTCTCAAAGAGCCGGCGGAAGAAGGGCGTCCTGTTCTTTTCTATAATATGGTCTGCGACGATGGTACCGATTCTGCCCGCCCCCACCAGCGCGATTTTTTTGAGCGCGTCGATTTTGGCGCCGCAGAGCTGCAGCAGCCTAGGCACATTCTCCTTGGCGGCAAGGACGCCCACCCGGTTCCCCGCACGCAGCACCGTTCCGCCGCTGGGCAGCGAAGAGCCGTCCTCGTTCTCCACGTAGACAACGATGAATTTGTAGTCGGCGAGCGTGCGCAAATCCTTGAGCGCCACGCCGTCAATCCTGCTGCCCGCCGCAATCTGCAGCACGGTCAGCTCATAGTTCGGCCCGAAAGACACGACGTCGCTCACCGCGCCGTGCTCCACCGCCCGCACGATTGCCTCCGCCGCCTCTACGTCCGGATGAATCATAAAATCGATGCCATAGAGCGGGCGGTGCTTGCCGCTGAAAGTCTCCGCATGGTGGCGGGCGGCATCGTTGGTGTTCACGTAGTAGGCGTAATTGCGCACACGGGCGATTTTCAGCAGCGAGGGATACACCGCATCGACCAGCGAGCAGGTAATCATGTTTATCTCGTCGCTTTCGGTCAGGGTTACGAGCGCGTCCGCCTTCGCGATGCCAGCCTCCTCCAGCGTGGCAAGGTTGTTTCCGTCCGCCTGAAGCACCGTGCAGTCAAGGCGGTTGCTGGCGTGGCGCACCACGTCCTCGTTGTTGTCTATGAGAATGACGTCATTCTTCTCGTTGATGAGCCGCTTTGCGAGCTGCACGCCCGTAAACCCGGCCCCGATAATCACGATATTCATGCTCCTCAACTATAGCACAAAAAAGCCATCTGTGCTACGGGGGCACGGCGCGGGGCTTCAGCATGAGATGT
>DGUD01000160.1:0-16846 GCA_002393865.1 Treponema sp. UBA4319
GGCTACGTGCTCTGCATCGGTGACGAGGGGCACGATGCCTCGCGGGAACGCACAAAGAGCATACGCAGCGCGCTGGGAACGTGGAACGGCTCCCCTGCGCCGGAGCACACAAAGGAAGGGGCGGTGCAAATAGCAGGCAGGACATTCAGGGTGAAGGAGCTCGAAGGAAAAGCGATGACCGGCACGGACGGTTCGACGTGGAATGCAAACGCAGCGACGGAGGCGATGGGCAGCTGGGCGACAAAGTACGGCAACGGCATCGACCTTGTGGTGGCAAACTCTGACGCACTGGCGATGGGCTGCCTCCAGGCATCAAATTTTCCTGAGGGGGTGCCGGTCTTTGGTTACGACGCAAACCCTGACGCCATAGAAGCCATAAAGGAAGGCAAGCTGACCGGTACCGTATCGCAGAATGTCGATGCGCAGGCAGCCGCCATGCTCATCGTCCTGCGCAATCTGCTGGACGGGCTGAGCGGAGAGCGCGCATGCACAGAGGGCATCAGCACGGCCGACCGTTACGGCAACAAAATCTCCGCCGGGCTCGTCTACGATGCGGACGCAAAGGCGCTGCTCGCAAAAAGCAGCGGCATCACAAGCGCAAACTGGCAGGATTATGCAGGAAGCCGGAGGGATGCCGACATCAGGCAAATCCCTGCCGCCAAAAAGAAAGTGCTGGTGACCGTCTACAATGCTGCCGACGTATTCCTGTCCAGCGCCTATATCCCGGCGCTCCGCTACTACGCACCGCTGCTCGGTCTGGAGCTTACCATCGTACAGGGCGACGGGCAGAGCGAAGCCTCCTGCCTTGACAAGTTCACGAACCTGCACAGCTTTGACGCATACGCTGTCAATATGGTCAAGACGAATTCCGGCAGCGACTACACCAACAAGCTCAGATACTAAGCGGGAGCAGCGGCGCTATGGAAGACACGGTTCTGGAAATACGGGGATTGTCAAAATCCTTTGCGAGGAACAGGATTCTCGACGACATCAGCCTGACACTCCGGCGGGGCAGCGTCATGGCGCTGACGGGGGAGAACGGGGCAGGAAAATCGACCCTCATGAAGTGCCTCTTCGGCATATACGCAAAGGATTCCGGGCAGATAGCCATAGACGGAATTCCAGCGGAATTCAAGACGCCAAAGGACGCCTTGGAGCACGGCGTCGCCATGGTTCATCAGGAGCTCATCCAGTGCCTTGACCGCTCGGTGATGGACAATCTCTTTCTTGGACGCTATCCCGTCAGATTCGGCATCATAGACAACGCAAAGATGTACAAGGAGAGCACAAAGCTCTTCAAGCAGCTAGGCAGCGGCATCAATCCGGGAACCATCATGCGCACGCTGGGCATATCGCAGCGGCAGATAGTGGAAATCGCAAAGGCAATCGCCCACAAAGCAAAAATCATAGTGCTCGACGAGCCGACCTCCTCCCTGTCCGAGGCGGAAGTCCAGAAACTCTTCTCCATAATACGGAGGCTAAAAGCGGCAGGCGTGTCCTTTATCTACATATCGCACCGGCTGGAAGAGATTTTCCAGATATGCGACGAAATCTCCGTGCTGCGCGACGGCAAAGTGGTGCTGAGCAGCGCCGTCCGGGACACAGACATGGACACCATCATCTCCGCGATGGCAGGGCGCACAATCGAAAAGCGCTTTCCTCCCATCGACAACAAACCGGGGGAAGACTACCTTGAGGTGCGCGATATTTCCACGGAGTACGGCAGACGGCTGCACAGCATCACGCTCACCGTGCGGAAAGGCGAGATTTTCGGGCTCTACGGGCTGGAGGGAGCCGGCAGGAGCGAGCTGCTGGAGTGCCTGTTCGGATTGCGCAGCATTGTGGCAGGTGAAATCATCCTGAACGGGCAGAAGATTTTTATACGCAACAGCAGGGATGCGATGGCATACAATTTTGCCCTCGTCACCGAAGACCGCACCCGCAACGGCATATTCGCCAAAGCAAGCATCTCGTTCAACATGGCCATCGCAAACCTGGAATGCTACAAGAACGCCGGAATGCTGTCCGACAGCCTGATGCTCGATGCCGCACGGAAAGAAGCCCTCCGGCTGCGCATCCGCTATACATCGCTGAACGGAGCCGCCGGCCTGCTTTCCGGAGGGAACCAGCAGAAAGTCATCATCGGAAAATGGCTGGAGCGCAAACCTGACGTGCTCCTGCTCGACGAGCCGACAAAGGGCATGGATGTAGGGGCAAAGTACGAGGTGTACCGGCTCATCGTGCAGCTGGCAAAAGAAGGAAAGACCATCATCGTCTCTTCAAGCGAGATACCGGAAGTGCTGGGCATCACGAACCGCATCGCAGTGCTCTCCCGGCACCGGCTGGCGGGCATAGTCAATACCAGAAGCACCAGCAAGAAGGAGCTTCTGCGGCTTTCCGAAAAATATCTCTAAGGAAGCATAAGAAATAGCAAAAACCGCTGCCCAATGCTTTTGGCGTCAGGCAGCGGTTCCCAAGGGAGTTCATCTATGGACACAAAAGAAAATCTTGCACAAATCGCCTCAAAGCGAATTGCGGAAATCAGCTCCGGCACCACATTCAGGATAGATAACCTTGAGGACGACGAGCTGCTGCACAAATATCAGGAGCAGCTCGCGGACATCCGCAGGGACGGAACAGACAAGATACAGGAGCTGCGGCAGAAAATTGTGGCCGCAAAACGGAATCCCCTTCTGGGAAATGCCGAGCGAAAAACGTTTATCGCGAACTGCAGGAACGCCATCACCGAGGCAAAGGAGCACGCATCCGCCCATGCGGCAGAAGAGCGCCGGCTGACGAAGGACGCCCTGCTCTACGCGGACACAATCGCACGGAACTACACCCGCAGGGTGAACGCATCCGCCAACGCGCGCGCAGTGGAGCTCAAAGCCGCCTACGAGGACAAACTGAACGAGATACAGGCGGAATCCGTGGAGCGGCTGGCGGCGGCCGCAACAAAAGCGGAGCAGGAGAGCATACGCTACGAATGCAGGACGGCTTCTTATGAGGCAAAGCAGCGCTATCAGACGGAGCTGAACCGCTGCCTCGACGCAAAGAAGCTGGCGCTGGCGGAGCGGATACAGGAGAACCGCATGCTCAGGAACGGCCGGACGGATATCATAGAGAATCTTGAGCTGAATATCAAGACATACATATACGGCTGCACACCTTCCCGTTTTTTCCTTGACTACGGCCTCAACATCGCGATTTTTATTTTCTTTGCGGCATGCATAATCATCGCGCCGCTCACCGGGGCGGGCAACATCCTTTCTTTGCCGAACATCTTTACCGTCCTGGAGCTTTCCTCCACGCGGATATTCTACGCGCTCGGAGCCGCAGGGCTCATCCTTATCGCAGGCACGGATCTGAGCGTCGGGCGCATGGTCGCGATGGGCTCGGTCATCGCGGGAATCATCCTGCACCCCGGCCGCAACATCGTGACGATGTTCGGTCTGGGGCCATGGGATTTCAGCAAGATGGCGACATTCCCCAGGCTTGTCATCGCCCTGCTCCTCCCGGTGTTTTTCTGCACGCTATTCTCCGCGGCATCAGGCTTATGCAGCACACGGCTCCGCATCCACCCCTTCATCTCAACGCTCTCAACACAGCTTGTCATATACGGCCTGCTGTTCTTTGGGACGGAAGGCTCTGCCGTCGGCTCCATCGACAGCACGCTCAAAGACCTTATCGGAGGGCGCTGGGAGCTCGGCATCCTGAACGGGGAGCTGGTGACATTCCCCAAACTCATCATACCGGCAGCCATCGCCATCGCGGCGACGTGGTTCGTGTGGAACAAGACAACATTCGGAAAGAACATCTACGCGGTCGGCGGCAACGCCCAGGCAGCAGAGGTCTGCGGAATCAGCGTCTTTGCCGTCACCATGGGCATATTCATCATGGCGGGAATCCTCTACGGCTGCGGCTCATTCCTTGAGGCATTCCGCGCGAACGCAAGCGCAGGCACGGGGCAAGGCTACGAGATGGATGCGATTGCGGCATGCGTCGCAGGAGGAATGTCGCTCAACGGCGGCAAAGGAAAAGTCCGCGGTATCGCCAGGGGTGTCATCATGTTCACCGGGCTCACCTACTGCCTGACATTCCTCAACATCGACACAAACATACAGTTCGTCTGCAAGGGGCTGCTCATCATCACTGCGGTGGCGCTGGACAGCATCAAGAACATGCAGCGCCGCTAAGTCTGGCGCAAGAAGCCCGCCAAGCCTGCCGCAAGACGAATCGCAAAAAAAACGACCGCCGGCCAAACGCACAGACCGACGGTCAGGAGGAATACAAAGAAGCTCTGACGTGCCTCCCGCAAGCGGCGTGTCCAGATGCTCAGGAGCCAGCTTCAAAAAGTCGATCAGGTCTGGAGCTGGCTCTCCGTACAAAAATGCTGCCGCACTTAGCCACCTTAGCCTTTCACGGCTCCCGCGGCGATGCCCGCGTATATCTGCTTCTGGCAGCACAGGAATACCAGCAGCGCCGGTATCAGGGATATGATGACGCCCGCGCAAATCAGATTGTAGCGGCTCCCCATCGGCCCGGTGAACGTATACAAAGAGATGGCGACCGTCCTGATTTCCGGCGACTGAAGATAGAGGTTCGCGCCGTAATACTCGTTATATGTCCCCACTCCTTTGAGAATCATGCTCGTAACGATGGCCGGCTTCAAGAGCGGCAGGATAAGATTCCAATAAATGCTGAAATAATTGGCGCCGTCCATGATTCCGCTCTCGTCCAGAGATACGGGGATATTCTCCATGAACTGGATGAATATATATATCGTGATGACGTCGGTTCCCGTCATCATCACGATGTAGCCGTACAGATGGTTTATAAAGCCCAACGTCGCCATGATTTTGTAGACGGACACCTGCATCGCGACGCCCGGCAGCAGCGTGGCAAAGAGGAAAAGATTGCGGATAAGCTGGTTCCCCCGGAACTTAAAGCGGTTCAGGACATAGGCCAGCTGGGAGCTGATAAGTATGGAGCCCGCCAGCACAAAGACGAGCACCAGCGAGGAATTCAGGAAGGCTCTGCCCATGTGTGCCGCAGTGAAGGCTTTGACAAAATTGGAGAGCTCCCACACCCGCGGCAGCATCATGACGGACGTCGTCTGATATTCCTCGTCCCCCTTGAATGCGGTAATCAGGCAGGAGACAAGGGGCAGCAAGGTCCAGAACGCAAAGAACAGCAGCGAGAAATACTTGACGAAGGCCGCAATGACAGAGCCTGTGGTATAACGGCGGATTTTCATAGCGCGGCTCCCCCTGTACCGGCGGCATCCGCAGACGCATTGCGGAACACGTAGGTAAAGAACAGTTTCTGCGCTATCGTCACGACAAAGATAAGGCAGAGCAGGAACACCGCCATCGCGGAGGCGAGCCCGACCTTCTGGCTCGTGTGCGCAATCTTGTCCATGATGATAAAATACGTCGCGGTTCCGTTCCCGCCTTTGGACGTAATGACGTACGGCGGCTCAAACGCGCTCAGCGAGCCGGTGATAGACAGGATGACATTCAGCATGATGATAGTCTTGATGCCCGGCAGGATAATGTGCAGGAACTGCTGGAACTTATTGGCGCCATCAATCTCAGCGGCCTCGTAGAGCGACGGATCCACCGACATGATGGCGCCGATGAACAAGACCATATTCTGCCCCAGATAGCGCCACAGAGAGGTGCCCACAAGCATGACGTTATTCAGGCCGCGCGTCTTGAGCCAGTACGGCAGGCTTTCCAGCGGAATGCCGAGGCAGCCGAGCACGGAGTCGAGCACGTAGCCGCGCGTAAAGAAGAATTTGAAGATAAAGCCGATGGCGATACCGTTTATCATGAACGGAAAGAACATGATTCCCTTGAACAAATCCCCGCACTTCGTCCTGAAGCTCAGGAGCGTCGCGAGGTACAGCGCAAGCACCAGCTGCACGATAGAGCCTGCCATGTAGTACAGGCTCAGCTTGAGCGCCCCGAATATATCATCCCGTGTGAGCACATCCGCATAGTTGCGGAGCCCCACAAATTTCCGCTCGCCGATATACTTCATGTCGTAAAAGCTGAAGCCAACCATCTCCCCGAACGGAAAGTACGTAAAGACGAAGAGCAGTACAAGCGGAATGGCAATGAAGGCGGAGATGATACATTTCTGCTGCCCGGCGCTGCTCCTGATATACTGCGCAATGCTCATGCTGCCCTTTCCGGCAGCCGAAGTCCTATGCATCTTGTTTTCTCCTTGTGGTAGCGCGGCCGCAGGGAAGCCCCTCCGCAATCCCCCGGCCGCTCAGTGTTGCGGCCGCATTCAGTCGGCCTGAATACCGTTGCGCTCCTGAGCCTTCGCCCACGCCTGGTTCCACCCGGCCATAATCTCATCAAAAGAGCGGTCATGCTTGTCGGCATGCTCAACTATACGCTGAATTTTGTCATCCCCGCCGTTGTTGATGTTCAGCTCGGAATCCGCGTCAAGCTTCGCCTTGAAATCCTCCTCTCCGGGAACCGCGGGATTGTCCGCGACAAAATCAATGCCGTCAAACGCCGCATACACCGGGGGATAATCCGTGTCGGAGACGGCAAGCGGAATACCGCCCTCATTAAAGGCAAAGCCTGAGCGTTCCGTCATCCACTTGATAAAAATCAGCGCGGCCTCCTTGTTCTTGTTGGAAGACCTGAGGTTTATGCCAAAGTTATAGTCAGGGCCGGCCGAAGCATACTGCTTTCCGTTCACGGTGATGGGGAACGGCATGTAGCCGATATCATCCGCATTCGGTCCCGCGCCCTGCATCTGGGTGAACGCCCACGAGCCGAGCATCATGGTAGCGATTTCGCCACGGTTCAGCTTGCCCTTGCAGCTCTCCCAGTCAGTCGTAGAATAGTCGTCCTCGATGAGCCGCTCCGCGACGGCATCATACAGAATCTTGTAGACCGCATACGGCCCGGTTCCATCGCCGCGATCCGCAAAGGGCGCCTTTGAGTGGACGAGCGTCTTGTTCATGAAATCGGCGTCCCCGGTGGCAGAGCCGCCGATATAGGCATCCCATGCGCCCAGCGTCCAGCCTGCGGCATAGTTCGTGTACAGGGGAACAGCCTTTGTCCGCATCCTGATGAGCCGGAGCGCGGAAAGAAATTCGTCGGGCGTCGCCGGCAGCTTTGTTATGCCCGCCTCCCGGAACACCTTCTTGTTGTAGAGCACGCCCTGCGCGTTGCCCGTGGACGGGATTCCGTAGACCTGCCCGCCGTACGCCCACTGGTCGGCAAAACGCACCTGCGCGCACAGCTCGCTTTCGGAGCCAAACGGAAGGAAGTACGAAGACAAATCCTTCTTATCAATAGCAGGAATCATCATGATGTCGCCCCAATCGCCGCCCTGCAGACGCATCACAGCCGTGGAGGCATAGTCGGTGATGCCCTCAATCTGCACCCTGATATCCGGGTACAGCTTGTTGAATTCCGCAAGATATGCGGACCAGCCCTTGCCCGGATAATCAGTAGCGAGCATATCGGTGCGATGGCTCAAAAGCGTTATCGTCGTGGCAATGTCTGTGCCCGTGGAACCAAGCTGAATGTCCGTATAGGATATGTCCAGGGGTCTCTCATCAAGGACCGCCGCTTGTTTGCCGCCACATGCCGTCAGAGCAAAAAACGCAGACAGTGCGAGCGATATGGCCGCAAACCTTGTAATCTTTCTCATACAAAACCTCCTGAGTATCATATGCTACACAAAGCATAACGCACAGGATAATTATTAGTCAAATATTTTTTAAATTTTACTCATTTTTTAAGTAAAAAAAACAAGAGAACGCAGCAGCTCAGTGCATAAGCACCCGTTATCCGCATGCAGCAAGCAAAATAATGCGTATACAGAGAAACAAAAGGCATTCTTAGATGATACAGATAAATAAATCAGATGAAGTAAAAAACGCTTAGAACAGTATTTTTAAATGGTATGCGCGACTCTGGAATCGAACCAGAGACCCCAAGCGTGTCATGCTTGTACTCTAACCAACTGAGCTAGTCGCGCGGTTAAGCAAACTAAGGAACTGTAGTATACAGAATTTTCACTTAGTTTGCAAGTACTTTCGCTGATTTTTTTATATTTTTTTATTTCAGCGAAGCGCTTATGCGCTCAAGAACCTTCTTGCGATCAAGCGGTTTGACGATATAGTTCTTTGCGCCTGCAAGAAGCGATTTCTTGACAAGTTCCTCTTTACCAAGAGCACTGACCATAACGACATGGGCATTCTTATCAAATGCCATAATCTGCTCCAAGGCAGTGATACCATCCATACGGGGCATAGTAATGTCCATGGTAACTAAGTCCACATTCGGGCAAAGCTCCTTGTACTTGTCAACGCCTTCCTTTCCATCCTGTGCAGTCGCCACAATCTCATAACCATCGCTAGTAAGGATTTGTGTCAACTGTTTTGCGACGAACGCGGAATCATCTACAACAAGTACACGAAATTTTGATCCATCGAGTTTCACTCCTTCCGGCGGACGCTCATTAATTGATGGGAAATCCTCTTTCGTTTTCATACAGTTTGTCTCCTTATCATGTACGTTCGCGAATTGCGACGTTGACTTCTATTTTTCCAAATTCAGTAATAAGCGGTACAATCAGAGCCTCAACGTTCTCATTCTGCCCGCCTAATGCTGCAATCTCCATCTTCTCACCAGCGAACAAGGTCGGCGGTGTAAGGTCAAACTTGAATCCAAGCTCATGCAATTTTGTGACAGCCTGTGCAGTGATAATATTTGCCAGCTCACTAATAGTTGCCTTTGCAAGGTCATCAAAAGACGTCAGCTGCTCATCGTTCATCTTGGAAGCAATGTTCAGCGCAGTATCATATGTCATGTCAAAAAGCACACGACCTTCTACATCACCAGCGAGACCGACAAGCGCGGCTACTCCCATAACAGGCATTGCAGTAGACTTAAGATACAAGTCACCTCTTTTTACATCGGCACCACCCAAAACTTCCTGCAACACTCGGTATGAAGTCTCGACGAACGGGTTAATGTATTCTACTCTCATGTTTCCCCCTGAAAATCCTTTCTTGTTATATATTCTAATTACTTAGTATATACCACTATACTGCCCACGGTCTTCTTTTTCATGCCATTTACGCTGATATCCTCATTGTCTCCGGCAATGACAACACCATTTCCCTTGAGTTTTTCCTTGAAGTCAGCAAGCATTGTCTTCTGCGATGCTTCCGGCAGGAAGGAAACAATATCACGGGCAAAAATAATGTCTATGTCCGGAAGACTGTTCGTGTTCACGCAGTCGTGGTATTCGAACATAACCATATCCTTAATATCTTTGCTGAACGTATAATCACCGGAAACCGTCCGCGTAAGGTAAGGCTGATACCAGTCGGTAGAGACAGCCTCGCTCACCGTCAGCAACGGCGCGTTAGAAACATTCAGCAAATCGATATCGTGCGCATAAATCCGCACATGAGCATTAGGATACCGTTTTTTCAACAAACATGCAAGAGAGTATGACTCAAAACCTTTGCCACAGCCGGGATTCCAGACCACAATATTCTTGGCTGTATTGTCCGGCAGCGCCGCACTCACCTCATTCGCATATTTCTCCGTCCAGAACGTCTCATTGCAACGGGAGTAGAAGGGCTTCAGGAACGCATCCGCATCAGCCTCACCGCTGAACTGCGTATTCTTTGCGCCGCGCTCCTTCTTCCATTCCTCGTAGCGCTTTTTTACCCATGCGGCAGAGACATCGCTCACAAAGAATTTCTTCGTGGTCTTCAAAGAGTCTGAAATGAAATTGAAATCAGCCTCGGCCTGCTTCTGGGCAGCCTCATCCGCCGCCTGCTTACGGGCAGCAGACTCCTTTGCTGCGGCAGCGGTCTGTGCCGCAGCAGCAGCCTCAGCAGCCAGCGACTGCTTCTTCTCTACCTGTGCCTGCACAGATTCTGCCAGAGACTGCTCCTCCTCAGGAGTACGCACACCGAAAATTTTATCGATGTCAAGCAGAACATAGAGATGCCGCTCGGCCTCCACAACGCCATAGATATATTTGATGTTTATATCACCAAAGAGCGGGTGAGGCGGCTGAATAGTGCTTTTCTGGATGCCGACGACTTTGTCAATCTCGTCCACGACAACACCGAACATCTGGTCGCCGACAATGACAATCAGCGTGTTCTCCAGCACGTTCTCATCGTGCTCCGGCACCTCTATATTGAAGAAGAGGCGGAGGTCAATAATCGGTATAATCTCGCCACGAAGGTTATAGACACCCAGCACGAACGGAAGGCTGTTCGGAACATAGGTAAAATGCCCAGCTTTGGCAATTTCCTTGATATTCATGATATCAATGGCATAGTCTTTACCGGCAAGGGAGAACGTGACCATCTTATAATCAATGACGCTGTTCTTCCTCTTCTCTTCCTCCAGCTGCTCAGGAGTAAGGTTCTTGCCGCCTATTTCTTCTGTCGTTGTCGCGAGAGCGCTCAGTCTTTCCTGTATCGTCATTCAATTACCCTCTTCTCATAGCTTCCGCTTCGCGAAGCTGCTGAGCATCTAGTTCCTGTTTTACGCCGAGTTCAAGCAGCTGACTTACATCGATGATGAGGGAAACTGAACCATCACCAAGGATTGAAGCGCCGGCAATTCCCGGCGATGTCGTAAACTGGTCGCGCAAAGGCTTAATAACGACATCCTCTTCCCCAATAAGGGCATCGACCATCACGCCGATTTTCTTTTCCTGAGAACCGACAATAACAATGAAGCAGTATTCATTCTCGCCCCGCTCCTTGATATTGAAGAGCCTGTTCAGGCGGAGTATAGAAATAACCTCATTGCGGACGTTCAGGACTTCATAGCTGTCAATCGTGTTTATGCTGCTTTTCTTGACGCGCTGGCTCTCGATGACGTTGGCAATCGGAATAGAGTAGACCTCTTTGCCGACGCGCACCAGCAGACCCTGGATGATAGCAAGCGTCAGCGGCAGACGGATGCTGAAGCGGGAGCCCTTGTGGCGCTCGCTCGTAACGGAGATGTTGCCCTTCAGCTTATCGACCATATTCTTTACGACGTCAAGACCGACACCGCGTCCGGAAACGTTGCTTATCTTGTCGCTTGTTGAGAAGCCCGGCATAAAGATAAGGTTGTAGGCCTCCTGATCGGAGAGCACCTTATTGGGGCTGATAAGCCCCTTCTTGATAGCCTTCTCGCGGACCTTGGCCACGTCGATACCCTCGCCGTCATCAATGATATCGATGACAATCATGTTGCCCTCATTGGCAGCACGCAGGGTCAGCGTACCGGTCTCATCCTTCCCGAACTTGACGCGCTCATCCGGCGGCTCGATACCATGGTCAACAGAGTTACGGACACAGTGCATAATCGGGTCAAGCAGGTCATCGACGACCGTCTTGTCAAGCTCTGTCTCCTCACCTTCTATCACCAGGTTCACCTTGCGGCCCAGATCGCGGCTCAAATCGCGCACAACGCGAGGGAAGCGGTTGAATATGGTACCGATGGGAACCATGCGGATTTTCATGACACCTTCCTGCAGCTCGCTCGCAATGCGACCGAGGTTCTGCGTGGAAGAGCGGAGTTTGCTCGATGTAAGCTTGAAATCGTTCTCAAAGCTGTCGAACCAGCCGGACATCGCACCGAATTCCTCGGAGAGCTTCTGGCGGACTTCCTTGACCGGCGTCCCAGCCTGCACATCTTCGATGAGCTTGGGGAATGCCTCCATCAGACGGTGCTGCTTTTCCTTATAGCTGCTGTTGAGCGCCTGCAGCTGAACCTGAAGGTCTGCGGTATGGAGCCCAATCTGGTTGAACGCGGCTTTCGTGATAACGGTCTCGCTGACGAGATTCATCAGCGTATCTACGCGGCGGGAATCGACGCGGAGGATGGAACCTGTCTGGTTGACCTTGTGCGCAGCCTGACCACCACCCTGGGCAGCGGCCATCCCGGCCTTTGCCTGCTGCACGTTCGCGGGGGTCGCCGGCTGCACAGATGCGACAGGGGCAGCCTCTTCCGCAGGAGCGGCCTTCTCTTCCTTGGCAGGTGCGGGAGCAGGCGCTGCTTCGGCAGCAGCCGCGGGAACCTCGCTGGCAGTCAGCTTGGAGGCGGCAGAAGTCGCGCCCGTCACCTCACGGGCATCGGTCGCAAGGGTCACGTCGTCAAGGAACGCCGTATCCTCCAGCTCCGCGCCACTGCTCGCAGTCGCAACATAGTACACGACCTGCGCATAGAAATTATCCTCGTACAGGGATTCGAAATCAGGTATCGTCTTGAGCACCGTGCCACGGTTCTTCAGCGCGGCAAAAACCTGAATACCGCCTACGCTGTTCATCGGGTTGGACTCATCGAACGTGACATTTATAGACCACAGCGTCTGCCCGTCAGGAGTCGCCTCCTTGAGCTCGTTGAAATCCTCCTCGGAAAGCGGAGGAAGCGGCGGCATAGCAGAATTCTCCTCGACAGGCTGAGGCGCCGGTTTGGGAGCCGCAGGCTTTGGCGCAGGAGCAGCAGCTGCCGCCGGCGCGGCCTTGCCGCCTTTCTTTGCGGATTTGGAGGGCAGGAACGACTGAATCTTGGAGACAATCGGGCTCACGTCCTCCTGATAGGCGGCGCCGTTCTTGCGGGACTCAAGCATCGCCTTGATGATATCAATGGAAGAAAGCAGGACATCCACGATAGGCTCAGTGACCGTCGCAGTCCCGCCACGGAGTGCATCCAGCAAATCCTCTACGTCATGACAGAATGTCGCGAGCTCCGTCATCTCGACAGTTGCGGAACCACCTTTCAATGTATGCGCGGCACGGAAAATCTCGTCAATGGCATCATGGTTAGTCGGATCGTTTTCGATAACAAGGATGTTGCTTTCCAGCGTCTCTACCTGCTGCTCTGCCTCAGCAAAGAAATCCTGGAGAAGTTCTTCATTATTCGGATCAAGATAATCACTCATAGCTTATATTTTAATCGCTTACAAATATAAGTCAAGTCAAAATGTGAAAAATTTCTTTTTTTTACAGAATTTCAATGTTACAGCCCTCCCCCGCCGCCGCCCGCGGACGGCCGGCATTTCCTTCCCTGGCCAAAAAATTCCGTGCGGTAGTTCAGATTCCACCGGAATCTGCCGATATTTGAAACGGGTTCCCCTCTTGTTTCGGGACAGGATCAGGCGAGCCCTGCAGAAGCATCCACGAGCCAGCCGTCCCAGAAAGAGCGGCCTCCCCTCATGCTTCCGCCGACAGAGCTGGAGGATACAGACTTTGAAAAAGACGGCATGCACATTATTCACCTATATATGTCTGCTTGCGCAGCTCTCCGCCTTTGAGACCCCCTACATCAAGGGGCACGCAGGGCTGATGAGCAGAGGAGCGGCGGCGCGCTCAGACCCCATCTCCGACAGCGAGGAGCCCACGTTCTCCGTGGACGCATACGCGCAGGGTTATTTCGGCGCGGAAGTGGACATCTCGGACAAGCTTATCCTGCGCAGCGACTTTCTTGTGGACAGCGCCTTCCTTCTGGATATCTCAAAAGACGGGGTCGGCAAGGAATTCCTCAAGAACAAGGGAACCGTACCCGCGAGCTTTCAGGTGGAGGAGCTCTCCGCGACCTATGCATTCCACACGAAATCGGTCATACACTACCTGTCGGCCTTCCTCGGAGAATTCGAGCCGGTCGGCATGGACACCTTCCTTGAGCGGCAGTTCGGCATACTGCCCATCAGCTCGGCGCTGACACGGACATGGAGCGGGCAGAGCGGCGCCAACATAAACGACTTCTACGGGGCAGGCGTATCCTATATGTTGCGATTCGAGCAGCCGGTCGCCGTCGGATTCTACCTCTACCAGGACTTCGACCGCCTCAACGCCACGAACCCGCAGAACAATTTCAACACAGATCTGCGTTTCGCGTTCGCGTTCCCCTACGTTACGCTCGACTGGGACATAGGGCTCGGATTCCCGCATGGCAGCACAAAGGGGACGTTCGAGACGGAAGTCCTCATCGTGCGCTACGTGACGCTGCGCACCGGGCTGAACATGCTCATCGGCAATCCGTCCGACCCCGTGTCGCTCCTCGTGCAGGGAGGCTTCTCCGAGGTAGAGGCAGGATTTGACGCCTACGAGAACCACAACTTTGTGGAAGACCTCGTGCAGAACCTCTACTTCCTTGTGGAGCCAAGGGTAAAAATCAGGGATGTGGACCTCACGCTGACCTTCTTCAACAGGCCGTCCACGCAGACCATCCCCATGATATACAATTTCGAACAGAAGGGCGGCATGGGCGCGGATCTGGGCGTCAGCACCGACCACTTCCATCTGGGCAACCTGAATTTTACGATCGGCATGCACGCGACGGTCTCCGACCAATCGACGCTCTACGACATCGTGTACGGCAGCGGCAGCTTCTTCAGCGACCCGCACTTTACACTGACACCATATGTGACCATACCGCTCTTTGGCGGAAGCATCACGTCCGCAGTCTCCGTGGATATCACGAAGCTGATAGATGACAGCAGCTTCTGGGTAAAGAGCCTCAGCTTCTGGCTTGGATTCCGGGCGGAATTCTAAGGAAGAAAACGGCAAAAAAATGCGCGGGGCGCAGCAGGGAACCCGTCCCGCCGCACCCCGCGCAGCATGAGCGCACGCACGCAGCCGGAGCGCTAGCTGCGCTCCAGAGAAAGCGCCGACAGGCGGCCGCATGCCTCCTGCACGTCCTCGCGGTGGCCGAAACTGCTGAAGCGGACATAGCTTTCGCCCGCGGGACCAAAGCCGCTGCCGGGGGTCGTCACGACGCGGCATTTATCCAGGATGTAATCAAAGATATCCCAGCTCTTCCATCCGGGGAACTTTACCCAGAGATAGGGGGAGTCGCCCGTATAGTAGACCTGCACGCCCGCGGCGGCAAAATTGCTGCCGCACAAAGCCGCCTGCATAAGCTTTGCATTCTCAAGATAGTAGTCAACGAGTGATGTCGTCTCCCGTATGCCCTCAGGGTCAAGCGCCGCAAGACCGCCGCGCTGGGCAATATTGCAGGCGCCGTTGAACAGCGTCGTCATGACGCGGTTCCAGTCCTGCCTGACAGGCGTACCGTCGGCAAACTGAATCTCGGAGGGCACGATTGACCAGCCGAGACGCACGCCGGTAAATCCCGCCAGCTTGGAGAAGGAATTTATCTCGATGGCACAGCTGCGCGCGCCGGGAATCTCATAGATGGTACGGGGCAGCTTGGGATTGCGGATAAAGGCTGCGTATGCGGCATCAAAAATGATGAGGCAGCCGTTCTTCCGGGCAAAAGCGACGAGCTCCGCAAGCTGCTCGCGCGTGCTCGCGCTGCCGGTCGGGTTGTTCGGGCTGCAGAAATAGATGAGCGTGCCCGGTTTTACTTCAGAAAGGTCGGGGAAAAAGGAATTCTCCGCCGTACACGGCAGATAGGTGATGCCTTCGTAGCCGGAAGCACAGGATTTTCCTGCGGCACCGACGATGACGCTCCCGTCCACATAGACCGGATAGGCAGGATCCTGCACCGCGACCGGCACATTCCTGCCGAACAGCGTCTGGATGCGTGCGATGTCGCACTTTGCCCCGTCGGAGACAAAGACTTCGTCCGCGCCCGCCATGCCGGGATAGAGCACCTCTGCGATTTTTCCGCGCAGCTCGGAGAGCCCCTGCTCATCGCCGTAACCGGAATAGCCTTCTTTTGTGCCGAGAGAGGCGGCATAATCCGCCATGGCCTTTGCGATATGCGGCGTCAGCGGCTCGGTCGTATTGCCGATGCCGAGACTTATAATCTTTGCGTCAGGATGTGCCTCCTGATACGCCCTGCGCCGCTTCGCGACCTCCGGGAACAGGTATCCCGCGCTCAAGTTCGCGAAGCCGCTGTTTCTTTCTATCATCATAACCTCCACGTTCCCCGTCAGTTGCCCTCTTCCAGAGAGTAGCCTATGCCCCGGGCCGTGCGGATTCTCGTCCGTACTCCAAGCTCATCCATCTTCTTGCGGACAAAAGAGATATACACTTCCACATTATTGTATTCGGCATCGCTGTCCCCACCCCATATCTTTTCGATTATGGTCTCTTTCTTGATGACCTGCCGGGGATTGTCAAAGAGGAGCTCCACAATCTGCAGCTCCTTGAGCGAGAGCTTTACGCCGCTGCCGCCCGTCTTCTGCAGCTCGCAGCTGTTTTTGTCCAGCGTCAGATCCCCGAATGTTATGATATCCTCTTTGAGAGCACCCTTGCGGCGGGTCAGCGCGCGGACACGAGCCAGCAGCTCGTCCGTGTTGAAAGGCTTTACCACGTAGTCATCGGCTCCGCTGTCAAGCCCGCTGACGATATCCTGCACATCCCCCTTGTCCGAGAGCAGTAGCACGGGAACAGAATGCTTTTCCTCGCGCAGCGTCTTCAGCACAGAGATTCCGTCCATGCCGGGCACCATCGTATCAAGGATGAGCGCATCATAAATTCCACCCTGCGCATACTTGAGTCCGTCAGGGCCGGTATACACAGCATCGATTCCATAACGATTCTTCTGAAAGGCCTCTACCAGCGCCTGAGAGAGGCGAACATCATCTTCTACAAGTAATAGTCTCATATTTTCCACTATATACATTTCCGGGGAAAAAGTCTTAAAAAAACACAAATATTACAAAAAATTATAAACCAATGTAAAGATACTCGTAAAATAACGTTGAAAGGACATATGCTTTTTTCAGCCGATTTTAAAAAGCTGCTCGATATAGGGCTGCCGCACAACCATGACGGAACAGTGCGCGCTGCCGATAATCTCGCTGTCCTGGGCGCTCACCACGTCCCGGCTCTGGGAGGAAAGCTGGCTGCCGCCGGTCGTGCCGCCGAGCA
>DGUD01000160.1:16910-28839 GCA_002393865.1 Treponema sp. UBA4319
ATAAGGTCGGCGTTCAGCTCGTCGGCGGCCTTGATAATCTCCGACCAGACGGCGCCGCGCCGCAGCTCGGTATCGATTTTTATGCCCTTGGACTTTGCCAGCCCGGCGGCAAAATCAAGGTTCCGGCGGCCGTCGGCCTCCAGATTCTCCTCAAAGGAGGCAGCCTCGTCCTTGATGACGAATTTCGTGAGCATCAGCTGACGAATCGTCGCGGAATCGACGACATAGACAACCTTTACGTGGCACTTATAGCATTTGGCCATAAGAACCGCATACATCACGGCCGAAAGAGAGGATTTTGAGCCGTTGTAGGCAACAACCACATTCTGAAAAAGCGACTTTATCATTTGCTGTCCTGTCTGTGCTTGAGGGACTTCAGGACGAACACGTTATCCCGCTCGCGTTCCTCCAGAACACTCTCTATGTATTTCACCGTCTCCTTATCCTGCGGGATGACCATCTTGTCAAGGGCATTCACGCGGCGCTGCGTCTTCTTTACCTCCATGGCAAGGCGCCACACGATAGTACGGATGCCCGCCATCTGCGTAATCAGCGTCAGCAGCTCAAAGAAATCCGTCATAACCTCATCGCTGCTGGGAAAGGTTCCCTTAAAGGAAGAGAAGAGCTGGCGCCGCGGAAGCTGGACGTCTATGGTCGTAAAGGACATGCCCCCGATGACGACCGGCTTTTTTGTTATGTTGAAGGTGTAGTCCACGGAATGGGCGATACGCTCCGCCCGATCGCCGCCGACGGTCAGCAGCATGTTCTTGAGCGCGGGATAGGCCTTGTCTATGCATTTGTCCATATCCCGCTCAAGCAGCTTTACCTTCTCGACCATGCGCATCAGCTCCATGACAAGAATCTCGCGTTTCTGCTCAAGCAAATCGTAGCCTTCCGTGCTGACGGCAAGCTGCTCCTTTATGGCGAGGAGGTTTGATTTTGTAGGGGCAATATTCAGCTTTGCCATAGGCTCACGATTCCTGTCCGGGGAGGTACTTGTCTATAAGCTCGTCCTTGATGCGGTACAGCTCCTCGCGCGGCAAGATACCCAGCAGCTTCCAGCCCAAATCAAGGGTCTGCTCGATGGAGCGATCCTCGTATTCGCCCTGCGTAAAGAACTGCGCCTCAAGCTCGTTGCCAAAGCGGAGGTACAGCTTGTCAAGGTCGGAAAGCTCCTCCTCGCCGATGATAGCGGCAAGGTTCCGGATTGACTTGACCTTGCTGTAGGACGCAAAGAGCTGGCTGGAGACAGCCGCATGATCCTCGCGAGTCATGTCCGCGCCGATACCGTCCTTCATCAGGCGGCTCAGCGACGGCAGACCGGCGACCGGGGGATACATGCCTTTGGAGGACATCTCGCGGTCAAGGACTATCTGCCCCTCGGTGATATAGCCCGTCAGGTCAGGGATAGGATGCGAGATATCGTCGTTCGGCATGGTAAGGATAGGAATCTGCGTGATGGAGCCGCTGCTGCCCTGAATCTTGCCCGCCCGCTCGTACAGCTCCGCAAGGTTGGAGTAGAGGTAACCGGGATAGCCCTTGCGGCCGGGAACCTCGCCACGCGTCGTGGAAATCTCGCGCAGCGCCTCGCAGTAGTTCGTCATATCGGTCATAACGACAAGAACATGCATGTTGCACTCAAATGCAAGGTATTCCGCGGCGGTAAGCGCGCAGCGGGGCGTAATGATACGCTCCACGGAAGGCGCATCCGCAAGGGACTGGAACATGACGACCTTTGAGAGGACGCCGGATTCCTCGAAGGTATGCTTGAAGAACTGCGCGACGTCGTACTTGATGCCCATGCCGGCAAAGACCATGACGAATTCCTCGTCGGAATTCTTGAGCTTTGCCTGACGGATTATCTGGGCGGCAAGCTTGTTGTGCGGCAGACCGTTGCCAGAGAAGACGGGAAGCTTCTGGCCACGGATAAGCGTGTTCATGCCGTCGATGGAAGAGATGCCCGTCTGGATGAAGTCCCTCGGATAGACCCGGGCATAGGGGTTGATAGGCGTACCGTTGACGTTCACCTTCCTGCTGGAGATGATGGGCGGGTAGCCGTCTATCGGTTCCCCCAGACCGTTGAAGATGCGGCCGAGCAGCCCCTGCCCCACGCGCAGCTCCATCGGTTCCTCAAGGAATTCAACCGTCGTGGAGTCAAGGTCAAGGCCAGTCGTGCTGCCAAAGACCTGCACGACGGCGACCTGCTCGTTTATGTCGATGATGCGACCTGTCTTTTTCTCGCCGTTCTTGTCGCGCACATAGACAACTTCGTCATAGAACGAATCCGGCGTACGCTTTACCACGACGATAGGCCCGTCTATCTGCGACAGCCCCCTGTATTCTATTCCTTTCATGCAACAGTGTCCTTGCGGTACATCCGCTCCAGCTCCGCCATCTGATCCTCAAGATGGCTCGCAATAACCGTGAGTCCGTCAAGCTTGTCATTCCCGACGACGCCTTTTGCCCGCACAATCTCCGTCCGCACCGGCAGCTCGTTCACCTTCAGGAGCGGGCATCCGAGCTGGATGACCGCAAGCGCCTTGTCGTAGAAGCTCATGATGAGCAGCAGCAGCTGCACCTGCTTTTCCGGCACGCAGTACGCGTCAACTTTGTCGAACTGATCCTGCTGGAGGAAGCCGTTCTTGAGCATCTCGCAGACAGTCAGGATAAGGCGGTCGCTGTCCGGCAGCGCATCCGCGCCGATAAGGCGGACAATCTGCTGCAGGCGCTGCTCCCGCTTGAGCAGGTCAAGCGCCTTGATGCGGATGGTCGCCCAGCGCGGGTCGAATGTGTCCCACCAGCCCCGTATCTCGTCCGCGTATTCGGAATAAGAATCTATCCAGCCGATTGCCGGATAGTGACGGGCGTTGGCAAGCTCGCGGTCAAGCGCCCAGAAACAGCGGATAAAACGCTTTGTATGCTGCGTGACCGGCTCGGAAAAGTCACCGCCCGGCGGGGAAACAGCTCCGATAACGGAGACAGAGCCTTCCTGACCGCAGAGGCTGTCCACACGCCCCGCGCGCTCGTAGAATTCCGCAAGGCGCGTCGGCAGGTACGCGGGGAAGCCCTCCTCCGCAGGCATCTCCTCCATGCGGCCGGACAGCTCGCGCAGCGCCTCCGCCCAGCGCGACGTGGAATCAGCCATGATGGCGACATGCATGCCCATGTCGCGGTAGTATTCGGCGAGCGTGATGCCCGCATACAGCGATACCTCGCGGGCAGCCACCGGCATGTTCGACGTGTTGGCGATAAGTATCGTGCGCTCCATCAGCGAGCGCCCCGTCCGCGGGTCAATCAGCTTGGGGAAGTCGGTAAGGACATCCGTCATCTCGTTGCCGCGCTCGCCGCAACCGATGTAGACAATCAGGTCGGCGTCGCACCATTTTGCGACCGCATGCTGCGTCATGGTTTTGCCGGTGCCGAAGCCGCCCGGTATGGCGGCAGTCCCGCCCTTTGACAGGGGGAAGAAGACATCGATAACGCGCAGACCGGTTACGAGCGGCTGGCTCACCTCCAGCTTCCGGGCAAAGGGACGAGGCTTGCGGAGCGGCCAGTACTGGCTCATCGTCAGCTTTTCTCCCAGCTCGGTCATCGCAATCTCCTCGTCAACCGTATAGCTTCCGGCACCCTTGAAGGAGACGAGCTTGCGCCCGCGGATAAACGGCGGCACCATAATCTTGTGCAGGACGGAGCCGGTCTCCTGAACCGTACCGAGCACCGTGCCGGGCGCTATCTCCGCGCCCTCCGACACCACGGGGGTAAAATCCCACTTTTTTTCCGCATCAAGCGGCTCGGTGCGCTGACCCGGCAGCAGGAAGGCGCCGCCTGACTCATACATCTGCCGGAGCGGACGCTGGATGCCGTCATAAATGGTACCGACAAGACCGGGTCCCAGCTTGAGGGAAAGCGGGCGCTCATTGCTGACCACCTTTTCGCCGACCTGCATACCGCTGTCGTCCTCGTATACCTCGATGGTCGCTTTTCCCTTATCCTGCCGTATTATCTCGCCGATGAGCTTCTTGTCGCCGACATCCACAACATCATACAGGCCGCAGCCATCAAGTCCTTCCGCATATACAATCGGACCGGAAATACGCGTTATCTTACCAGTTATCATTCGGGGAGCCTCCCGCAGAAAAGCGTGGAGGCAAGCTCTGCCCTCTGCGTATCCAGAATCTCCTTGACTTTCTCGTCAAGGGTAAGGCGGCAGACAATCTGCCCGTCAGCGCTGCGGAGCACAAGCCCTTCCCGCCGCGTAAAACCGGGGACGGTCTCGTCCATCAGCATCTGGCTGTCGCCGGCCTTGCAGGACAAGAGCGACGCACCGAGCAGCTTCCGCAACATTTTTTCTGCGGCGGCAACATCGATGCCGACCGCCAGCGCATGGACTTCCGTGCCGGAAAGAACCGTACGGGAGCGTTCAACCAGACCCCTGATTATATCAAGACGCTTCGCCTCGCCGAGCCCGTCAAAATACGCATTCATCGCCTCGATTACGGCATTGTGTATGTAAGAGACAAGACGGCGCTCCTTCTCAAGGGGAAGCGAGGCATTGATATTCTTCTCGTAGAGCGCAAGCCGGCTCCGGGATGACTGCCGTGCGGCATCTACCGCCTCCTGCACCTTCTTGTCAACATCAGCAAGAAGCGCGCCTGCACTTTCCTCGGCTTTTTCCAGAATCTTCCCTGCTTTCCGGCGGGCATCGTTGCGGATCTCGGTATCAAGAGCCTCAGTTGAACGTAATTCTTCCATATAACTACACTTCCGTCACCACTGCTTTTAGACCTGAATTCCCACGGCCTCGCGGATTGCATCGGAGAGCGTTCTTCTGCCCTCGATATGTCCCTCAAGACCGGGAATCTCAACAATAAGAGGAGCCTTGCCTTCCATCTGCCAGCTTTTTACCTCGCCGGACAGCATGTCAGCCACATCTTCTGTCAGAATGAGGACTTTCGGCCTGTCCGCGGCAAGCGGCGCAGCAGCAGAAGACGACTGCCCTGTCATCAGCTGGAATGCCTGGAGCGCTTCCTGCCGGTTGGACGCCGCCTGTCCTTTTACGCCTGCAAGCATAAAACCAAGGACAAGCTCCCGTTCCCCTATAATAAAATATTCCATCAAACCTTACATTATGATGATGAACAAGGCGACAAGGAATCCCCAGAGGCAGATACCCTCCGCAAGACCGACGAACGGCAGCGCCTTACCAGACAGCTCGGCGTTCTCGCTCATGGCGCCCATTGCCGCGGCACCAATCTTGCCGACCGCAGCACCGCCGCCAAGGCAGGCAATGCCGACCGCAAGGGCTGCTGCAATGTATTTGATGGCAGAAGCGATGCCTCCAGCAGCCTGCGCCGCACCGGCGGCATCCTCCGCAAACAGGCACGCTGCAGAGACAAACAACATCATCCCGAGGGACACCCACAATTTTCTGTTTTTCATAGAAACACCTCTATACATCTCTATTTTAGGGAAGCCGGAAGCATAGGCATCCGGATTCCCCCGCAAAGCCGTCAAAGACAGCAGCAAAACCTACTTTATCCGCGCCGTTCCGTACGTGAACCTGAACGGTTTGAATTCCCTGCCGCTCTCCGTAAAGAACTTGCTGAAGAATTCATAGTACTGGAGGCGGACAACCTGAATGGCGACAATCATGCCCTCAAGCACGACGACAATCACGTTGCCGACGATAAGGACGAGGATACCTGCCGGGCCGGGCGCAAGCTCCGCGAGCATCTCGATGATAAAACCGAGCACCGCATGGGCAAGCGCAAAGGCTCCCACGCGGAGGAAGCTGACGGTGTTGGAAAGGTACGACGATATGACCTCGATAATCTCCACCACCGCAGCGATAATCGCGGCGAACAGACCATTCTCCAGCACCGGGCGCTCCCCGTCCACCAGCCGGGCAAACGGCTCGCCGAAAGCCGTCAGGAAAAGCGTCACGCCCATGATAATCCAGTCATAGAGCGCAGGGCTGTGGTGCAGGAAGGCGACCCGCAGCGCAAAGACAATCACATACCAGAAGAAGACCGCACCCGCCACACCGGTTTTTCCGAAGAGGGCAACTCCCTTGCGCTTGAGCGAGAACTGGTTGACGATATTGATGATGATGCCCGTGGAGTTAATGATAAAGCCCACGCCCACCGTAAAGCCAAAGAAGAGGAACATCCGCTTTATGGACACCGGGTCGCTGGACGGCATCATGGGAAGAATCTGGTCGCGCGGCGTACCGAACAGCCCCGTCACCCAGCGCTCAAAGGGACGCAGTACCGTGGCGCTCGCAAAGAATTCGCCGGTCAGGAGCCCCATAATGGTGCTGCTGATGCCGATACAGATGAAAATAAGATTAAATTTCTCCCATCCGCCCAGCCTGATGACGCGCTTGGTCATCAGTATACCGAGGATAAGGAATACCAGCCCCTGACCCGCGTCGCCGAACATGATGCCGAAGAGCACAGTAAAGAAAATCGCGACAAAGGGCGTGGGGTCAACCGTGCCGTACAGCGGGGAGCCATAGCTGAAAATCATGCGCTCAAAGTTGCTCACCAGCTTGCCGTGCTTGAGCTGAACCGGCACCTTCTCGCCGCCGGAGACGACGGCCTGTACCTCGGACGGCAGGAATTCACGGATTCCCGTGCGGCCGTTTGTCAGGGAATCAATCGCGCGGCTCATATCATGCGTCAGATACGCCGGTACCCAGCCGGAAATGCGGTACACAAACTGCGTGGACTCCAGGCTGTTCTCCACGGCATAAATCTGGCTTCCGACGGAAAAAACCTGCAGCAGGTGCATGAGCGAATCGCGGTGCGCCTCCACAAAATTGCGGCGCTCAGTCTGCACGGTCTCCAGCGCCTGCTCCTTCTCCTGCTTCTCCGCCGCCAGACGCTCTATGGCATCCTCAGGGATTCCCTTGAAATTCTCCGGCACCTGCAGCGGCTGGAAACCGATATTCTTCAGCTCCGTGTCCACAAAAAAGCGCGCGTTCTTGGCGCAGGCAACCATAATCCGGCTGCTGTCGTTCCCGACGCGCACAAGGATTGCCCTGTTGCCGAGCTTTGCCTTCAGCAGGTCGAATTTGGAGTCCTCTATCTTGCCGAGCCTGAGCGTAAGGAACGAAAGCGTCTCCAGCTCAGAATACGGCATCTTCAGGTTGGAGAACGCCATCGCCTCTGTATAGGCGTCCGCCACGCTGGAAAGGTTCTTGCCGGCCTCAAGCTCCCGCGCATGGATATCCTCCACCGTGGCGATAATCTTTTCGGCAGTCTCCCTGTCCTGCTCCGTCGGGATCGAAAGCTCTTCCGTATAATCCTTCAGGTCGGGGATATCAAGCTCCGCCCGCACCGTCTGCAGCCGCCGGTACACGTCCGCGTCAGGATTTGCCTGCTCGCCGCCGTTCTTTTCGTCGCCCGACTGGGCGACATCATCCTGGAACTGGAACTCGCCGAGCTTGCCAAGGTACGCAAGGACGGCATGGATATCCTCCTTGTAGACCATCAGCTCAACCAGCCGCATTGCAGTTGTCTTAGACATTGTGCACCTCCCTGACTCCGGCAGTCTGCATCGCCTGCGATGCGGGAACATGAAGGCGTAAACTTTCAGAAGCCGTACGAATCATATCAAGTTCATTCTGTTTCAATATATACCAGCAGACCAACGGGCACTCCGTGAACGGAAAGCGGTGGAAGAGGCGGTATGCCCGCTCTACATAGCGCTTCTTGTAGGCATCTGCCAGCCAGCGCGGCTCCACGCTCCAGACGACGGAATCCTCGTGCGGATTCAGCAGGGAAGCGAATTTCCAGTGCTTCCAGTGCTCGTAATTGTCCAGTTCCCAGCCGAGCGTCTGTATGGCTTCAGCGGCGAGCGGGTCATCGGAGCGCATCCCGTCGCCGGCATAGGCAAGGTTCGCCCGCACAAGGTCGCCGTCCATACCGTAGTAGATGCGGAGCCGGAGCGCCCACAGCACGTTGTCCATGCGGAGCTTCTCCTTCAGGAGCGCCACAAGCTGCTCCCGGCAGCCCGGAGACAGCACCGCGCAGGCCTGCCACAATTCCCTGACGTACTGGCAGTCAAGGCGGTAATCATTCTGCTGCTGGTCGGAAACCTGCGGCACCGTGTCGTACCATGCAAGCGGACTGCCGTCCGTCATAGCGGCGATATCCGGCCACTTCCGGTAGGCAATGAGATTGTACGGAGAGATATCCGCGACGGCAGGCATCTCTTTTTCACCGAGCGAGAGCGACGTGCCTATTTCCTTAATATTATCATAATCAAAAGAATGAAGCAATGCGATAAGCACGGGGGCGGGGGCATCGTAATTCGCTATCAGCTGCTTGTAATCGCGGATGAACACCGACTGCGCCTGCGTCTCAAGTTCCCGCGCGAGCAGTGTCTCAGGAACGACAGGGACTTCATCGGTAAACAGCAGAGACCAGAGCTCCTGCAGGGAACGGGCGGAAAACAGCAGCGCTGCCCGCTTTCCCACAAAGGACTTTGCAAGCATACCGCCAGCTTTTGCGTATACAAAGGCGTCCGCCGCAGACTTATCCATCGCCACAGGCACACCTCACGCGTACAAAAGCTTGTCAAGCAGAGCGTTGAAAGCCACTGCATCCTTCTTGCTGTCCGCAAGGGTCTGGACATAGCTCTCAAAAGCCTGTGCATGGGATGCAGCGATACGCTCCCGCGCGGCGTTCTCCTCCGCCTCGATTCCGGCGGCAAGGGATGTATAGCGGGACTTGAACTGAGACTCTGCCTGCGCACGTGCGTCCGCAAGCTTGGCGTCTGCCTCTTTCTGTGCGGAGAGAATCATCTGAGCGGCCTCGCGCTCGACTTCCAGAAGATGCGCAATCACATCTGCATCGTCAGCCATAGTTTTTCCTCCTTGTATGCCCAAGGCCACCGGCAGGCAGCCAAAAGCAGCCCCGTCAGCTCAGGACAGAAGTCTCATATTCACAAAGCAGATTATATACGTCCGCCGCAGACTTTTTTTCTGGCAATTCTTCTATAAAGCGGGGCTGCTGCAAGACGGAGGCAAGTCCCTTAAGGACTTTCAGGTGCTGCGCGTTATCGCCCGCGTTGCCCACCAGCATAAAGACATAATGGACTGGCGCACCGTCAAGAGAACCGTAATCGATGCCGCTCCGGCTGATACCGATCGCCCCCACGACGCCCTGCACAGTATCAATGCAGCAGTGGGGAACCGCGACGGAATGCATGATGCCGGTAGACATCTTAGACTCCCGGTCGCGGAGCGCGGCCAGCGCCTCCGAGCGGTCTATATCTGGCTGCACCGCGACAACAGCCTCCAGCATCTCTTCAAAAAGCTCTTCCTTGTCGGTACTCTGAAGCTGCAAAATGACACTTTTTGGTGAGAAAACCTGCTGCAAAACCACTGCCGGACCTCCTGTCGCCCCGTGCGGATGCCTCCGCCTGCGAGCGCAGACGGAATCCCATCATCTCCGGAAAGGGCTATTCGTCAAGCCATGAACCGGCAGCAGACTGGGAAGGCTCGCCGGCAGCGCTGTTCATCTCGGCGGCAGCCTTGTTCAGGTCGCCACTGTCAGATTTGCCTTTGTTCAGGAGCAGAATCCCGAACGCGGACAGGAAAAACAGGACGGTAAGCACTGCTGTCGTTTTCGTCACAACCGTGGCGGAATGCGCGCCGAACGCTGCGGTCTGACCGCCAAAGACGCCGCCCATGCCGTTGCCGTCCTCATGCTGGATAAGCACCAGCAGCACCAGCAGCACACAGATGATTACAAACGCAACAAGTAATATTGTCCTAACAATACCCATTTTTTTTACTCCAGGGAAAAATTTATTCTATTTTATCGCAACACGGTACTTTAGTCAATTATTGCAAAAGACGCCGCCCCGCAGCGAGGAACGGCAGCTTTGCGCCCCATCATGACAGCTTGAACGTTCCGATTTCATGGCTCAGTGCCGTGATGACAGCCTGATTCTTCTCGGAGGAATCTGCCAGAGCCTTCATGGAATCCGTGATTCCCGCCACGCTGCCCTTCATATCCTGCATATTGGAGCTGATACGGCGGGTCACCTCAGCAAGCAGCCCCATCTCCTTGACCACCTGATCGGCGCCGGACAGCATCTCGTCGGAGGTCGCCCGAACCGTGCCCGTGGAATCGTTGATGCGGCGCATCGCGTGCAGCACCTGCTTGTTCCCGGAGCTCTGCTCCTCCATGGCGTTCTTGACCACCGTCTCCTGCGTGCGCACGGTCTGCGCAAGGTCGTAGATGACCTCGAATTTCTGCTGGACCTCGGCGATACTGCCGGTCACCTGCCCGATTGCGCCGGAAAGGGTCTTCAGGCTGGTATTTATCATCTTGCCCTGCTTGTTCGACTGCTCCGCAAGCTTGCGGATCTCATCCGCAACGACCGCAAAACCTTTGCCGGCCTCGCCCGCGTGGGCGGACTCGATGGCAGCGTTCATGGCCAGCAGGTTCGTCTGGCTCGCGATGGTCTGGATGATGGTGCTGGCCTCCAGCAGGCCGGAAGACTGCTTGAGAATCTCGTTCGATATATCGACAGCATGCTTGACGCTGTTGCGCCCCTCGTCCGAGGCCTGACCGAGCTGGTTCACAGCGACATTGTTCTTCTCCAGAATCTGCGTCACAGAGCTGATGTTCGCGACCATCTCGTCAACCGCCGCCGAAGACTCGTTCACCGCGGAGGACTGCGCCTCGATATTCGTGTTCAGGTCGCGGATGCGGGCCACAATCTGGTTCACCGAGGCATTGGTCTCCTCGACGCCTGCAGACTGGGTATCCATCTCGGACTGGACGGCGCCGATATTCTTGTTTATCTGCGTGATGTTCGCGTTCACCGTCACAAGGTTCTCCGCAAGCATCGTCGCCGCGGACAAAGATGCCTCAGAGGAGCGCATCATGTTCTTGAGCAGCCCCCTCGTCGTGTAGCGGAAGGCGTTGATGTTGTTCACCAGCTCGCCAATCTCGCAGCGGCAGGTGACGGGCAGCGGCTCAAGGTTGTAGTTGCGCTGTGACAGCTCCTCGGTGTGGCGCTGCACGGCGACGATGCCCGCGCCTATCTCTCGCACCGTAAAGTACAGGTTCGTGCAGGCGATAAGCGAGAATACGACGGAAATCGGCGCCAGCTTGCCCAGCAGCAGACTCCGGGTTCCCTGCAGCAGGTTCGCCGGCACGGAGACGACGCTCGCCATGATGCACGCGAGCCCCGCCACGCAGAAGAAGGTGACCGTGATGACGCGCCTGGAAAAGCTCATCAGCTCGACCTCCTTGTAATGGGGGAGCCACGAGAGGCTGTGCTCAAGCTCCGCGAGAATCCGGATAAAGCCGAATACCGAGAAGAGGAAATTCACCCCATAGAGCAGCGTGAGCCATGTATATATAGAAGTCTTCTCGCCGTACGCGGCAAGAACCATTCCCTTCTGCCCCAGACGCATGACGACGAGCACCGGCATGATGGTGTACAGGATGATGACGAGGGCGATGCAGCCCATGTACCACAGTTTTACGAAGGCGTTCGTGCTCCGGACAGAGTCCGGGCTGTCGTCGTACTGCGAGACTTTCGCGGTATAGATTTTTATCAGGAGGAGCGGCGCCCCCAGATGGAAGACAAGGAAATAGACATCCATCACGCCATCAAAGGCGATGGCAAGATATTCCTTTACCGTCGCAGCCCCGATAAAGAGCGCGACCGGCCCGAACACCAGCGTCGGGAACACATAACAGAAAAACAGATACGCAATGACAGCAGTGGGGAGCTTTGCCTGTGACTGAGTATTTTGCTCCATAAAAAAGACCTCCGCGGCGCAGTCCCCCGGACTCCGCCATATAGCAATAGAACCTGCAAGGCAGACTACATCCAGTATAGCACAGAAACAGAAAAATTGCTAGGGGCAAGAGCAAGCGCCCAGGGCTTCAGCATGAGA